>NZ_JAFFQE010000001.1:0-316754 GCF_016919005.1 Desulfopila inferna
AAAGATGTTTCGTGGGTTGCGACTGATGTCGCGACGAGATATTTAATCTAATCGATTCTAAAAACTCTGTCAAGATTTATTTCTCGTTTATTTCTGCCTCCGTTGCGCTCAAATCGTTGCCGATCACTCGCGCCCCAAGGACCGAGCAAACCTACATTATCGCCCTCAGACTGTCAACGCCTTTTTTGTGAATATTTAGGCTTGAAATGGTATATTGCATCTATAACCGTATATTACTGCAAAAAATGAAAAATCCTGCTATTCAAAATCTATGATTGTTTCAGCTTGAATGACGATAGCCGAAAACGACAATACCAAACTCTACCTTACTTAATATTTTATCACTCTAAAACGTATAATGGAAAAGAAAAAAGAACTGTTGAGGAGCTTGCCGAAGGTCGACGAAAGTATGGTCCGCCTTTATCCCGTTATTCCAGAAAAAATTTCTTCAGTTCAATTGAAAAATATTGTTCGACAATGCATCGAAAGAGAAAGGCGAAAGATATTAAGCGACGTTGATAATTACACTGCGCTCACCGATGAGCAATGGCAAAATCTCTTCCTCTCCCAAGTAAAACAAGGGTTGAGGTATAATCTCAGGCGAGTCATCAATGGCACCGGGGTTGTTATCCATACTAATCTCGGACGCTCTCTGCTCTCCGATAAGGCGGCTGAACAACTTGTCCAATGCAGCCGGCATTATACAAATCTTGAGTTTGATCTCAGCAGCGGAAAAAGAGGCAGTCGTTATTCTCTCGTGGAACAACTCATCTGCGAACTCACCGGGGCTGAAGCCGCGCTTGTAGTGAATAACAATGCCGCAGCCGTTCTTCTTGTTATTGATACTCTTGCCCACGGAAAAGAGGCTATTGTTTCACGGGGCGAGCTTGTAGAGATAGGCGGCTCTTTCCGAATTCCAGATGTGATGGCGAAAAGCGGGGCTACACTGATCGAGGTCGGAGCAACCAACAGGACACACTTTTATGACTATGAACGAGCCATTACTGAAGAAACTGCTCTGTTGCTTAAAGTTCACACTTCCAATTTCAGGATACTGGGTTTCACCAAACAGGTGTCCACCGAAGAGTTGGTAACGCTGGCTCGGGATAGGAATATCCGAGTGATGGAGGACCTCGGCAGCGGCTGCCTGCTCGATCTCTCCCCGTTCGGCCTCCCGAAAGAACCGACGGTGCAGGAGGTCGTCAAGTCAGGAGCTGACATAGTTACCTTCAGCGGCGACAAGCTTCTGGGCGGTCCACAGGCTGGTATCATAGTCGGTAAAAAAGAGGTGGTTGAGCAGGTAAAGAAAAACCCCCTGAATCGAGCCCTTCGCATAGATAAGTTCACTCTGGCTTCACTGGAGAGTATTCTGCGCACCTATTATGATTTCGACGAGGCCCTTCTGCATATTCCCACACTCAGAATGCTGACTGAGGAGGCGGGTCTCATTAAAAAGAGAGCGCAAAAGGTTTTGAGAAAATTAAAGAAAGCGAGTATAGAAAATTGTACATTTTCCCTGCAGCCGACCATGTCCCAAACAGGAGGCGGCGCCATCCCCGCCTATGGTCTCGAAAGCTGGGCTCTGCAGCTGTGTCCTGCCGAGGTTTCTCTTAACAGGTTCGAAAGCGACATGCGTGATAGTGCTCTTCCGCTGATCGGCCGCATAGAAGACAATCGTTTTTTGATTGATTTCCGCACTATCCTGGATACTGACATTGCAGAACTTACCCTTCTTTTAACAGAATATTTTATAAAATGATTTGATGCAGTCTTTAAACCATCCGGCCCCGGTCGAGCCATTACAAGAAGAAGATCTCCACCTTTTTTACTCCTCCTATAGAGAAGTTGTAGCGGAAAAGATTCCATGTTTTGAAAACCTTCTTTTTTTTAACAAGGACAATGTGATAGACGCTGAGCAATATGTATCGTCTTTCGAAACCCTGAAAAAGATGGAAGGCTACTTTAATAGATGCGAGACCCAGGAGAGTCACGATCACTTCTGCTATTGCGCCAATCAGGCAATCATTTTCACGATCCCCATGAAAGAACGGGAGTGTATCGCCGTCATCAGCGGGGTCGATTCTTACTTTAGTAATCATGTCTCAAGCGATTGGTTGGAGGAATTCCGAAAAACTGTTATCTGGAATTTTTTGCTGATTAAGGGTGCAGGAATTGACCCGGAGACTGGTCTGCCGAACAGCAGGGTGTTCTATAACACGCTTGAGCGGTTCCCGGGGGATATCCTGCCCTCGATCCTGCTTGTCGAGCTTTTCCCCAGGGCACGTTCCTCGAGAGAGTCTCAAATCCATACTGCTAAGGCGGTTCGTTCATTAAGAAGCTGTATTGACTGCCAATTGCCGTTATTTTATTTGGGAAATCATCTCTTCGGCGTAATCGGCAGCTTTGTTGAGAGGAAGAGCTGTCTTATCCTTGGCCGCAAAATATTATCCTGGTTGCGCAGTGATGGTTTTAGAAAAATACATATTGGAATGCGCAGGGAAAATGAACTGATTGACCTGGAAAATACAAATATTCATCGCGAAGCAGTTGAACAGGCGTATTTCGCCCTACAGACTGCCGGAAAAAGAGGACCTTTTTCCCTGTGTGATTATCATCGATTGCGAAACCCCGAAGAACATCCTCTGCGGAAGCCCTCTAAGGCTTTATTGGCAAAATTCAGAAGACGATGGCAGGGAGTCGAACATTTCTCCATTGTACAATTTCAATCTGCACAAAGTAAAGATACCGAATTTTTAGCAGCCAGTCTTATTGATAACAGCGTCATTTGTGAAGGCCAGGATGTGTATGTTTTCCTGCCGGAAACCGGATCCCAGGAAGCCCTACGTCGGAGCAAAAAATGGTTGTCGGCTCTAGATGTGGGGGATATCCTGACTGGCGTGGCTTGTTTCCCTCATTTTTCTTTCACCAAAAGCCAGACTGTATTTAACTGCCGAAAGGCCTTGCATCACGCCTCCTTCTTCGGTCCATGTGGCAGTGCAGTCTTTAATGCTGTAAGTTTGAATGTCAGTGGAGATATATATTATGCTGAGGGAGATCTTACCTCAGCGGTGAGGGAGTACCGAACTGGGTTGATATGCGACCCGGTGGATACCAATCTTCTCAATAGCCTTGGAGTATCCTATGCGGATATGGATAAGCACAGGGAAGCACTTCAATGCTTTGAGAAAGTTCTTTCCTTTGATCCCACCAATTTTATGGCTCTCTATAATGCCGGTCTTGGGGCTGAGCTCAATGGCAGGCAGAGCGATGCCGTTGACTGTTTTGAGCGCGCCTGGTGCCAGGACACCGAGTTTTCTGAGGAAAAAGATGATCTTGCTTTTCATCTGGGCCGATTATATTGTCTGGACGGCCGGTACGGCGAGTCCGTAGATGTACTTCTGCCCTGGTATCAAAAGCAGAGTGGGGGGAAGCCGAAGGAAAAAGCTTTGCCCTATCTGGGACGATCATACCACGGTCTCGGGCAGGATGATAAAGCCATGATTTGGCTACAGAGAGCCTTGAAATATTACGAATTTGATGCGGAGTCCATGGGATTGCTCGGCCTTGTTTATTTGATAAATAAGGAGGGCGATGATATTGCCCTCACCTTGTGTGAGAAGAGCACCACTATTGAACCGGATAATATTAACTTGAAAATGTATCTGGCGAAAGTGCAGATTGCCTGCAGGCTTCATGGTGAAGCCAGAGCAACACTGAAAAAATGTTTACGTAATAAGACCACCAGGACAGAGGCTCAACTATTGTCCGCTCTCAATTATAAAGAGGAGGGGCAGGTAAAAAGGGCGAGGTTTTGGATCAAGACGTTACTGGAAAATACAGCTCTGGATAACGACATAGCAGCTCAGGCTCATACAATAGAAGAGGAATTAGATGGACTTTGAAATCAGTAAAGACCGCAGAAGGGTCTCGCGGGAACCAAAATATAATCTGGATAATACCGTTGTAGGCGATTCCTGGAGGATGTTCAGAATCATGGCGGAGTTTGTAGATGGATTTGATGCACTTTCGGCAATCGATGTTCCCGCCGTCACCATCTATGGCTCAGCCAGGACAGCGAAGAATGATCCTTATTATACGATTACGGAAACCCTGGCCGGCGAGCTGGCAAAGGCCGGATACGGAGTCATTACCGGAGGAGGTCCTGGAATAATGGAAGCCGCCAATAAAGGAGCCTTCGAGGCAGGAGGGATTTCCATCGGTTTGAATATAGCTCTGCCGCATGAACAGGAAGCCAACCCCTATACAAACTTTCCTCTTGATTTTAAGTATTTTTTTGTGAGGAAGGTTATGCTGATGAAGTATTCCATGGCATTTATCTGCATGCCGGGAGGTTTTGGATCTCTCGATGAGCTATTTGAATCGCTGACACTGATCCAGACCCAGCGGGTGCGCCCCTTTCCCATCGTCCTTTTCGGCTCGGAGTTTTGGAGCGGACTTGTCAACTGGATGGAAGATGCCCTTCTGGCCCGGGGAAACATTCATGCAGATGATACCTCGCTTTTTAAGGTTTTGGATGAGGTCGAGGATGTACTGCAATATATAACCAGTAATGTCGTAGCGTAAAAGATTGAATGCAATTATTTTTTTGAATATGTTATCTTAGTCGAACTGATTCCTTTGGAATACATGTCTGGTATTAATTTGCCTGTCTGATAACATCCTATGGTTTGGCGGCGGAGCGAGGATTTTTAAAGTTTCTGATTTGGATTATGATAATTATTCATAGATGTTAAAGAGGTTATCACATGGCTCAAATAGATGCGTTTTTTAAACTTATGAACGATGAGGGTGCCTCTGATCTTCATATGGTTGCCGATCAACAGCCGATTCTGCGTATTCGCGGAGATATGGAGCGAGTAAAGTTTAAACGGCTTAACAATGATGAACTTCGGGCAATGCTGTATGAGATCTGCCCGGAAGAAAAAATTAAAGCATTTGAAGAGAACGGTGACATCGATTTCGGCTATGAAATTCCAGGGCTTGCCCGTTATCGTTGTAACTTCTTCAGACAGAAATATGGAGTAGGAGCGGTCTTCCGTGAAATTCCCAGTGAGATAATGACCTGCGAGCAGCTGGGGCTGCCCAAGGTAATCGCCCGTCTCGCGCATCTGCCGAAAGGACTGGTGTTGGTGACCGGACCCACAGGCTCGGGTAAATCTACAACTCTTGCTGCCATTGTCGATGAGGCAAACAAAAACCGAAAGGATCATATTCTCACCATTGAAGACCCCATCGAATTTGTGCATACCAGTCAGAAGTGCATCATCAATCATCGGGAAGTCGGGACGCATACCAAAAGTTTTACCGCGGCCCTTCGGGGGGCATTACGTGAGGACCCCGATATTATTATGGTCGGGGAGATGCGCGATCTCGAAACCATATCTCTGGCGATGGAAGCGGCCATGACCGGGCACCTCGTTTTCGGTACCCTGCATACTTTGAATGCCATGAAGACGGTTGACCGGATCATTGAGATTTTTCCGGCAAATCAACAGGGGCAGGTGCGATCCACCCTGGCAGATGCACTCAAGGCCGTGGTTTCCCAGACACTGTTTAAGCGAAAAGATATCAAGGGGCGCTGCGCTGCACTTGAAATTCTTATTGCGACCCCGGCCGTCCGCAATCTTATTCGAGAGGGTAAGACATATCAGATACTCTCAACCATGCAGACAGGAAAAAAATTCGGTATGCAGACGCTTGATGATGCCATTATGACATTTCTTGATAAGAAAATGATCAGTGCAGATGATGCCTATTCCAATTGCGTTGAAAAGGCCAAATTTGTCAAATACCTGCGTAAACCGCCGACCGATTTTACCGATGTCTGATGTGATTTAGGCACTTTACGTATTAATCAAGCGAAAGGAGAGTATCTATATGGTACTCTCCTTTTTTCGTTGTAACCGTCACTGTTCCCGCTGTTTTGATCGGCAGCACGGCAACATGATGTCTTCGGCACCTTTCCAGCACAGACGGGGCAGGAAATGTTCCATGGTTGCCGGATGAAACCACCATAACATCGGGCCTGACCTTATCGACAAATAATTCCGAGTTCGAGGTTGATGAACCGTGGTGAGTGGCGAGAAGAAGGTTTGCTTTAAGATCCAGTTGATCGGTGACAAGGTGTTCTTCCATTTTCGCGGAAATATCTCCAGGGAAAAGTGCGGAAAAGCTACCGTGTCTATACTTGAGCACCAGGCCGTTGTCATTGCTGGTGATGGCAGAAGGGGTAGAAGTATTGGTCAGTACTGTAAGAGAAGCATCGCCGTTTTGGTGAAGAATCGTGTTTGAGAGAGGGATCTTAACCGTGACATTTTTCTCGGCAGCAGTAAGAAGAAGCCGATTCCAGCCCTCTGCATCGTAATCTTTCTGGGAAAGCCATAAAGTTTTCACCTTAAAGTGACGTAAAATAAAAATGAGACCGTTATAATGATCGCTATCGGGATGGGTTATGACGATATCATCTATTCTGCCGATTCCCCGCCTGAATATATAGGGCGCAATTACCCTTTCTCCTATATTAAAAGCCGGTGAGGATATAGCGCCACCATCGATGAGCAGCCTCCTTCCACCAGGCATTTCAATAAAGGTGCAGCTGCCATGTCCCACATCCAGGTAAGCGATAGTCGACTCTTTGGTCAATGATTTTGTGACTTCTCCTGGAGGCCAGGCAAGGAATAAAAGAGCCACGGCCGGGAGGAGCAGTGAGGGGAGATGGTAGCGCGCAGGATAATGTTCTTTGAGGAAAAAAGGTAAAAAACTGAGATAATATAGATAGATATATAGAATTGAGGGTGCAGGCAGATAGATTGACGAGTTGGGGATTGCCTTGAACAGAGAAGTTGCCGAGACAGCAAGAGAAATACCTATTCCGCCAATGTCGAAGAGGAAATCCGCCGCCATGGGAAAAATAAAAAGAACAGCGCTGGCGATAAAACCGATATTCAGACTCCAGAGACAAATGAGGGGTTCGATAATGAGGTTGGCGGCAACGCCGACGAGTGAAATTCTATTGAAATGATAGATTAGAAGCGGTGCAGTTCCGAGAGTTGCGGCCAAAGAGATGCCCATCGCCGCAACTACCCAGGTAACAGCTGTTATCGGCCATTTTCGCGTAAGAGCATCCTTTATCCTCCCGTTAATTTTGAATATTAACGGAACTGCTGCTGCAATTGCCATCACGGCGGAAAAGGTCAGCTGGAAAGATGGTGAGAAGAGATACCCCGGAGAGAGAATTAGAAGGAAAAGCGCCGCACAAGATATCAGTGGAACAAAGGAATGTTTTTTTCCCGAGCAGATGGCAAGAATAACGATCAGACTCATTATAAATGAACGCAGTACTGGTGCTTTGGCGCCGGCTATAAGTGCATAGAAGAGAAGAGGGGCAATGCAGAGTATTGCAGCAGTTTTTTTTGTATTGATCCTGAAGATAAGCCATTCCGAGCGGCGCAACAGCCAAAAGAAGATAGTAAAGAGGAAAACTCCAAGCAGCGACATGTGCATTCCGGAAATAGCAAGTATGTGCAATACGCCGGCATTTTTGAAAAGCTCAAGAGTGGAGGGCGAGATGGCAGATCTGTCCCCGGTGAGAAGAGCCTTGTAGACTGCTGCCGGCTCACCGCTGAGGCCCGCATCAATAGCTCTGTTTATCCTCTCCCGGAGAAGTTCAGGGAAGTATCTCAGTGCCTCTGAGAAAGATGTACTGTTGTGCACAACCACAACATGCAAAAGTGAAGAGACATACCCCGTGACATAGATATTCTGATTGGCAAGGTAGGCAGGATAGTCGAAGCTTCCCGGAGTCATAAATCTCTGCGGTTCTTGAAGTTTTGCCCGGACAGCAATGGTTTTTCCCGGAAGAATAGAGGACGGAAGCCTTTCTTTGATGGCGTAGCGAATGGTGCCGTGCGACGATTGATATTCGGAGGTCGCTGTACGTATCAAGATAGGATCAACATCAAACCTGGTCACCTCGCCATTAAAGCTGAAAAGGTGTTTGACTTTTCCCACCACCAGAAATTCTTCCTGATTATTGAGATTATTGAAAATATGAGTCAGGGAGGTTGGAGGATTCTGTGCTTCGCTGCCGGCATAGAGTCCAATCTGCAGGAAGAGCGGCAGCAGCAATAGATGGGCAGCCGTGATCCGTCTGCAGGCGGAGAAAAGCAGGAGCAGTGCAAATGTGATCAGGGTTAGGGAATGGTGATCATATTGCGGGAAACCATGGGAGATAACAATTCCCGAGATGTAGGAGAGAGTAATAGCGACAATAAGATGAGAGCGAAGTATTCGGGAAGGGCTCAAATGATTTCCTTGATGAATTCCAGATGGTTTTTAACGACATCCCGATTTTTCAGGACACATCTGAGTGCGGCATCTCCGCTTTGTCTGCGATAGTCTGGATCCTGGAGAAGCGTATCGAGGACGGCTATGAATATCTCCTGGTCCGGAACACTGAAACCACCGCCGCAGGCAATGAGATCCTCACTTATTTCCTCAAAATCCTCCATATAGATGCCGAAGATAACCGGTTTGCCCTGGGCTGCGGGTTCAAGCGGATTGTGCCCTCCGGCGTTGACGAGGCTTCCACCGACAAAGCAGATATCTCCTTGATTGTAGAAGGAAACCAGTTCACCAATTGTATCAAGGATGAATAGATCGGTGGTGAATTCCTGCTCTTTCGAGCGCAGCTGCGGATCTATGCCCGTAGATTTTGCCAGTAGGGCAATTTCCTCCGCTCTCTGTATGTCTCTTGGAGCGATGATGATCTTGAAATCATGAGTTTTCCGTAATACCAGGAAGGCTTCAAGAAGAAGAGCCTCTTCACCTGGATGGGTCGATCCGGCAATGAACAATGGTTTTCTATTATTCCTGAGAAAGCCGGCGGCAATATCCATATGTTGAGGGGGCAGTGATTCAAACTTGAGATTGCCTAATTTGCAGACCCTGTTTTTATCAATGCCGAAGTCAATAAAACGCTGGCTGTCAGCTTCGGTCTGCACGGCAAGAAAACGAAGCGATTGAAACATCGGTAAAAAGAAAAAGGAGTATCGCTGATATCTTTTCATGGAGCGCCGTGATATTCTGCCATTGACAAGAAGCGCCGGAATGTTTCGCTTTTCAAGCTGTCGGAGAAAATTGGGCCAGAAGTCGGTTTCGACCAGGATAAAAAGGTCCGGTGAGATGCGGTTTATATAATATGAGCACACCGGCAGTATATCCAGAGGAAAGGCAATTATCCGATCGCAATAGGGCGAGAGCATTTTTTTACTGAGTTCATAACCGGTTCGGGTGGAGGCCGAGAAGATCAGCGTGGTATCATCAAGTTCTTTTCTCAAGCCGGAAACAAGAGGAAGGGCAGAGGTAACCTCGCCTACGGAAAGGGCATGAATCCAGATGACACGTTCTCGGGATTTCAGCCTGGATAACTTCTTTCGCAGACCAAAACCCAGACGCCTGGGAATATTCTTACGGTATTTTTCCTGCAGTGCTATATAGAGGCAGAGCAGCGGAAAAAAAAGTATGAGTAATACTATATGTAAGAGATTATAAAATATCAGCAAATTTTACCCTCCATTCTGGAGCGGCATAATACCATAATGTCGTTCCCCGGGAAAGCGTAAGGATTAAAAGAAAGTGCAGGCATTAAAAGAAAACTTGTAATTGAACGGCGGGTCTGCACTTGTCCGCCGCAAAGCTGACTACTGCTGGCTCTGGTGCTCAGGAAGGAAATATATGAATATAATATTGGTTGGCGAACAAGAGATAATCCAGGGAAAGATTATTCTTATCGATCGCAGAGCTGAGCATATTGTCAAAGTTCTTAAAAGTGAGATCGGTGATATAGTAAAGATCGGAATCATTAACGGAAAAATTGGTACGGCAAAGATACTCGGTATAAAAAGGAAATTCCCTTTCTCGGTGGAACTCGAAGGGATTTTTACCTCCATGCCCCCGGATAAGAATCCGGTTGATCTATTGCTGGCCCTGCCGCGGCCGATAATGCTGCGCCGCATTCTCGCTCAGATAGCCTCCCTTGGTGTGGAAACACTGCATGTCGTCAATGCCGCACGTGTCGAGAAGAGCTTCTGGGATGCAGGTCTGCTGGAGCCGGAGGAGTATGAGCAGCATCTGATCTCTGGACTTGAGCAGTCAGTCGACACTGTTTTCCCAAGTATCTTCTTTCACAAGCGATTCAAACCGTTTATCGAAGATTTCTTTCCTTCGATTTCCCACAAATATAAATACCTGCTCTATGCCCATCCTGCCGGAAGAAAGCTTCTCGGCGAACTCCTTGGTCCCGGTAGCGGCAAAATTCTTGTAGCCATTGGTCCGGAAGGTGGATGGGTGGATTTCGAGACCGAAAAACTGGAAGCTTATGGTTTCGAGGGGTTTTCAATAGGACCGCGAATCCTCAAGGTAGATACGGCAGTGGTCAATATCCACGGCCGCGCTATGGCTGGAATCGAGGGTTAATGAGAGTGAGTTTATGGCAACAGCAAAAGGATAACTGCAGCGGTTAGAAATTTCTGTGCCTGCATTCATTGCATAATTGCAGATTTGCGTGTATATCCATTTTCCTTATTTAACTCCCTTGTTGTAGTTGACTTTCAGTCGTGAGAAAACCAGTGAAAGCTATTGTAGGTCTAGGAAAAATATTGCCTCAACTTGGATTGTTGACAGCCATGATGCTATGGGCCAGCTCATTTGTCGCCCTGAAAATTGCCTTTCGTGCATATGATCCTATGGTTGTCATTTTCGGCCGAATGCTGGTGGCAAGTATGTGCTTTCTGATTATTGGCTTTCGCTTTCGCAGGTCTTTTACCTATCAAAAAGGAGACTATCTCCGTATTCTATTTATGGCTTTCTGTGAGCCATGTCTCTACTTTCTCTTTGAAGCCCAAGCCATTGTTTATACAACGGCATCCCAGGCTGGTATTATCACTGCGACTCTACCAATTATGGTTATGGTTTCAGCGTCATTACTTCTCAAAGAGAAAACAGGGATCAAAGGCTGGCTGGGAGCAGTTCTCGCCATTGCCGGAGTGCTCTGGCTTACTCTTGAAAGCTCCCCTGTGGAGAATGCACCAAATCCGGCTCTGGGGAACTTTTTTGAATTTGTGGCAATGATTTGCGCCACCGGCTATATGGTAACTCTGCGTCATCTGGTATTGCGCTATTCTCCATTTTTTCTCACCGCCATACAGGCCTTTGTCGGTTGCATTTTTTATTTTCCATTTCTCTTTCTGCCAACCACGACACTACCATCCTCACTGAGTGTGCCATCTACCCTGGCGATCTGCTATCTGGGAGCGGTTATTACCCTCGGTGCTTATGGGCTCTATAACTACGGAGCTAAATATATTCCTGCAAGCCAAGCTGCCTCATATGTCAATCTGATACCTGTGATCAGTGTCCTTCTGGGATGGCTCATACTTGATGAAAGCTTTGCACGGAATCAGATATTTGCCGCTGCGGTGGTAATGATGGGAGTCTGGTTGACGCAGCAAAAATCCAAGGAAATGCAACAGAGCTAGTTCCTGCCGATATCATATTCGGCAGCCGTCGTTTATCTAGCCTCCATTTTTCACGATGCCTTTCTTCGTAGCTTCTTTGTATCTTCGCGAAATATTTAACCCTGATATTCAGAATTCCTGGAACTATTTCCGTTGTAAGTTCCTGAAAAATTGTAATTTAAGCTATAGCAAATGCTTCAATAAAAATAATGCCAATAATCATTGGCAATCATTGTAAAAAGAATATTGTTGTAATGTATGACTCAATGAGTCATGAAGATAATATATGTATTTATAATGACGAGGAAACGACACAGCGTTTATGTGAAGCAGTTCTTCTGGATAAACACACGAGACGTTACCTGGAAAATATTTCGGAGTCAGTTAGAATTTTAGTGCGGTAAACTCTCAAGAGGCTGCTCGGAATTTATTGAAGTATGGAAACAAAAGTACAAGGAGAGATATGAACTATATGTTTTAACAAAGAGATCCAAACATTTATAAGGCAGAGGATACGGTGAATCATGAGAACACGGGCAAAAAAAATAATTGCACTTTTCGATTCGGCGGTGGCAAATGAACAACGCTACGAGTTTCAAAATGCCAAGAGATACTACAGCAAAATCGTTGAAATCTACCCAAATAGTCCAGAGGCAGGAATTGCAAGGGAAAGAATCCAGGACATGGATGCGCTTAGTCGAGAAAAGAGAATCTATAAAAGAATCGACCGCAATGCCAGACGCGTACTCACCGAAATAGGAATTGATATCTCCAGCAACCCTGAATTGATGAAAATATTAATGGATGCTGATGCTATCGACTTCAACAACGAGCATTCGCTCTATATTCCCCTGACTGAAGAATACGTCGACTCGTGCCTCGCCGAAGTGCCCACTTACATGGCCGAAGATCCCGGAGAAAATGCCTTTGGTACAGGTGCTACCCCGCCGTTCCTGCTGCGGCCCGATCGTCAGGATGTTCTGGCGCCGGCCACGCGGCTGGAGTTCGAGGAGATAGTTCAAACCGCTGCAGAATATACGGATACCCTTGGTATCTTCAGCATTCCGGTGGCTACGGATAAGTCGATAGACGATTTCGAATGCTCCAGATTGATGGAGCAGTTTTCCGATCTGAAAATGACCTATACGAAAAATATGACCGATGAGGAAACAGCCTATTTCCGTAATCGGGACGATTGGCTGGACGGCACCAGTTTGATCACTTCTTTGACCTACATGCCGTCCATGGTCGCTCCTTTTATTCGCAGCATTCAAAGCGGCAACAATGTGCTGCTGCTGGATCTCACTATTGCCGGGTCCACAGGGCCGATAAGTCCGGAAGCCCTGCTTACCCAGATCCATGCTCAGGTACTCTTCATGATGATACTGGCCCAGACCATCAATCCGAATGTGAGCTGCGTTCACGGCGGCATTCCCGATGTTCTCGGGATCAGCGGCGATCTCTGTTACAGCGATCCCAGCCAGCCCATCATCAATTCAGCCATGGCCCGGCTGAACATGTGGGTAACCGGCTTTCCGTCGGCGCAATCAGGCGGAAGCACCAGTATTATTAACGATATCCCGGCGGCGGTTGAGGAATCCGAACTCAGCCGCAACACTTTGCGGGAATACGGTGTCCACATTCTGCGTCATGCCATGGGTGCCATGGGGAGTCTGAACTATTTCAGCCTGGAAAAATTTATTCAGGACTGCGAGCGTGAACGAGAGTCGCGCAGAATTATGCTTAAAACCAGACATGATTTTGTCGTACCCCTCTATTTTCCCGAAGACAAGCATGTTCTCAGCGGAATCCGGGAAATTGCAGTAAAAGGCGGGGCTAAAAATGCTGATCATACCCTCAACAATACCGGCGCTTTCATGAAATGGCAAAAACAGCTTATAGAGATGTCCGAAAAGAAGGTTTACTATCCTGAGTTCCGGAATTCTCTGCAGAAACACAAAAAGAACATTGATCGTACCACAAAAGGAGAGAGAGTAAGCCAGTTGCAGGATACCCTGTTTCCTGATGGAGATATACCAACCGAGGAAATCTGATTGAAATGGCCAAAGGGAGGATCAATCCCCGTGATTGTTGAAATCCCCGATAAACCAGACGACAGGTAAATGTTTGCTATCAATTGTCTTATATAAATATGAATACTCCCTTTGTTTTCCTAGTTACAAAGAGAATAAACAGGAGACATCGAACGGCAGGTATTTTGAATGGCGAGGTGGTAATGGCCTCGGTAAAATAAAGATTAATGCTCCTTTTTGACCATGTAATCTATTTTTGGTAATAAGGAGTCCATTTTGGTGTGCTTTTTACATCAGAAATTTTCTGTCATTAGTGACCCGCTTTCTCTTGATCTGTGGGATCCTGCTTTAAATACTTAAATAATCCTCAGGCACCAGATCCACGGTCTCCAGGTCATTCACCGAGCTGCGAATATGCGCTGCAACAGCATCTGCCGCCAGATCTGCATCGTGCTGTGCAAGAGCACTAATAATCGCTTTGTGATCTTCCAGAGAGGGACTTATGGATAACTTACTGAAGGGGTCAAAAAGGATCAAAAATATCCTCGTTCTGTCGAGAAGTTCCTCAATATAGGAGGTAAGTACGCTGTTTTCGGAGAATTCAGCAATTTTTTGATGAAAGGTATCGTTAACGATATAATATTCATCTAAATTATGTAGATTAAAAACTTTTTCTTCTTCGTCAATCAGCTCGTTGAGAATGGCCACCTGTTCTGCTGTGATAGTCAGTGCGGTGAGCCTTACGGCCATTTGCTCAAGATGACCACGAACCAGAAAAGTTTCTTCAATCTCCTGAAGAGTAGGGGTAATGACAAATGCGCCTCTGTTGGGAATGCTGTTCACCAACCCTTCCGCTTCCAGCCTTTTTATGGCGCTGCGCACCGGGGTTCTGCTGACTCCCAGCTTTTGAGCAAGGCTTCCCTCGACGAGCTGACTACCCTGTCTGATGTAGCGTTTTCGGATAGCATTTTTAATCTTTTGATAGACTGTGTCTTCAGAATTTCCTCGAATTGGTTCCATATTCATCATACGTAAAACCTGGCTGTGGCTAAATGAAATAGGCCATATTGTTGAATGAGCTATCGGTGATATTTTGTCTCCGATCTTTAAGTCATATCGAAAGCTTGAGAGTATATCGTCTAATCAAGCTGAGCTGGATTAGAACCTTAAGCAGATTAAATAGAAAAAAATCTCAATAAAATACTAAATTTCACAGGCCAAACAACGAATATTATCCTAAGCTACCGTCCCTGTCTAGAACGAAAATTGTGCAATGACCAATTATTGCAAAATTGATTATCTTTAGAAAAAATAGCAAGTCATTAAAATATGATCACAATATCAAGCATGTTTTATAGGCAATAAAATAATCTAACCGGTTGGGTTGGGTATATTCTGTTCCACTGTTTAATCAGAAAAGCCGGATGTTGAAAATGTTGCCGTTGATGTGTAAAGTCGTCTTGGTTATCGGCAGCAATATCAAGGAAAAATTGCATTGATATAGCCAAATGTGCGATAATTCTTGACAGTGGCTTTTCAGTGACGTACAACGGTGTTCATAAATAGTATACAATAATACGATACAAAGAAGAAGCTTCATTAGTGAATTATTTCATTTTGGTAAAAGTTCAGAAAAATATTTCTGCGATTGCATTGTCATGAACAAGAGTATGTTGGCAGGGAGTTCATTGAAAAAGAGCAATCCGGCAGGGATGATTGCCGGTGCGGAGATAATTCGAGGGGAGAGTGTTTTATCATTGTCAGTTAGGAAAACAGAAAAACCACCAGAAGCTGCACTGGAAAAAATTGATGAAAGGTAAACGCAGAAACCGATGAGTCGTTATATAAAGAGACCGAGACAGCTACGTGTTTGCTGCCTTATATGGGAAAAAATAATATAAAGAACCTGTGAAGGAAGGAAGAGGAAAAATGTTTAATAAACTTATATCTCAAATTTTGCCGTATGTACCCGAGAAAGTGGTGTGGGTCTTCTCAAAACAGTATATAGCCGGTGAAACTATCGAGGAAGCAGTGCAGGCTGCCAAAAATCTCAATGCTGAAGGCATCATGACCACGATCGATGTGCTTGGCGAGTTTATTAAAAACCTCGATGAAGCTGAAGCCAATAAGCACGAGTATCTTGAGGTAATTGAAGCTGCCGAAAAGGCAAATGTTGACGGCAACTATAGTCTAAAACCTACCTCTTTCGGCCTGCTGATCGATAAGGATACGGCATATAGACATATCCGGGAAATTGTAGAAAAGGCAGCCTCCTACAATAATTTTATACGTATTGACATGGAGGATTCACCTTGTACCGATTTGGAGATTGAGCTTTTCCGGAAATTGAAGGAAGAGTTCCCCAAAAATGTCGGGTTGGTTTTGCAAGCCTATCTGAAGCGAACACATCAGGATATTGAGAACCTCAAAGACCTCAATAGTGAAGATGCTCCACTCAATTTTCGACTGTGTAAGGGAATATATGTAGAACCGGCCTCAATTGCCTATAAAAAATATGAAGAGGTCAATAAACATTTTCTGGAAGATATCGAATTGATGTTTCAGGAGAAAATGTATCCGGCAATAGCGACCCATGATAAACCCATTATCGAAGGGGCCTATAAACTTCTCGAGAAATATAAAGTACCCAAGGACAAATACGAATTTCAGATGCTTTACGGCGTTACCCCCGCACTTCGTAAATCGATATTAGAACAGGGACACAGAATGCGCGTCTATGTCCCGTTTGGCAAAAAGTGGTTCGGCTATTCCACTCGGAGACTGAAAGAGAATCCGGAAATGGCCAGTGTGATAATAAAAGCCCTTTTTTATAAAGGCTAACATAGACTGAACATTGAAATATTGTATGCAGAAGCTAAAATCTGCAGGTTTTAAAAAGGGAGATAACAGATGTTTTCCACATTGAGAATTAATACCGCAACCCGTGAAGTAAAAAAAGAGACCCATTCTTCCAAGGAATATCTTCTTGGTGGAAGAACTTTGTCATCCCGCCTCGTCAGCCGTGAAGTACCGGCTGACTGTGAACCACTTGGCAGAAAGAATTCTCTCTTCTTCTGCAACGGTGCCATGAGCGGCACCACGGTATCGAGCTCGGACCGCATCAGTATCGGAGGCAAAAGCCCCTTGACCGGCGGTATCAAGGAAAGCAACGCCGGAGGGATAGTGGGTACCCGCATGGCGCAGCAGGGTTTGCGCTGTATAACCCTGGAGGATGCGCCACCTCGGAACGCCTCCTGGCAGGTGGTCGTCATTGGCAAAGATAATGTTGAGTTCATTAATGGTGAATTCCTGGCGGGAAAAGGAGTCTACGAGAAATCGGAGCTGTTGAGTGAAAAATTCAGCCCCAAAGCCGGCTGCATCACTATCGGCCCTGCTGCCGAAAAGCTTTTGCTCACCTCGGGTATAGCCTGCTCGGATCCGCACGGCGTTTGTTCCCGTTATGCGGGAAGGGGCGGACTGGGAGCAGTAATGGCTTCAAAGAAGGTTATCGCCATTGTGATTAAAAACGACGGTGAGGTCAAACCTGAATATGTCGATCCCGATGGGTTCAAGGAAGGATCAAAGAAGATCATCAAGCTGCTGCGTGAAAACCCGGTATCTTCTCAATTTACAAAATACGGCACCGCTGCAATGGTTGATATCTGTCAGGCGCTGAAAGTTTTACCTACCCGGAACTTCACTCATGGTGTTATGGAAGGGGCGGAAAAAATCAATGCCCAGACCATGTACGATACCATAAAGGAAAGAGGGGGAGAAGGCCTTACCCAGCATGCCTGTATGCATCCCTGTGCCATCCAATGCTCAAATGTCTATCCCGATAAGGACGGCAAACTGCTCTGCTCGCCGGTGGAATATGAAACTATGGCGTTGATGGGTTCCAATCTTTGTCTGAAGAACCTCGATACCATTGCCACAATGAACCGTATTGCCAATGATGCCGGGGTCGATACCCTCGACTGTGGTGCTGCCATAGGTGTGGCCATGGAAGCGGGACTCGCTGAGTTTGGAGACAATGAAGCCGCTGTGCAGATGATGGAGGAGATACGAAATCTGACTCCGCTTGGCCGCATACTGGCTTCTGGATGTAAGGTGGCGGCTCAGGTGCTTGGTGTCCGACATGCTCCGCATGTCCTCGGCCAGGGTGTTCCCGCCTATGAACCAAGGGGATCGAAAGGCATGGCCATGACCTATCTTTCATCACCCATGGGTGCCGATCATACCTTTGGCTTTACTCTCCGCGATGAGGAAGATCCAACCAGCAAAGAAGGAAAAGTCGCGTTGTCCAAAAAATTCCAGGTAATAGGCTCGCGCATGGATGCCATGGGGATGTGCAACTTTGTTCGTTATTCCGTCCGCGACGATATGACTCCATTGCTGGATCTGATTAAGGCCAGATTTGGGGTCGTCATCAGCGACAAGGAATTTGATGATATGGTGAAAGAAACACTGAAGCTGGAGCATCAGTTTAATAGCGATGCGGGAATACCTGCTCATGCTCATCGATTCACCGAATCC
This sequence comes from Desulfopila inferna, assembly GCF_016919005.1. Taxonomy (NCBI): domain Bacteria; kingdom Pseudomonadati; phylum Thermodesulfobacteriota; class Desulfobulbia; order Desulfobulbales; family Desulfocapsaceae; genus Desulfopila; species Desulfopila inferna. The sequence continues at coordinate 18,107 of NZ_JAFFQE010000001.1, forward strand.
TTCTATGAGGAATCTCAACCGGAAACCGGTGAAAAGGTAGATATTACCGATGAGGAGACTGCCCAGGCTATGCAATGGTAACAGTGATTTTTAAGCTCAGCGCGGCCGGTGTGGTCGAGTTGAAGCTGACGCAGCCGCAATCGCTGGAAACCGTTTTGCAAAAATGTGCTGAAACCGCCAAAATCGAGCTTGGCGGTTTCATCGCAATACGGAACGGCAAAGTTATCACGGCGGAAACGCTGGTCACCGAAAATGATACCATAGATGTCTTTCCCGCTCTTTCGGGAGGGTAGCGATCAGCATCAGGGGCGATCATAGCCCCTGATGCTCCTTAATTTCCACCACTTCACTTTCACTAAACCTACCCTTCTGATCCACCGCGACAAGACATTCTTTTTTGAGAATCCTGAATCAGGTATTACCTTGTAATTAGAACAATTTAAAAAAAATGCAGCTGATCGGCTGAAAATCGTATCTGTTATCTGTCAAAAATTTTGAAAGTACCTATGATTACAGATGAATGCATGATTTACATCTCCATAGGCAATACCAGGATGGGTGATTGCTGCCTATCTATAAAATGATCTATTTTAGAGAAGGAATCGGCTATGAATCTACTGAACAACGCACTCATTCAAATACCGGAACCAGGCAATGAACCGGTCTATGACTATTCACCCGGAAGTAGTGAGCGGATAATACTTGAGGCGGCGCTTGCTGAGGCTGCTGCCCAGACCATCGAGATTCCGCTGATTATCGGGGGAAAAGAAATCACCACCGGAGACCTGGGAAGGGTGGTCATGCCTCATGATCACAAGCACCTGCTGGCAAATTTTCATAAGGCCGGTACCGAGGAGGTACGGATGGCTATCGATACGGCGGTATCGACTCAGGCGGAGTGGCAGTCATTGCGCTGGGAAGAGCGCTGTGCGATTTTCCTCAAAGCCGCCGATCTTCTCTCTCAGAAGTACAGATTCCTTATCAATGCCGGATCAATGCTCTCAACTTCAAAGAATGTACTGCAGGCGGAAATTGATGCGGCTTGCGAACTTATCGATTTTCTGCGTTTTAACGTGTATTTCGCTCAACAGATTTACAGGGAGCAACCTAAATCCTCACCGGGAATCTGGAATTATATGCAGTACAGGCCTCTTGAAGGCTTCGTTTTTGCGGTCACTCCTTTCAACTTTACCGCAATAGCCGGAAACTTGCCGACGGCACCCGCCATAATGGGAAATTGCGTGGTCTGGAAACCTGCCTCCTCCTGTGTCTATACTCCTTATCTTTTTATGAAAATTCTTGAAGAAGCCGGTTTGCCCGATGGAGTGATCAACTTTATCCCCGGTTCGGGAGCCAAGGTGGGGGAGATATGCCTGGCTGATCCTCATCTGGCGGGAATTCACTTCACGGGATCCACCGCAGTCTTTCAGAAGATGTGGAAAACAGTGGGAGAGAATATTGAAAAATACGAATCATATCCGCGCATAGTCGGTGAGACAGGGGGCAAGGATTTCGTTTTTGTCCACAGCAGCGCCGATGTGGAACAGGTTGTCACTGCCCTGATCCGCGGAGCCTTCGAGTACCAGGGGCAGAAATGCTCTGCGGCCAGCCGCGCCTATATCCCGAAAAGTTTATGGCCTGAAGTAAGGAAAGGACTTGAGCGTGGATATGAGAAAATAACCATGGGTCCACCGACGGATTTCACACATCTGGTCAATGCCGTCATTGATCGCTCTGCCTTTACTTCAATAACCAAATATATAGATCACGCCAAAAATCAGCCTGATGCCGAAGTGATCATCGGTGGCGGTTATGATGACAGTGTCGGCTACTTTATCGAGCCGACGATCATTCTCGCTCAAGATCCGAGATTCAAGACCATGGTAGAGGAAATTTTCGGCCCGGTGCTGACAGTGTATGTTTATGAGGATGCCACATATGAAGAGACGCTTGAACTATGCGATGAGTCAACCCCATATGCACTCACCGGTGCCATATTTGCAAGAAGGAGGGAGGCCGTTAGCCTTGCCTTGAAAAAGCTCGAGAATACCGCCGGCAATTTTTATATTAATGACAAGCCAACGGGTTCAGTGGTTGGCCAACAGCCTTTCGGCGGCGGTCGGGCTTCAGGAACCAATGACAAGGCGGGCTCTTTTACCAATCTGCTTCGCTGGGTTTCTCCAAGGACCATAAAAGAAACCTTTGTGGCTCCCACGGATTTTTCCTATCCGTTCATGAAGACTAAGTAGAATCTGGTTACCCCTGAAACTCAGCATTTTCTGGTCTTGAGCTGAAGATTAGGGTAATCAGGAAGTAGAAAGAATGCTTTAGGAAATCATTTTTAACTGGAGTCTTTTCCCTTCCGGAATGTGAAAAAGTTATTGCTATTGCCTGAAAAATTGAAAAATCTCTTCGGCCAGTTCTTTGCCGACGCCGGGGACGGTGCCTAGTTCTTCAAGGCTTGCATGTTTGATCTTTTTCAGGCTGCCCATGGTTTTCAACAGCTGTTTCTTCCGTGCCGGACCAATACCCGGGATGTCGTCGAGTTCCGATGCCAGGGTAGATTTATTGCGAAGTTTGCGGTGGAAGGTAATGCCGAAGCGATGCGATTCGTCGCGAATTCTCATGAGGTGCAGAAGAACGGGATCATGCGGAGCAAGCAGAATGGGATTTTTACGTCCCGGCTTATACAGTTTTTCGCCTTCCGATTCCTTTTCCTTGGCGATGCCGAGCCAGTCGAGTCGATGTTCAATCCCCAGCTCCCGAGCAATTCTGAGGGCCATGCCGAGCTGGCCTTTGCCGCCATCCACCATAAACAGATGAGGGAAATTATCTTCCTCCATTGCCCGGCTGAAGCGTCGGTGCAAAACCTCTGCCATCATGGCGTAATCATCAGGTCCTTCAACCGTGCGTATTTTGTAATGGCGGTATCTTTCCTTGGCCGGTCCTCCTTGATAAAAACAGACCAGAGAACCGACAGCCTCCTTGCCGCTTAGATTGGAAATATCGAGGCACTCTATATATTCAGGAACGGTATCGAGCTTGAGCTTTTTGATAAGTGATGTAGAGAGAGATTTCCAGGATTGTGCCTTTTTCTCTTTTTCTTCGAAAAGTTGAGCGGCATTGGTTTGCGCCATGCCGAGAAGATGGGTTCTATCGCCTCTCTGGGGAATGATAATTGACGTCTTTGCCTGTCTCAACTCAGTAAAGCGTTCAGCGAGCAGTTCCATATCCGCTACCTCAAATGGCAGGATAATCTCTTTGGGAATATTGTCGCCATGAAAATAGAACTGGTTGAGTACCTGGGATACAATAGCCTGATCATCACCGAAGGGGTCCGCCAGAAAATAACTTCTGCTGCCGCTGATCAGGCCGCCCCTGATTATCAACACCGCAATGGCCACAGCAGCATCTTCCCTGACGAAGCCGAAAACGTCCTGGTCCCAAATATGACCGGCGGAAACCACCTGCTTTTCTAGGGTCCGGGAAAGGGCGCTTATCTGGTCCCGTTTTTTGGCAGCCCGCTCGAAATCGAAGGCGGCGGAGTACTGCTTCATCTGCCTCTCCAAAGTAGCAAGAAGGTCTTTATTTTTTCCTTCCAGGATCATAATTATCCTGGCCACATTATCCATATATGATTTTTGATCGGCATGACCGGAGCAAGGCGCCAGACATTGTCCCATCTGATAATTAAGGCATGGACGTTTCCTGGTTTGCAGTTTTCCGCCCTTGCAGCGCCGTAGCGGAAACAGTTTCGATATGAGTCGCAGTGTTGCCCACATGGCCGATGAAGAGGAATACGGACCGAAATAACGCGCTCCGTCCTTTTGTCTTCGCCGCGCCATCGTCACCCGTGGCCACTTTTCCTGGACTGTGACTTTAATCAGCGGATAATTTTTATCGTCGCGAAGGATAATATTGTATTTCGGCGCATGTTTTTTGATCAGAGAGGCTTCGAGGATAAGGGCCTCTTTTTCGGTACGGGTAATGATGGTATCGACCCTGTCTACCTGGGCGAGCATAATGGAGGTTTTGCTGTGGCTGCCGCCATTGAAACGGCTGTAGGAGGAAAGCCTTTTGACCAGGTCCTTGGCCTTGCCTACATAGAGCACCGCGGACTTGGAATCGAGCATCAGGTAGACGCCTGGGGAATGCGGTATGGAGCTGATAAGATCTTGAGAAAACATTAGAAAAATTATTTTAAAGTTTTGATTTGCGGTCAAATATTATAGTCATTGCACGGCGGCAATGCAACCAGCCTGGTAACTATTCAGCAAGAAGCCAAAACCGGCAGTTTTCCTTGAATAGTTACTCAGCATGAAGAAAACCATTTTTCCACTTTACATGGAAGCATCTTTCCGGTATTGAGTGAATAAATATCTTGCAGGTGTCACCAGGATGGTAAAATCGACGGTGATGAAAAGGGAATACGGTGCAAATCCGTAACGTTGGGCCGGCGCTGTAAGCGGGGACAAAAGCTGTATATACCACTGTTGCACTCATCTTGACGGTGAGAAGACGGGAAGGTTCAGCTGGAGGACGATCCGCAAGTCAGAAGACCTGCCTGTAAGACAAAAGACTTTGTAGTCCAGACAAGTCCATGGTGGAGTTCAGCTCTTCCATGGACTTTTTTTTTGCCCGCGGACTATCCATACTTAAAGAAGGATAACAGCAATGAAAACACAGATCGAAGTGGCAAAAGAAGGCAAAATCAGCGAACAGATGAGCGCGGTCGGGGAACAGGAAGGTATTGCCGCAGAGGATATCAGGCAAAGAGTGGCAGATGGCCATATCGTCATTCCGGTGCATCCGCATAGACCGCAGCAGAAAATTGTAGGCATCGGCAAAGGCTTGCGCACTAAAGTCAATGCCTCCATCGGCACTTCATCGGATATCTTCGATATCGATCTTGAAGTGCGAAAAGCGAAAATTGCGGAACAGGAGCAGGCTGACACCCTGATGGAGCTCTCGACCGGTGGAGATCTCGATTTAATACGCCGGGAGATTCTCGCAAATTGCTCACTCCCAGTAGGAAATGTTCCACTCTATCAGGCCTTTGCCGAAACCGCGGCAAAATACGGCAACCCCAATAAACTGGAGGCCGAATATCTTTTTGAGCTGATTGAGCGGCAGCTTGAGGACGGCATCTCCTTTATGGCAATTCATTGCGGTATCAATAGATATACCATCGAAAGGCTACGCAACCAGGGCTATCGCTATGGCGGTCTGGTCTCCAAGGGCGGCACCTTCATGGTCTCCTGGATGGAATACAATAACCTTGAAAATCCCCTGTATGAGCAGTTTGACAGGGTGTGTGCATTGATGAAAAAATATGACGCAGTGCTTTCCCTGGGCAACGGTATCCGCGCCGGAGCAATCCACGACAGCCATGACCGGGCGCAGATGGCGGAAATGATCATAAACTGCGAATTTGCCGAACTCGGCAGGGATATGGGTTGCCAGATGATGGTGGAAGGACCCGGTCATGTGCCGCTCGACGAAATTGAAGGCAATATAATGCTGGAGAAGGCCATGAGCGGCGGGGCGCCTTATTATGTCCTGGGGCCATTGCCTGCCGATTCCGGAGCCGGTTATGATCATATTACCGCGGCCATTGGTGCGGCAAGCTCAGCCTGGCATGGGGCCGACCTGATTTGCTACATAACGCCTGCCGAGCATCTCGCCCTGCCTAATGAAGACGATGTCCGGGAAGGGTTGCGGGCTACCCGTCTTGCTGCGCGCATCGGCGATATCGCCAAATATCCGGAGAGGCGCCACCATGAAAAAAAAGTGGCCCTGGCCCGGCGTGATACCGACTGGAAGGAGCATTTTCAGCTGCTGATGTTTCCGGAAAAAGCCGAAGAGGTAAGGCGCAGCAGGACTCCGGAAAATACCAGCACATGTACTATGTGCGGGGATTTTTGTGCAATGGAGAGAGGCATATCGCTCTTCAAGGATGATATCAGTTTAGAAAAGTGTCGTAACGTTCAGGACTGATATCAGGCCAGGGCGGCATTGAACAGCTTTTTGGTATACTCCTGCCGGGGAGCGGAAAAAACTTCCGCGGCAGGACCTGCCTCGACAATATTGCCATGCTGCATGACCACCACCTGATCGGCAAGAGCTCGAACTACTCTGAGATCATGTGAAATAAAAAGATACGTCATGTTGTATTTATCCTGCAGGCCTTGCAGTAATTTGATTATTTGCGCCTGGATCGTCATGTCCAGAGCTGAGGTTGGTTCATCGAGGACAAGAAATTGGGGACGGAGGATAACCGATCTGGCGATGGCGATGCGCTGGCGCTGCCCCCCGGAGAATTCGTGGGGATAGCGCAGGGCCATCTCCGCTTCCAGCCCCACTTCTTCAAGTATTTCCATGACGGCGGTCCGCCGGTTGACGGCGGATATCTCCGGTGAATGGACTTTGAGTCCCTCGGCGACAATATCCTCGACAGTCAATCGCGGCGAAAGTGATGAAAAGGGATCCTGAAAGACAATCTGCATCTGTTTCCTCAATGGGCGCAGTTGCCGGTTCTGCAGACTGTCAAGCCGGTGCCCGTTGAATTGGATCTTTCCCGTGCTGCGCGTCAGCCTGAGTATGGCCATACCCAGGGTGGTTTTTCCCGAACCGGATTCGCCGACAATACCGCAGGTGGAGCCCGCGGCAATACTCAGATTAACATTATCGACAGCTTTGATGATCGTTACATCTTTTGAAAATAATCTTCTTCGCCTGCCTTTGAGGGTAAAGTGACAGTTGAGCCCCTGGGTAGTGACAAGCGGAGAACTGAATGGTTTAGGGTCGGGTTTGGATGAGGGAATGGATTGCAGCAGCTTTATGGTGTAGTCATGTTTCGGTGCGTCGAAAATCTCTCTGGTTGTTCCATTTTCTATGATCCTGCCATCTTTCATTATATGAACGGTATCGGCAACCTTCTGCACCAGAGGGAGATTATGGGTGATGAGGAGAATTGCCATATTGAATTCATCCTGAAGATCCTTGAGCAGCTCAAGTATCTGAGCCTGCACGGTCACATCCAGAGCGGTTGTGGGCTCGTCGGCAATGAGCAGCTTCGGCCTACAGGCTATGGCCATGGCGATCATAACCCTTTGGCGCTGGCCACCGGAAAGCTGATGCGGAAATGAGCGCAGTCTCTCTTCAGGGTTTGGTATACCTGTTCTGTCCAGCAGGCGGGCGGCTTCACGCAGAGCCTCATCGGTATTCATGGCCCTGTGCAGCATCAGCGGTTCTATAAGCTGATTACCGACGGAATAAAGAGGATTGAGGGAAGTCATCGGCTCCTGAAAGATCATGGCAACGGTATTGCCGCGCAATTTCCTGAGTTCTTCGTATTCGAAACTGAAAATATCTTTATTTTCCAGGAAGATGGAGCCTGTCTGCTTCACCGAGCTTATCTGCTCGATCAGGCGGAGAATAGAGAGGGCGGTCACGGTTTTTCCTGAACCGGATTCACCTACCAGAGCCACCGTTTCAGATCTGGCGATGGAAAAGGAAATATCGGTCAGAATCTGAGTGTAGCTTGGTGATTTTGACGATGATTCCTGTTCAAACCAGGTACAGAGTTTTTCTATCTTCAGCAAAGTATTCATAGTCAGTGAACCTGGAAATCCTTATACCGGTGGCCATCATAGCACTCCTGAACCTGTACACCGGTTACATTTGCCTGAGGCGAGCCTTCGTCGAGCCACTCGATCATCTTTTCAATATCACTTTCGCTTCCCTGGAAAACCGCCCCCACAGTGCCGTCCGGCTCATTTCTGACCCAGCCCTTGAGGGACAGTTTTTCGGCTTTCCGCCTGGTATAGTCACGGAAAAAAACTCCCTGTACACGTCCTTTTATGCGCGCATGTACTGTTTTCATAGTTGATTCCTCGTCTAGCAGCGGAAGAGTATAACGAAATTTTTCCAGGCTCATCCCGGCAACTTTGATGACTTTTTACGAGAGCATTGTGTATGGCACTTCTCAATCTTGAAAAGTTAACTGACCTATTCTCCGGGATATCAGATTACTGATGGGTACCCGATAGCTATACGATATTGTTTTGCAGAAAATTTGCAATTTCGGTATTGGCGATTTTCTCCATTTCCTTGAAGGAGATGGTCATGCCGACATCATAAGCGCTTTCGCCGAAAGCTTCAATGCGTACCTAGGTTTCAATGAGGAGCAGAGGAGGGCCCTCATGAATGGGGAGGCTGACCTGTATTCTCGAACCGATAGGCAGAGGTGCTGAATTATCAAAAAGAATGCCGCCTATGCAGATATCTTTGCTTGTTCCGGAAAAGATGGGGAAGAATCCAAGCCAAGTTCCTTGATATTGATATATCCAATGCTTAACTAGGAGATAGCGTCTTATTTCATCCTTGTACAAGAAACAAAGATGCGGATCAGATAATGATCCGCATCTTCGATGAAGGCGGGAGATCAGCCGCCACCGATCAAGGGAAAGATGCCCAGAGAGTCATTTTCATGCAACATCGTCTCATGCCGGCAGTGGCGATTATTGATCATAGTGACGCCTACTTCATCCGGGTTGATGTCCAGCTGGTTGATCACTTGCAGCACCGAGACCGGCTGGTCAAATTCGAACACCTTTACTTTAAAACGGTTCTCCCGGAAAAAGGCAAAAAGTTTTACTTCAACCTTCATTAGAAGTCCCAGAAAGTGTCAATCTCCTCACCGCTGAAGTCCCAGACCACATTGTGCGGCGGCAGCTTCTCGAGGGAGAAAAATTCAGGAAGCCGGTCATCTTCTTTGCTGAAGCCGGCAGCTTCGTTAAAGGCCTTTTCCGTCTTGAGGATGTATTTACCGAGGTTAACGACATCATCACCGGTGAGACTGAGCCCGAATCTGGCATTGATCAGATCGATCAGCGCGGGCAAGCATTTTTCATCATCGAGTGCTGCAAAAGCGATAAAGAGACACATACCGGTTGAATCGATGGCGGCCGTGGCAATCTGCAGGTTTCTGGAGAGCTCGATCTGGCCTTCCTTGGACAGCGGATCGACCGAACCCCCGACATTGAGTATGTTGGTGGCAACCGAATAACCCATGGTATGGTCGGCGCCCATGGTCGAGGTGGCATATGTTATGCCCATGCCCTTGATGGCGCGGGGATCATATGCAGGGATGGCCTGATTCTTGACCACCGGTACGCGGGTCACTCCAAATGATTTTCCAACCATGCCGGCGCCGCCGCCGATGATGCGGCCGAGACCGGTACCGTTGCTTACTTCATCGCGCAGAATTCTACACATTCCCGCACCATCGCCGAACTCCAGGACACCTGCCTCCATGGCTACTCCCATGGCAACCGAGGTTTCGATCGAGTCGAGGCCCAGATTATCCATCAAGCTGTCGGCCTCGGCAATCATGTCAAGATCCTCCACACAGCAGTCGGCTCCCATAGCCCAGATCGATTCATATTCAAAACCCGAGGTTTTATACTGCCCCTGAGCATCATTGTATATCTGTGAACACTGGATGACGCAGCCGACATGACAGCCGTGCTTGGCTTTGCCGCCACGTTCCTGGATCAGGTCATACATGGTTTCTCCGGAAATTTTCTCATGGCCCTCAAACTGACCCTGAGTAAAGTTTCGTGTGGGAAGGCCTCCGGATTCATTGATGATATTGACGAGAACGTTGGTGCCGTACTGGCCCAGACCCTGGCTGATGGGGTGATTGACCAGAGCGCTGGCAAAGGCTTTATTGGCAGCTTTGAAGGCCTCTGGATCGGCAATTTCCACCTTGCCGTCTCGAGGATCGATAGTAATATATTTTACACCCTTTGATCCCATGACCGCGCCAAGGCCTCCGCGTCCGGCAGAGCGTACTTTGTTGTCGGGATCCTTAACGGAGATATTGGCCGCAGCCATTTTCATTTCGCCTGCGGGACCGATGCTGATAACACCTTGCTTTCCTTCAAGTTGGGTGCCCAGTTTCTCGGTAACTTCGAAATTGCCCTTGCCGACGAGCTCTGTCTCTTCGCTGACACTCACAGCACCGGGTGATACACTGATTTTATACCATTTACCCTGAGGCGGCTGGCCCTCGATGATGAGCGCCTTGCAGCCGCACCGAGCCAGCAGCTGGGCAGCGGTGCCGCCGGCGTTGGATTCCTTGATTGTACCGGTCAAAGGGCTTTTGGCGCCGATGGAGATGCGGCCGGAGTTGGCGGCCGGTGTTCCTGAAAGGAGCCCCGGGGCGATTACCAGTTTATTGTTTGGTCCAAGCGGATGGCAGGTGGGGGGGACCTCCGCTGCGATAATTGTAGATGTCAGACCGCGCCCGCCATAGGCAGCCCATTTTTCCGGTACATCTTCTACCGTGGTCGATAAATCCGTCATGTTGATGCGAAAGATTTTTTCTGCCATTTTAATTCTCCTTTTGATATTCCGGAGCCTGGCTCCTCGTTGAGTTGTGTCTTTTTTTCACTGTTCATACAAAATTTTGCCGCAATCCCGGAGATTATATCCGCCCAATTCAAGAATTTTCTGATGAAAGCCGGATTGAGTCCGAATAAGATCCAGTAAGGCCAATACCTTGAAATCCGAGTAAAATTCTTCAGGAATGATCAGATCGTAGCGCTCCTCTGCCACTGGGACAAAATCGAGACCCAGGGCGAGTGCCGCGGCCCGGATTCCCATGCCGGTATCGACGCTGCCCGAAGCCACAGCCGCAGCAATTGACATATGGGTATATTCCTCATGCGCATAGCCGTTAATATCTGCGCGATCAATTCCCTGTTCCTTAAGGATCTTGTCGGTCAGAAGACGTGTGCCTGCTCCGCGCTGACGATTGATAAAGGACAGCTGATTTTTGGCAATATCTGCAAAAGTTGCAATTTTTTTGGGATTGCCCTGAGGGACCATGAAGCCCTGCTCCCGATAGCAGAGATTGACGAGCTTGAGCGGTGTCTGGGGAAGAAGACGGCGCAGGAATGGGACATTATACTCGCCGCTTTCTTCATCAAGCAGATGGCTGCCGGCAAGATGAGCCTCTCCGCGACGGATCGCCATGATACCGCCCATGGAACCGACATGGGCGGAGGATATGCGAACCCTTGGTTTGTGTTTGTGGAGTTGATTGGCAAGAAGATCGATGGTGTTGTCATGACTGCCGATAACCACCAGAGTGGCCTCGATCTCGCTCTTCTCTCGAAGCAATTCTACCTGCACTTTTTCTCCGGCGCCAACGCCTTCGCTGCCGGCCGGTATGGTAAGCAATCCATCGGCTCTGACCAACGACATCACGGCACCTGCACCTTTTCCGGAAGGGGTGCACATCAGATTGGCGCCGACATGGCCCAGTGTTACTCTGACCATTTGATCAACACCCATGGAGGAATGAACCGGCCTTGACATTGTTGCAGCGGTATATTCGCGCGGCACCATATCGGTACCCAGAAACCCGGAGATCATTTCTTCGACAAAAAGCCGCATGGTGAGGAGAGCGGAAACCGGATAGCCGGGAAGTCCGATAACCGGAACATCGTCAACAATGGCCAGGATCACGGGCTTTCCTGGTTTTATAGCAATGCCGTGCACGATGACTTCACCTATCTTCGACAGGACGGAGGAGGTGAAATCCTTGGTTCCGGCAGAAGCTCCGGCATTAAGCACCACCATGTCATTGTCTTTGACGGCAGCGAGAATAGCCTCTTCCAGAAGTACCGGTTCATCGGTCACCGGCAGCGACCGCCTGGCTTCGCCGCCCCACTGATTGAGATATCCTGCCAGTATGCGGCTGTTGAATTCAATAATCTGACCTGGTTCGGCACTTTGTCCGGGTTGCACCAATTCGGTACCTGTGGGGATTACCAGAATCCTGGGGCTGCGCTTTACGGTTACTTCGGTGATACCGGTGGCCAGCATGGCGCCCTGGTCAATGGGGCGAATGCGGTGATTTTCCGGGAGAATAAGCTCCGTGGCTACTATGTCCTCTCCGATGGTGCGAACATGCTGCCAGGGTGTAGCCGGAGAGATCAGCTCAACTCTGTCATCACTGAGCAGGTTGACGTCTTCAATCATCACAACGGCATCAAAGTCCGGAGGAAGGGCATTTCCGGTATTTACTGCCTGGTAGTGTTCCGGCGAAAGGATAACGGGATTGGATTCGTTGGCTGAAGCCAGATCGGCAAATCTTACGGCAATTCCATCCATGGCAGCGGCGTTGTAAGACGGGGAAGAGTTTCCCGCAAAAACAGCCTCGGCAGTCAGCCTGCCGAGGCTGTTGTCAACGTTGATGCTTTCCGTCGGAGCGTTGTCGAAAAATCGGTGTCTTCCAAGGGCGGCGTTCCACAGTTCTCTGGCTTCACTCAGTGGTTTATTGGTAAGGTATATATTTCGTGCGCTCATTGATAAAGATGGACCTTTACATCTGAATTTGTATTGAGTCCCTGCAGGGGCTCTTCAATGACTATATAGCCGTGAGAGCGTGACAGGGTGGAAATCGAACCTGATTTTCCGAGGACAGGGTAGGCCTTCAGCTGATTTTCTTCACGGCGCAGCTGCACTCGGACAATATCTTTTCTACCGGGAGCTGAAGGTATATTTTTGGCAAGTACCGCATCAATGGCAGGAATATTCCACGTTTTTTCGCTCTGTTTCCCGGCAAGCTTTTCCATGGCCGCGCTGACAAAAAGCTCGAAGCAGGTCATCGCCGAAACGGGGTGGCCGGGCAATCCGAAAATGGGAGTATCACCGTGCAGGCCGATGAGAATGGGTTTGCCGGGTTTGAGGGCGACGCCATGGACCAGAACGCCGGGAGTGCCAAGTGAATCGATTGCTTTTTCACCAAGATCCCTGGTGCCCACCGAGCTTCCTCCGGAAAAGACCACAACGTCATTTTCAGAGACAGCCCGTTGAATCGCCGGAAAGAAGCTCTCCTGCCGATCCGAGACGATGCCGTAGTCAGTTACATCCGCTCCTAATCGTCTGGCCTGAGCGGCGATGGCGATAGAGTTGATATTGCGTATCTTGCCGGGTTGTGGTCGGCTGCCATAATCAATAATCTCATCTCCGGTGGAGAGAATGCCGAATTTAATCCTCTTTCTCACCTCGATCTCGGTGATCCCCAATCCTGCCAGCAAGCCGAGGTCCTGAGGCCGCAGCTGGTGGCCGGCGGGTAAGGCCACAGTGTTTTTCCGTATATCATCTCCAGCCTGGATGACATTGGCTCCCTGGCCGACGCTTTTGACAACTTCGATCATGGTTGCATCGACCGGTACCGTATGCTCAAACATCACCACACTATCGGCTTGAGGCGGCAGCAGTCCTCCGGTGGCAATTTTGAAACAGTGACCTCCAGAGAGGCTGTCGCTGGGATTTTCTCCCATGAGCACTTCGCCCTGAATCTGCAGATAACACGGCATGGATTCCGAGGCACCGAAGGTGTCGGCGGCCATAACTGCGTAGCCGTCCATGGTTGAACGGGGATATTGCGGGAGATTTTCCGGGGCCAATATCTCGCAAGCGGTAATGCGGTCCAGGGCTACCTCCAGGGCAATAAGTTCAATCGCCGCTTTGCAGTCCAGGTGATCCAGCAGAAGATGAAGGGCCTGATCAACTGCCATGAGCCCCTGGCGTCCCAGCATGTCACGGGTCTGTGTTTTGGACATTAGTGGTTTACTCCTGAAAAACTGTCAAAAACAAGAAAACGGAAAAAATGAGTCAATGAATTAACCTCCTGTGGCCAAAACACTTACCCCCTCAAGGGGGTACTGTAAAGAGTCCAGTTCCGCCAGGCTGAAGTTAGATATCTTTCCCTAGTATTCTGAGATGATATTGAGCGTTGCCGAGCAGACGAGAGAGAAAGATATCAGGCTGCAGTGGCTGACTGTCCAGTTCAATTGAACTTATGGACTGCAGCAGGGAGGGTCGCCTGCCCAAAAAATCTTGAAGGTTTTCTCCAGTGAAATATCCTCCCATAGCAAGAATGCCTGCGCCTTTTTCCTGGGCAATCATGTTGAATAATTTGAGGTGAACCATGGTTTCCTCTGCACTCTCCAATGGTGCCGTCTGCGAAGAGCGGGTGCGCAGGGCCGCACACATACTGTTTCTTCTAAAGATGGCACCTGCAAGACCGGGCATCGCCGCGGAAAGAGCCACTACGTGCCTGGGGTTTGAGAGCGGCTGTTGAAGATCATCAAGGGCGTTGCCGTCCAGGAAAATGGTCTGGATTCTCTCGGAAATATAAACTATGTCAAAGTCGGGCAGGCTGTCAAGAAATACTCCGAGCGGTGTGTGGGTTTGGCATGGCAACAGGATTCCCGACTGAAGAATTGTGGTGAAGAATTTTATCTTCCCAAAAGGAACGGATATCTTTAAGGAAGGTATTATTTTGCTATTGTGTTGCATTTCTTACCAGGCAATATATTTTATTAATGCTTGTCCTTAAATGACACGCTCTCACTGAGCGAACCCGATATAAAACATCTACCAGCGATAATTGCTCTTTGCAGTCCCGTACCTCGCGAAATAATGCATAATATTAGATAAGAGACTCGCTATATAGTAAGATATTCTTCCTGAAATAGCAAAATAAAGTAATTTCCTGCCTCAGGGTTTATCCAATCCAGGTTTAGCGCAAACCGTAAAGGAGGACAAATGAAAGATTTGGCTTTAAAACCATTGCCGGGCGAGCAAATTAAAGGACCGGTTGTTTTTGTGATCATGGACGGTATCGGCATCGGTTCAAGAGATGAGAATGACGGAGTGTACATGGCCTATACTCCAGTGCTCGACCTGTTGCAGGAGGAACCATTGCAGACTACCCTCAAGGCCCACGGGCTGGCTGTCGGATTACCCACTGATGGCGATATGGGGAACTCGGAAGTAGGACATAATGCCCTGGGTGCCGGGCGCATAATCGCACAGGGTGCCAGACTGATTAATGAAGCTATTGCCAATGGGACGCTTTTTTCCGGAGAGAGTTGGCAGGAGGTTGAAAAAAGGGGAAAAGAAGGGAAAACAGTCCATTTTATCGGCCTCGTATCGGATGGCAATGTGCACAGTAATGTACACTATCTCTATACGCTGCTGGACCACTGTGCCGAAAGCGGCATCGAGCATGTTCGCCTGCACGGGCTGTTGGATGGCCGTGATGTCGGTCAGAAAAGTGCTCTTCAGTACTTTGAACCCCTTGAACAGCGACTGACTGAGATATCGGCAACTGGCAAAGATTACCGATTTGGATCAGGAGGCGGGCGAATGGTCACGACGATGGACAGATACGGCGCCGACTGGAATGTGGTCGAGAATGGCTGGAAGGCACATGTGCTTGGGGAGGGAAGACAGTTTTCTTCGGCGTGTGAGGCGATTCGAACTTCCTATGAGGAAGATCCCGACATGACGGATCAGTATGTGGAAAGTTTCGTCATAGCTGAAAAGGGAAAGCCCGTCGGCACCATAGAAGATGGTGATGCCGTCGTCTTTTTTAATTTTCGCGGAGACAGAGCCATCGAATTGTCACGTGCCTTCGATGAGGACGATTTCAATGAGTTTGACAGAAAACGGGTGCCGGATGTCTATTATGCCGGTATGATGCAGTATGACGGCGATGCCAAAATACCTGAAAACTACCTCATCAACCCGCCTGTCATCGGCCGCACTTTGGGAGAGTATCTCTGTGCTGCCGGTATCACCTCGTTCGCCATCGCCGAGACACAGAAATTCGGTCACGTCACTTACTTCTGGAACGGCAACAAATCAGGCTATATTGACAGAGATCTGGAGAAATATGTCGAAATACCTTCGGATAAAGTTACTTTTGAAAAAAAACCCTGGATGAAGGCGGTCGAAGTCACTGATAGTGTCGTTGAGGCCATTGAAAGCGGGGAATATCAGTTTATCCGGCTTAATTATGCCAATGGCGATATGGTCGGCCATACCGGATTTGAAGCTGCTGTAAGAATTGCAGTGGAGACGGTTGATTTCTGTCTTGGCAGGGTGTTGAAGGCAGTTAAAAAGGCCGGCGGTATTCTGGCGGTCAGCGCGGATCACGGCAATGCCGATTGCCTGTATACAGAAAAGAATGGTAAACGTGTACCTATGGTTGCCCATACCACAAATCCTGTCCCGTTCATCGTCAAGGACTTTGGCGGAGAGCGCAGATTTGCCTTGACGGGTGTGAGTGATCCAGGTCTTCCCAATGTGGGTGCTACTCTCATTACCTTACTGGGCTATAGCCCGCCTCCCGATTATGAGCCCTCGCTCCTGGAAAAAGTGTGAAATATTATGGTTGAAAAAATAAGCCGGTCGGAGCAGAAAAGGCTCTTTAAACAGGTCGAGGAACTGGCTGCGGAACTGGCGGAGCTGAGTGACAATGACCTGAAAAAGTTCCCCGGCAGCGAGGCAATAAAGACTGAAATCAAGCAGTGTCGGGGGTTGAAGGGCGGTGCCCGAAAACGTCAGATAAAGTACCTTGGCAAAGTGCTGCGTCAGGAGCACCTGGACGAGGTTTATTCCTTTCTCAAGGACAGAAAAGGCTCAGATTTAAAAGAAAATCAGCATTTTCATCAAGCGGAGAGGTGGCGGGACATCATCGTTAATGAGGCCATGGAGCTCAATGATGTATGCCGCAGGGACCAAATTTCCTTTGAGCCGGATTACCGCAGTGACTTTCTCCCCGATATCCTTGCAGAATTGCCCAGCTTAAATGAAACGGACTTAAGACGGTGTGCCTACGGCTATGTGCGCACCCGCAATAAAACTCATTATCGCGAGCTGTTTCGGATGATTAAGGCGGCAATAGAAGTAAAGGTGCGAGCCGGCACAAACTAACACAATGGACTCGTAAGCTCGATACTACGCCTACCAACAAGCTTTATCGAAGTCTGCACTCTTCGCAGAGTTCATCCCGGCGATAACTTTTACGAGATCATCAAATTTAACAGCCGCGTAGACATCTGCCCTGTCCGTCGAACTCCATAGTCCGGCCGCTCAAGGGCAGGAACACCGGGATGCCATTTATCAGTTTGACAAGTTGAGCGGTTTTTGTACCGGCCCTGCTTCTGCCGTTTACGGTGGCGGCTTCATTCATATTACCGGGGATTACGGCCCTGGGTCTAATCAGCTCGTTAATAGAATAAGCCGCCTCCCTCGGACCGGAAGTGAAGACGCCGCCGGCGTTGATGACTGCCAGTTCTGCGCCGTAAAAACGGCGAATGGTGACATCCTGATCGGCGAAGATGCCGCTGTCTCCGGAAAGATAAACCACCAGATCGTTTGAGAACGTTAGAACATAACCATTTGCCGGGCCGGTGTAGGCCGTTAATCCATCAAATTTAAGCAATCCGGCCAGCTCTTCGTTAATGAAACTGCTGTCGATACCGTTGCTGTGAGTTACCGGAACTATTGCCAGTCGCACCCCTCCTATCTGACGCTCCCCTCCGAAGCTGAGAGGCTCAACCTGTTCTCCGGATCCTCCGGCATCTTCTACCTTTGTCCGTATAAAGCTATACATTTCGCTACCGAGAAAGGCTTTAGCTCTTTTACCGGCAATAATCGCTGCGGTGTTCGAGTGTGGAAGAGTGGACACTTCGGCCTGCGGCTGAGCACAGGTTCCGCTGTCCACCCTGGATATGTGATAGTCTCCTGCATGGTCGGCGTGCATGCTGCTGAGCAAAACGGCATCTATTTTGCCGAGCCGTGTATCATTCGGTCCGATTACAGTGCGACCCGCATCGAAAAGCAGCCTGGTGCCGTCGGGATCCTCAAAAATCAGGGCACGGTCATAGGCGCAGTACTCACCCTCGTGACTGCCGATAGGGGTGATTTTTACTGTCTGCGCCAAAGAGGAAGCGGAAAAGAAAAAAATAACTGCTGCGCAGAAAATACAATAAGCGGTCGTAATGTTTCTCATATCTGACCTCCTGATCCAGCTAAGCTGGAAGAGTGAAATGCTCTAGTTTCTCTTACAATGTATAGGAGCTCAGATGATGATGTCAAGCAACAGATTGCGGCACATTTTTCAGATTGCCGCAGAGTTTCCTATTCGAATTACCGGTGCAATTTTCCTATAGATATTTCAGATAATTGTGGTAAAGCTGCAATGAGTATGATTTTGAAAACACCAATGTCCCACCTTATCAGAAAGGAAATGCCCAGATGAAGAATGTGTTTGCAGATCGCATGGCTGCTGTTCCCAAATCATTTATCCGCGAGATATTGAAAATCTCCCTTGATCCTGAAATCATATCTTTCGCCGGCGGCCTGCCCAATAAAGATCTGTTTCCAACAGCAGCGCTGCAGGCGGCAAGTGCAAAGGTTTTCCAGATCTATGGAAGTGACTGCCTTCAATATGCAGGCTCCGAAGGAAGTCTCGGCCTGCGCGAATTGATAGCTCTTCGATATAAAGAGAAAAAAAACATTGATGTAAGCCCAAAAAATATCCTTATTCTCAATGGCGCACAGCAGGGGCTCGATCTGCTTGGTAAGGTTTTTTTGAACAAGGGAGACGGGATGGTTGTGGAGGAACCGGGGTATCTTGGTGCTCTTCAGGCATTCACGGTCTATCAGCCCGATTTTCGTCCATTTGGAGTGAATGAGAAGGGTGTAGATATGGTTCGATTCCGGGAAGGTGTGGCAATGGCCGATTCCAAGCTTGTTTATGTCGTGCCGAATTTTCAGAATCCTTCGGGTATCAGCTATTCGGAGACGGACCGGGAGCAGATGTGTAAGTACATGCGGGCCGGAAACGCTATATTGATAGAAGACGATCCCTATGGTGAGCTGCGTTTCCAGGGAGAAGCCATACCGTCATTTTACCATTACCTGCCCGAGCAGACCGTTCTGCTGGGTTCATTTTCCAAAACCGTGATCCCGGGTTTTCGGATCGGTTGGATCGTTGCTCCGGATGATATTATGGAGAAGGTGTTAATCGCCAAACAGGCAGCTGACCTGCATACCTGCCATTTCACGCAATATATTTTTTATCATTATCTTCTGGAAAATGATGTGGATGAACATATTCAAAAAATAATCGAATCGTATGGCAGACAGTGCCGGGCTATGATAGCGGGCATGGAAAAACATCTGCCGGAGTCTATTACTTTTACCCGTCCGGAAGGCGGCATGTTTCTCTGGGGGAAGCTTCCCGAGGGGTTCAGTTCCATGGATCTGTTCAATTATGCAGTGGAGGAGAGGGTGGTTTTCGTTCCCGGAGCACCTTTTTACGTCAAGGGCGATAACCCGCAGACTTTTCGACTGAGCTTTTCCTGTGTGGATGAGGCGACCATTGAGGAGGGGATGCTCCGTCTCAGCAGGGCTGCCACCAGGCTCTTTGCCGACTAAGTCGGGAAATTTCACCTCTCTGCTGCTGTTGCCGGGGCGCAGGCGTGATCTCAGCGCATTTCATTGCTGTCAACATAGGCATAAGCGCTATGTTTATGGATCGATTCAAAACTTTCCACGCTAGCTGAAAACCAAGTGATATCGGGGTGGTCCAAGGCTGAGACTGCTACCTTGCGCACGACATCCTCTACAAACATGGGATTTTTGTAGGCCTGCTCGGTCACGTATTTTTCATCCGGTCTCTTCAGCAGAGAATATACTTCACATGATGCTGACTTTTCAATCATTTCGACAAGATCTTCAACCCAGATGAATTTGGAGAATCTGACGTTGAGGCAGACTTCGGCACGTTGATTGTGTGCACCCGCTTCACTGATTTCCTTGGAACAGGGACAGAGAGTTGTGACCGGTACACAGACAGAGAGGGTAAAATCGCTGGTGGATCCGCAGGTACCAGTAAAAGTGCAACGATACTCCATCAACCCTTTGGTTTCAGTAACCGGGGCCTTCTTCTCGATAAAATACGGAAAAATCATCTCCAGTTCGGCGCTTTTTGCATCGAGTGCCTGCTTGACGTCGTCCAGTATTTTGGAAAAGTTGGTGTAGGTGATATCTTCCAGGTATTTATTGAGTACAGAGGTGAAAATAGAGAGACAGCTCTCCCTGCGTTTGCCGGGAATATTTACCCGTAAGGCCATGGTTGCTACGGTGTTTTGAAGCCCGCCGTCCCGTTCGCGAACTTTGACGGGGAGTTGGATATCCTTTATGCCGACAACCTGTATTTGAGCTGACATGATTTTATGAAAATGAGGAAGCAGTGATTAATATTTTTTCTCTGGGCCGGAAGCGGTTCAAAGAAATGGACAGTGAAGCCATTGGTGAATATACTGTGCTCTTTGAGCAAGTAATTGTGTAATACTCTTTTTCGATTGATTCAACAATAATGATTCATAAAAAGACACGGAGGTTGCCGAGTTGGACTCATTTCGTCCGGGTTTTGATGTAGAATATTTTTTCTGGGCGTTTATGATGGATTCATTGTAATTTGTCGAATTCCTATCTTGAACATGCTGAAGAGGAAGACCTAAGAGTTGAGATGAACAATCCGGTTGAAAATATTCGAATTGATAAATGGCTCTGGGCGGCACGATTTTTTAAAACACGGTCCCTGGCTTCACAGGCCGTCAACGGCGGCAAGGTGCATCTTAATGGAGCAAGAACAAAATCTTCCAGATTTGTAGCCCCTGGCGACAGGTTGCTGATTACCAAGCAGGAGCTGGAGTTTGATATCGTTATTTCAGGGCTTTCCAAATACCGTCGTCCGGCTTCCGAGGCCAGGCTGTTGTATGAAGAATCTGCGGAGAGCATTGAACGCCGTCGGGAGCAGGTAGAATTGCGGAAAATGTATTATGCCGGCCAATCTTCACCTGCAAAAAAGCCCGACAAGCGTGATAGAAGAAAGATTCGGGAATTTATACGGAAAAAATAGGAGAAGCTATGAAGAAGATAGAGCGGGCGTTGATCAGCCTTACCGACAAGTCGGGAATCGTGGATTTTGCCGGGCAGTTGAACAGTCTGGGCGTAGAGATACTTTCCACCGGCGGTACCGCCAAAAAGATGCGAGATGCCGGAGTAGAGGTACGGGATGTCTCAGAGTTTACCGGATTTCCGGAAATGCTCGACGGCAGAGTCAAGACGCTGCATCCCAAAGTGCATGGCGGAATCCTTAACCAGCGAGGAAATGAAGAACATCGCCGACAATGCAATGAATACTCTATTGCCGATATCGATCTTGTGGCCGTGAACCTCTATGCCTTTGAGAAAACCGTTGCCGATCCCAACTGCAGCCTTGCCGATGCCATCGAGAATATCGACATCGGCGGACCGACGCTGCTGAGGGCTGCGGCGAAAAATTTTCAGGATGTCACCGTCATCGTTGATCCGGGTGATTATGAGCTGGTGCTGAATGAAATAAAAAGTGACGGAAATACCACTCTGAAGACCCGGTTTTATCTGGCGACCAAGGTATTTGCCCTGACCTCCCAATATGACACGGCAATTTCCGAATGGCTCGAATCGGTTAATGTAGACAACAACGACTACTTCAGAGGAGAATAGACGATGCTCAAAATGGCGGTCCTCCTTTCAGGAAGCGGCAGAACCCTGGATAATTTTCACGAGAAGATTGAAGCAGGCAGTTTGCAGGCGGAAATTCAGACCGTGGTTTCCAATGTTGCCGATGCACTTGGTCTGGAGAAGGCCAGGAAATATGGCTATCCTGCATTTTTTTGCGAAGGAAGCGAGGCAACTAATAATATTCTTGCTGATTATGATATCGATGTAATTTGTCTTGCCGGCTATCTCAAGCTCTACACTCCACCGCAAACGCTGCAAAAGTCGGTAATTAATATTCATCCCTCTCTGATTCCTTCATTTTGCGGTCAAGGATATTATGGATCCAGTGTGCATAGGGCTGTTAAGGAAAGAGGCTGCATGGTAAGCGGCTGTACAGTGCATTTTGCCAATGAAATATATGATGAAGGCCCTATCATCCTGCAAAAATGCGTGGAACTCGGCTACGACGATTCCGTGGATACAATTGCTTCGAAGGTATTTGATGCAGAATGCGAGGCCTTCCCGGAAGCAATAAACAGGGTAAATGAAAAGGGTGTCGAATTTTTTTGGCAGCGGGTGGTGAAGTGACTGAGACACAGACAATAATGACAGGTGATGATATTACCCTGGCCCTGCGGCGAATCGCACTGCAGATACTGGAAAAGAATCATACTGCCAGGCGACTGGCTGTTGTGGGCATTCACACCTGTGGCGTCTTTCTTGCTGATCGTCTCGTCCGGCTTATTGAAGATATCAGCGGCGGCCCGGTGGATTCCGGGAGCCTTGATATCACTCTTTACAGGGATGACTGGAGCTTGATAACGCAGAGTCCCGTGGTAAAAACCACCGACATCGTTTTTTCGGTGGAAGGGGTCAACCTGATACTGGTTGACGATGTGATTTTTACAGGCCGGACAATACGGGCGGCCATGGATGCCATCATGGATTACGGCAGGCCGAACTCCATTCAATTAGCTTCACTGGTGGACCGCGGCGGCCGCGAGCTTCCTATCCAGCCGGACTATACCGGACTCGTCACCAGCGTGCGTCCCAATGAACGTATTCAGGTCCTACTGAGCGAGCAGGATAATGAAGATCGGGTAATTATTGAAAGCTGATATGGAACTTTTAGCTCCCGCAGGAAATATCGAGAATTTCCATGCAGCCCTGCTGGCCGGTGCCGACGCTGTTTATGTGGGTGCGCCAGGAATAAACGCCAGAAATCTCAGCAGAGACCTCTCCTTAGAGGAGATCTGGGCGATGATCGACTTTGCCCACCAGAAGGGCAAAAAGGTCTTTCTCGCCGCAAACAGCCTTATTCTCGAGCGAGAACTACCCACTCTGATAGAAACCCTTGCCCTAGTGGAAAAAATGCAGCCCGATGCCCTGATCGTTCAGGACTTCGGCCTGATGCAGCTTATCCGCCATCATTTTCCCGATCTGACCATGTATGGCTCCACTCTGATGGGCGCAAGCAGCAGTGAAAGTGTCAAGGCACTTGGTGCGATGGGATGTAAGCGGGTGGTACTTGCCCGGGAACTCACCTTGAAGGAAATCTATGACATTCGCCGAAAGACGGAGATTGATCTGGAGATATTTATCCATGGAGCGATGTGCTACTCCTATTCGGGCTTATGTCTTTTTTCCTCATTCCTGGGAGGGAAAAGCGGATTGCGCGGACGATGCGTTCAGCCCTGCCGCAGAGCCTATAGCTGGAGAGGCCAGGGTGGGAAAAAGAAGGGCGGCAGAGGAGGAGGCGGCAGTTATATCTTTTCCATGAATGATCTGGCCGGCTTTGAGGCTGTCGCCCAACTGAAGGAAATGGGAATTTCTTCGCTGAAAATTGAGGGCAGACTTCGCTCAGCGAATTATGTCAGCAAAATTGTCGAAGCCTACAGGCTGGTCATTGATGCCAATGATTCAGAACGACACCGGGCCATAGCAACCGCGACAAAACTGGCGGATGAAGCCATGGGACGGAAAACTTCGTCGGGATATTTTTTCTCTCCACAACCGCAGGAGGCCATTACTCCTCAGCATTCCGGTAATATGGGCCTTCATCTGGGATCATTCTTTTCAATCGGGTATAAAAAGGGATCGCTGCTGGGCAAGATTAAGCTCAAATATCCCTTGAATATCGGTGACCGGCTGCGCCTTCATATCGAATCCAGCGGCGAGAGAAAAGCATTCACCGTGCATCAAATGCTGCTTGACGGTAAAGAAGCCGAATCGGCACCATCCGGAGGCAATGTGCAGATTTTTCTGCCGGAGGATCAGGAGGCGATAGAAACCAGCAGAGTAGAACTATTCAAGCTTGATGAAAAGAAGAGTTCTACACCTCAAGTTGGCTTCCATGAAGCGATTGTGAGATTCAGGAAGAAATTCGAACAGATACGCGGTCAGCAGAAAAACGCAGTTCGTGGTTTGCAGCGCCACATTTTGCCGACCGAGCAAATAGCTGCCAGCCCTGATCCCCTGATGTCGGGGGGAAAAGGGAAAAAGGGCATAACCCGCAGTAACACACCTGATTTGTGGCTCAGGGTCGAATCCGATAAACTGGTTACCGGGAAGCTTCCCTTTCGGGCCGATGTCTTTTTGCTGAGCTTTGATAAAAGAATGCTGAGCCAGTCGGCAAATATCAAGAGATTTCTCGGCAAGAGGAGCCGCAATGTAGTATGGGCGCTGCCTCCGGTGATGTGGGAGAAAGATATCGCCAGATACCGCAAGCAGATCAGTCTGCTTATTCGATCCGGCTTTCGTAGTTTTCAGCTGGGCCATATCAGCCAGACGCGTCTTTTCGGAAGAGAAAGGGTTCATCTCTATGGCGACTATACTCTCAACCTGGCCAACAGCCAGGCGCTTTCCGCTGCTTCCGCTGTGGGGCTCGAGGGGACACAGGTTGCCGTGGAAATGGATCGCACCGCTCTGGCCGTGCTCATACGAAACCATAAAAATCGTACCGCAGAGACAGGGGCCAGGGCGGTCGGCCATCGCAAGATACGGCTGGGGTTAACGGTATATGGCGCTTTGCCGCTCTTTACTTCCCGTCTGAACAGCCAACATTTCCAGTTCAATAAAAATCTTGTCAGTCCCAAGAATGAGGAATTTTATTTAACCAAGAAGGATGGCATGGTGGCCACCGTACCAACCCGTCCGTTTTCGCTGTTGGGATATCTTCCCGAACTGCAGGATATGGGACTGGATTACGTGGTAATCGACACTACTTCCCAGCGCATGGGAGAAAAGGAGCTGAAAGAGTTGGCGGACAGAATCTCCGGGACCGGAAAATTCCGCAAACTTCCCACCTTTAATTATCTGGGGAAACTGGAATAAGTTTCCCTGACTAATTCGTCGGTCTGGGCTTAACTTCATCCAGACGGCGCATCCCTTCCATGAGCAATTTCATAAAATAGCCGATCTCGGGAGTTTCAAACTCTTCGGGAGGGATTCCCGGAGTGAAACGAAACCTCCCACCGTATTCTTTGAGAATTTCGTAAAAAGCAGACTCGCCGCTGAGTTCAGCGTATTTGGCCTTGATCAGAGAACCTTGCCGGAAAGAGAAGCGCGCTGTTCCCTTGGAAAGTTCATTGATTGTAAGGATTCCTGTCTTGCAATTCATGTTAAGCGTCTGAAAAAGAGCTTCAGCCGGAATGTCGGAAAGGTTGCCTATCATTCCCGAAGAGAGATCGGCTGCTCGAATTGTATTGGATTTATTGAGCCTGTTTGCCATGATTCGTGAAAAATAGAGTTGAACCGTCGGATACCGATCAATGATTTTTGTGAAGTTGTCCCGATCTATATAGAGGATGGAAGCTGGTTCCTTTACCTGAATCGTGGCGCTGACCCGTTCATTGCAGATCAGACTCATTTCACCGAAAACATCTCCTTTTGAGAGGGTAGAGATGGCGATTCCGCCTTCATTGAGGACGCTGACGCTTCCTGATGCAATGATAAAAAAATTGCCCCCGACTTCACCTTTGCGAATAATGATGTCTCCGCTCTTGAAGGTCTTCATCCGGAAGTATTGCATTACCTTGTCGAGATTATTCTGATCTATGCTCTTGAAGAAGGCGAAGCCGCTGAGAAGATTCATCATCGAGGCCAGTTCATCGGAGAGAATGGCATCATTATCCTCCAGGGAAAATAAATCATCCTTGTTATGCTCCAGCCGGATGGAGCCGGTGCAGCCGCTGCAGTTAATCATGCAGACCGGAATCTTGTCACCCCGTTCGTATTGAATGATAAGGCGGGTAAGGTCGGCATTGAGAATTTTACAGCTCTTTCTTTCATACGGAGTGTGCACCACAGATGTGGTAATGTAGGAATTATCCTCATCGCTCTTCATGGCGATGGCAATTCCGGTAACACAGAAAGTATCGCCATAATTGAAATGGGGACATTTTCTGTTTTCTACAACTCTGAATTTAACTTCAGGAAAACCCATTGATAGACTTCTTCCGAGTAATATCTTTATCTTAAGTATACAACACTGTCGAATCGATTTTGCTGACTAATCAATCTCCTGTGTCTTCTCCGCGATAATTTTATGTTCATATCTCTTAAAATACATGGAATCGACAGTTTTCGCACCTCAGATTATCTAATAAAATTCTGTTAAACTTGGAAAAGTCTCGATCTACGTCGTCGTAGATCTGAAAAGGCAGTTAGTCGTACCAGATGAACCGGCGAATCATGGTTTCCGATACAACGGCTGGTATGGCGAATTTTGGCAGGGTTCTTCTCGATAATTTCGATTATATTTCAGTGATCAGCAAACGTCTTGAAAAAACATCATGATCTCAGGAAAGATGTTGACTTAAGAGCATTACTGCATTATATGTTTCTATCTTTGTTATCTGTCTATTATCGAAAAGATTGACAGCGTGTCTTATGTTTTAACGTATTTCTACATACAAGATTTCCGGAAAAACCGGATGCACTATATGAGAGTAATTCAGAGGAGGAATTAATTCGTGGCCAATCATAAATCTGCAGAGAAAAGGAACCGCCAATCCCAGATCCGGCGTTTGAGAAATCGGATCAATAAAACCAAAATGAAAAATGCGATACGGAAAGTTAATGAAGCCGTTGAAGCAGGTTCTGCAGAGGAGGCAAAGGTGGCTTTGCAGGCAGCTATCCCGGTTATTGCCAAAACAGCATCTAAAGGAACAATTCACAGACGGAACGGTTCCCGGAAAATCTCTCGACTCTCTAAGCGTGTAAATAAGCTGGAAGCAACCGCATAACAACAGAGACAAGCATAATAGAAGAATGGGCATCCTGTGATTTGCTCCGTTCTTCCTGATGATTATGAAAGGGGATGAAAACTACGGTTTTTCATCCCCTTTTTTTCTTTAAATCGGCAAAGCCTTTCCCCTTATAAAATGTTGCAGCCATTCGCCGAGATCGTTTTCCTGGAAATGTGGTAATTCTTAAAAAACGTGGTATGTTGAGGTCTATCAATGGAACATTATACAATCACTATTCAATACTAAGATGCCCTACAATACATATTTTCCTGAATATCAGAAATTCAAAGCGATTGCCTCAGCAGCGGATCTTGTTCCCGTTTATAGAAAAATAGTTGCGGATCTCGATACTCCTCTGACGATTTTTGCCAAGGTCGATGACGACCATGAGCATATTTTTCTTTTCGAAAGCATGGAAGGCGGTGAGAAATGGGGAAGATACTCTTTTATCGGCTTTGATCCTCTGCTGAAATTTTCCTCGAACGGCAACCGCATATCCAGCGAATATGTTGATGAAGGCCTCCGCAAAGAATACCGGGATGTCAATCCCCTGGAGGTGCTCAGGGATATTATCGAGGGCTTCAATGCATTTGAATCTGAAGATCTGCCTCGTTTCTGCGGTGGCGCTGTCGGTTTTCTCGGATATGACATGGTCCGTTTTATGGAGGAACTGCCGGACAGGCACCGACCGCTTGATCTTCCCGATTGTTCCTTTATAGTTCCCAGAATTGTGCTGGTGCATGATAGTTTTAAGCAGACGGTAACCGTGGTTTGCTGGACCCATTCCCATGCTGAAGGGAAAACCGAAATCGTATATGACCGAGCTGTTAAAAAAATCGATTCTGTTATCGAACGCATTCAGGGACCGGTTCCCGAAAAATATTTTTCCCTAAATTCCCGCAACGGAAATAAAGCCGTTCATGAGTTTACCTCGAATATGTTGCCGCAGAATTTTCATCAGATGGTCGAGGCGGCACGTGAATATATTCTCGCCGGAGATATTTTCCAGGTGGTTCTTTCGCAGCGCTTTCATACCAAAACCGATTTATCTCCTCTACAAATATACAGGGCTCTGCGCCATATCAATCCAAGTCCTTACCTCTTTTTCCTGAAGCTCGGCGATCTTATCCAGATTGGTTCATCGCCCGAAATCCTGGTACGCAAGGATGGCAGCTCTATTGAACTGCGACCTATAGCCGGTACCCGGAAACGTGGTGAATCCGTTGAAGAAGATGAGGCCCTGGAAAAAGAACTGCTGGCCGATCCCAAGGAACTGGCTGAACATCTCATGCTTGTTGATCTTGGCAGAAATGATGTGGGCAGGGTTGCAGCCGCCGGCAGTGTCGAGGTGCGGAATCTCGCGGTAATCGAACGGTACAGTCACGTGATGCATATTGTATCAGGGGTTCATGGAACCATAGCAGAGGGCAAGGATCAGTTTGATGTCCTCACTGCCTGTTTTCCTGCCGGAACTGTGAGTGGCGCCCCGAAAATCCGCGCCATGGAAATTATTGATGAACTTGAACCGACCAGGCGAGGGGCCTATGCAGGTTCGGTCGGGTATTTCGGTTTCTCTGGGAATATGGATTTCTGCATCACCATACGTACCTTCGTTATGCAGGGAAAAGATTTGTGGATTCAGGCAGGGGCAGGTATCGTCGCGGATTCCGATCCAGAGAGGGAATTTGAAGAAACCGTTAACAAATCAATGGGCCTGAGAAAGGCGGTTGAATTGGCGGAGAAGGGGCTTTGAGCAGATGATCGCTATAATAGATAATTACGATTCGTTTACATATAACATAGTCCAGACCATTGCCGGAAGTTACAAGAAGGCAGGCTGTAAAGCCGATATTCGGGTTTTTCGTAATAATAAAATTAAGGTAGAGGAGCTTGAAGCCTTAAATCCGGAAAGACTGATCATCTCCCCTGGTCCCGGTGAACCTGCGGATGCCGGCATCTCTGTAGAAGCGATCCGGTATTTTTCAGGAAAGATTCCTATCCTGGGCATCTGCCTTGGCCATCAAGCCATTGCTGAAGCATTTGGCGGGGTTACCGTTAGAGCAGGCAGAATTATGCACGGGAAAACAAGTCCTATCCACCATGACCAAAAGGGCATATTTTCTGGCCTGACCGATCATTTTGACGGCATGCGCTATCACTCACTGGTGGTTGAAGAGGAATCACTTCCCGGTTGCCTGACAGTAACCGCGCGGACGGACAGGGGAGAACTGATGGGCCTGCGCCACAAATCTCTGCCGATCGAAGGTGTGCAGTTTCACCCGGAATCAATTATGACCAGAGCAGGGATACTGTTGCTGGAAAATTTTACCTCTCTTGATTATCTGCAGATAGTGAAAATGGCGCAGAATTTTGAATAATGGGCGGGCGGGCGTAAATACAATGAGCTGAGGACATAATGGATATCAAAGCTGCCATAAATGAGGTTATTTGCGGGAAGGACCTAAGCGAAAAACAGATGTTTACAGTGATGAACGAAGTAATGAGTGGAGTGGCGACTCCGGCTCAAATAGGCTCCTTCATCACAGCCTTGCGTATGAAAGGGGAAACGGTCGAAGAGATCACCGGTGCCGTCCGGGTGATGCGGGATAAAGCCACCAGAATAGAAACCGGAGTTGATATTGCCGGGGAAGGAATTGTGGTCGATACCTGCGGAACAGGCGGTGACGGGTCCGGCACCTTCAATGTTTCAACGACCTCGGCCTTCGTAGTGGCCGGAGCCGGAATCACTGTTGCCAAACACGGTAATAGGTCGATATCAAGTAAATGCGGCAGTGCCGATGTTCTGGAAGCGGCAGGTGTTATTCTTAATCTGTCCCCTGAGGATATCGGTAATTGCATTCAGCAGGTTGGAATAGGATTCCTTTTTGCTCCGTCACTGCATGGCGCCATGAAATATGCCATTGGGCCGAGGAAGGAGATTGGAGTGCGGACAATTTTTAACATCCTGGGGCCATTGACCAATCCCGCAGGGGCCAATGTTCAGGTTCTCGGAGTATTTGCGGAAGAACTCACCGAACCCCTGGCCAAGGTGCTCGGCAGGCTGGGGTGCAAAAGGGCTATGGTTGTTCATGGAGAAGGCAATCTCGATGAATTGACAATTACCGGCCGAACCCGGATATCCGAATATAGAAACGGAAAGGTCGAAACCTATACCATTACACCCGCTGATGTGGGATTGGCATTATCGTCCCTCAGTGATATACAGGGTGGTTCCACCGCTGATGAATCAGCTGAGCAGCTCAATTCCATTCTGGCCGGTGAAAAGGGCCCAAAAAGAGACATGGTGCTGCTCAATAGCGGCGCTGCGCTCATGGCTGCGGGCCGATGTACCGACCTGAAATCCGGCATCGGTCTAGCGGCTGAGATTATCGACAGCGGTAAAGCCGGAAAAAAACTGCAGGATTTAATAGAAATGTCTTTAAGGCTGAGCAGGTTAAAATAACTCCTTTTAGGATATAAGTAACTGGCATCTGCTATCAGTTACCTGCGGTTAATTCATCAAGCGCCCGAAACAGATAGTGCAGGTTTCGAAATTACAATGTGAGACAGACACCAACTACCGAAATATGATTCTTGATATAATTGTTGACAGAAAAAAGGAAGAAGTTGCTAGATTGAAGCAGGGTGGCGTCCATCTCCCTGACGAATTTGCCGAAAGGGAAATAGCTGCACCCCGTGGTTTTCGTGAGTCACTTTTGGCCTTTCCCGGTGTGGCAATTATTGCCGAAGCAAAAAAGGCATCGCCTTCAAAAGGACTGATCTGCAGCGATTTTGATATTGAGAAGATAGTATCTCACTATGAAAATGAAGGCGCCCAGGCCATATCCGTACTCACTGATGTTGATTTTTTTCAGGGCAGCCTTCTCTATCTGCTCAAGGCCAGGAAAAAAATTTCTCTTCCCGTTTTGCGCAAGGACTTCATTATTGACGAGATTCAGGTAGAGGAAGCCTCTCTCTTCGGAGCGGACGCCATTCTCCTCATCGCCGCAATACTCGATGAGAAACAGCTTCGGGATTACTATATCCATGCCAAAGAACTGCAGATGGACGTCCTGGTTGAGGTACACAACGAAGCTGAGCTTGAGAAAACTATGAAAATCGACTGTGATCTCATTGGCGTGAATAATCGCAACCTCAATGATTTTTCCGTCGATATCGAGACCACATTTCGTCTCAAAAAATATGTCCCGGAAACCATACCGCTGGTCAGCGAGTCCGGGCTGAAAAGCAGTGACGATATCGCCAGGCTTCATGATAATGGCATCTGCGCCGCGCTCATTGGTGAATCTCTAATGCGTGCCGGTACTGACGGCGCGACTCCGGCGAGTCTCCGCAACGGATCCCTGAGTTAGCCCAAAATTATGAATTATCGTACCCGTATAAAGATGTGTGGTACCACTCGAATGGATGATGCGCAAGTGGCAGCCGCTTTGGGAGTCGATGCCCTTGGTTTTATCTTTGCGGAAAAAAGTCCACGCTATATATCTCCCGAACTGGCCTTGGAGATAACGCGACAGGTCCCGCCCTTAATCACCAAGGTCGGGGTTTTTGTAGATGGCAATCTCCAGGAGATTGAAGAGATTGTCTATTACCTTGGTCTAAACGGGGTACAGCTGCATGGTGGGGAGAGCCCCTCTTTTTGTGAAAGGCTTGCCTCGGCCATGCCGTCCTGTACTGTTATAAAAGCGATGCGTGTGGGAAAACACAGCAAGCCATCAGACTTTTCTTCATATAAAGATACGGTAAAGGGATTTGTACTCGACACCTATGTGGAGGATAAGGAAGGTGGAACCGGGGAGACCTTTGATTGGAATATTGTGAAGAAGCTGCAGATACGCCACCCCTATATACTTGCAGGCGGCTTGAATCCTGAAAATATCCGCAGTGCTCTTGAAATCACCACCCCCTTCGGGGTCGATGTTAATTCCGGCGTAGAGGATGCTCCAGGCATGAAAAACCACCAATCCCTGAAGAGATTCATGGGTACTGTGACTGATTTCGACCGCTTACGCTTAACACTCAGCGAGCCACAATGAATGCCCCGGAATACCCCTTGGCCAGTAAGGCTTCTTCCGCGCGTTTGGCGGATCGAAGATGAGTCCCGGTAAAAATCTGCACTCGAAAAAAGGTTGAATCCGCAGTTTCAGATCGTTGAATGACTGCCGTATGTCCGGCATCCGTAAATCGTTTCTGCAGCCTGAGGGCGTTAGCTTTTTCTCTGAAAGAACCTATCTGTACATAGAATTCACCTTCGTAGAAGTTCGGCTGGTCGATGATTTTACCGTTATGCGAGGGAGCAAGTGCGGTAATTTCAACCCTGGCCGTTCCTCTGCGCAGTATTCCCAGATGCTTTGCCGTCGTATAGCTCAGATCGATTATCCTGCCGCGTACGAAAGGACCTCTGTCATTTATCCGTACAACTGTTTCTCTGTTATTTTCCAGATTTTTAACCAACACCATGGTGTTCATGGGGAGGATTTTGTGGGCCGCGGTCGTTCCGTTCATATCATACCGTTCCCCGTTGGAGGTTGGGCGGCCGTGGAAACCGGGTCCGTACCACGAGGCTATCCCTGTATCTACATACCCGGTTGATGATGGGATTGGATAATATTTTATATTATTTATTACATATGGCCGCTGGGTAGGAGAGCTAAATACAGCTGCAACGGCAGAATCCCCGCAGGTTAGCAGGACCAGCAAGAAAGAGACGGAGAGTTGGAGAGTTGCTATTACCATTATACATCACATCTAACCCAGCTGAGCTGGATAAGAATCTTTAGACAGATGGTTTCCTTGCAAAAAAACCATCTGTTAGGTACTAAACCAAGCTGAACTGGATAAAAACCTGATTCGTTTTCCTGTGAAAAAACAGAAAAACAATCTGTATCAATAAAGATCCCTGTGTTCATTCAATATTTTCACAATAGTTGTATACCATACTCTGTCCAAATCCATACCCACATTTTTTTTGATTACCCCAAAAATTCAGCATGTACTGGCCCAGGCCGGGCCGCTCTTTTCATCGGAACGCCATAAACCCGCCCTGGCGGCTTCGCTGTAGCCGTCCGGGCTGCAGAGATCAGTGAAAAGAACAGTCCCAACCTCGAGTTGAGGATTAGGGGGTAATCATTTTTTTTAACGAAGAGATGTTTATATTTAAAGCGATGGCGCGTTTCCGTTAGATCCTAAAAATTCAACTCAAAGGAGTTGTTTTTTGTGGTATAACCTGATATATAATTCGACTTTTGGAGGGAAGACACCCTTCTACTCAATCTGCATAATCAGCCACTTTAGCTCAGATGGTAGAGCGGCGCTCTCGTAAAGCGTAGGTCAACGGTTCGATTCCGTTAAGTGGCTCCAAAGATAAGAAGGGCTTTCGGTGTAAACTGAAAGCCCTTCTATTTTACCGGTAAGATTGAAGCGAGGGTATGGAAGAGAAGAATCTACCTAATCGATTAGATATTCTCTATCCATGAGAAATTGCGCCTGGTAATCTTCAAGGGCAAAATCACCGGCACATTCCGAGAATGTATGAATTTTTTTAAAGGCGAGCTGGGTTGACGAGCAGCCGTGCCAACATGATTTTCCCGGCATCGGTACGATAAAACGGATATTGTGGTTGATTACATTCTTTCGCCGGGAAGTGTTTGATTCGGTACCATGTATTTTTTTTATCTTCTTTGTCATAGCTCAACCTGAATGTTCTCGATTTATATTTATTGTCCATCCTGTATAAATTTCTATCAATGTTTTGTGTGGATGTAAATGGGTAGGAATACCTCGGCCAGATTAGGTATAATTACCTATGTGTTGCCTATATCTGTATTAAATACAGTTATATGCCAAGTTCGAATAACATTTATGTGGAGTTGAAAAAAAATAAATTAAATCCAATAAATTCATCACGGAATGATCTCATGATGGGAAAACGAGAGGATGTCACCCAAAGAAGTTGCTCTTTCCTGAATTGCGATA
This sequence comes from Desulfopila inferna, assembly GCF_016919005.1. Classification (NCBI taxonomy): domain Bacteria; kingdom Pseudomonadati; phylum Thermodesulfobacteriota; class Desulfobulbia; order Desulfobulbales; family Desulfocapsaceae; genus Desulfopila; species Desulfopila inferna. The sequence continues at coordinate 51,784 of NZ_JAFFQE010000001.1, forward strand.
GGAAATTTGGTGGTGTTTTTTTTATGAGATTATCATAATGAGGCGGCTGAGGGGGAACGCATTTCGTACTCGATTCTGGGATACTGTTGATTCTTGAAAACCGTGCCATTGACTGAAAAAACACGACGCAGGAGATCCGCCGTGAGAACTGTCTTTACCGGCCCCTTTTCGTGAACCGTACCATTCTTCAAAACGATAAGCTCATCGCAGAAGGCGGCTGCCAGGTTCAAATCATGAACAGCTGCTATCACGGTTGTTCCGGACTCATTCACTTTTTTCCGCAGTACCCGCATTATTTCTATGGTGTGTTCTATATCAAGATTCGATGTTGCTTCATCAAGCATGATTGTTGTCGTCTCTTGCGCCAGAGCCCGTGCTACTATAACCCGCTGTTTTTCCCCACCTGACAGATGAGTGACCGGACGTTCCCTGAGATGTTCGATATCGAGAAGTCTAAGGACCGAATGAACCATGCTAAGGTCGTGTTCCGAGGGTGACGAAAACCTGGGAATATGCGGATGCCTGCCCATCATGACAATGTCGTAAACCGTGAAGTCAAAGCCAATGGCTATATGCTGCGGCACAAGAGCCAGATGTCTGGCCAGTTCTTTTCTTTTGTAACTCTGCAGCGGCTGCGTTTTGTATTCTATCATTCCGGAGAGCAGTGACCGAGTCCCCATGAGTAGATCGATCAAAGTACTCTTGCCGCTTCCGTTAGGGCCGATAAGCCCGTAAAATTGGCCTTGCCCGAGGGTGAAGGAGAGGTTGTCGAAGAAAATATTCTTTCCGTAGTTGAAAACCCCCTCGCTGATTTTGAAAAGATGGTCGTCCTTCATGTCATTGCGCCCCGAGCTGCTTTCTACGAAAGATATAACAGAAAAAAGGCCCGCCGATAAGTGACGTGATTACGCCTATGGGCAATTCCGACGGCAATACCGCCCTGGTGAGGGTATCGGCGAAAAGGAGGAGCATCGCCCCGGCGAAGAAGCAGGCGGGGAGCAGCACCCTGTTGTCGGCACCCAATATCAGCCTTAGCAGATGAGGGATGATAAGACCGACAAAACCAATGATGCCGGAAATGGAAACACATGCCGCGGTAATAAGCGAAGCACTGACGAGAAGAATTTTGCGAACATTGGCTGTTTCTATGCCCAGGGTATCCGACGTTTTTTCGCCAAGCGACATGATGTTGAGATCGCGGGAGAAAAACATAATGATACCGAAAGAGGGCAGGAAAAGAAGAGAGACCAGCAGAACATCCGTCCATGACTTGCCGACCAGACTGCCCATCAGCCAGAAAATTATAATACTGACGTCCTCATCGGCCAGATATTTAATGAATCCAATGCCTGCTGAAAGGATGGCGGAAATAATGACCCCTGAAAGAATAAGTGTGTTGGAAGAGAGGCGATTATCTGCGGAGGCAAGATAAAAGACGGCATAAAGTGTTGCTATGGCGCCCAAAAAGGCAAACAACGGCACGGAAAACCAGAAGGGCAGCACCAGGCCAAAAATATTAAGTATCAGGGCAATTGCAGCACCGAAGGCCGCACCGGAAGAAATGCCGAGGGTATATGGGTCGGCCAGGGGATTGAGCAATATAGCCTGAAACACACAACCTGAAACGGCCAGCCCTCCACCAACTAAAACAGCGGCAAGAATGCGCGGCAGCCGTACGTCCCAAACGACGAAGGGAAAAACCTCATCTATCGCTGCCGGAATGTCCTTCAGAAAAACATGACTGAAAATGATCTGTATCACTTCCATCGGCGATATCTGCAGGTAGCCCATACCCGTCGCCAGGATGATGCCGCATAGCAAGATAACAAAGAGGAAGAGGTTGATATATATAGACTGTTTCTTTATCAAAACTTTGCTGATGTCTCCAGCGCTGTAGAACATACAAGGGCTGCAGCTAATCTCCTATTGCTGTTTTTAATAGTAGTTGATCATACAGTGAGCATATATCCCTTTAGGATCATTAAACAGCAATAAGTCGCGGCTTGCTTTTGAATATAGCTGCAACTTCTCAAAGATTCTGGCTGATGTTTTCCCGTTTGAGAAAAAAGCCAGGATCTTTACATGCAACTGCTGCAACAGAATCTCGGAAATTGAAGGGCGGCCCTTGATATATCGGGTTGAGTACTTCTCCAGATTAGCCAGTGAGGCAGCAGATCGTATTGCCTCATCAAGACTGCCGAGTTTGTCGACAAGGCCCAACTTTTTTGCTGTTGCCCCGTCAAAAACCCGTCCCTGGGCAATAAGATCAAGTTTGTCTCTTTCAATATTGCGGCCGCTGGAGACAATTTCGAGAAATCTTCGATAGCCATGCTCGATGGTGAGTTGAACGGCATCCTGGAGTTCTTGAGAAAGTGGCTGGGTGAGATTCAGACCGGAGGACAGTTTAGAGGTTCCGATGCCGTCGCTGTATATACCTAAACCGGCCAACGAATCTTCAAACGTCGGGATTGCCCCGAAAATGCCGATCGAACCGGTCAGAGTAGTAGGATAGGCCCATATCTCATCAGCATCGGCGGCTATCCAGTAGCCGCCCGAAGCTGCCATGCCTCCCATGGAAACCACATACGGTTTGCCGCTTTTTTTCAGCTCCAGCAGTTCATGGCGAATTATCTCGGAAGCTATAACGGAACCGCCTCCTGAGTTGATTCGCAAAACAATGGCCTTTATGGAATCATCATTGCGGGCATTATAGAGCAAATTAACCAGAGATTCGCTGCCGATGGTGCCGGGCGGCTGTTCGCCTGTCAAGATATTGCCCTGAGCAACTATAATTCCAACTGAATCAATGGTCGAACCATCATTTCCGTATGATCTTGGTATCTTTTTTAAATACTCTTTGAAGGCGACATGCCTAAAGCCTTTTTCTGCTGAAGGACCGGTAATATCAGCAAGATATGATCGAAGTTCCTGTCGGGTCATTAACTCATCCACCAGATTTGCCTGAAAGGCAAGCCGGGCAGTATCTCCGTCTGACTGTTTCAGGAGTGATGATACCTGGTTGGTGTAGAGCTCGATAGTATCATAAGAGATATCTCTTCTACTGGTGATATCTTTCCTGAACTCCTGCCACAGATTATTGAGCCACACGGAGTTTTGCCTTTTGGCCTCATCGGACATGGAATTTCGGGTAATCGGTTCCACCGCCGACTTGTAAGTTCCGACACGAAATACGTGATAGTTGATCTTAAGCTTTTGCAGGGCGTCCTTGAAATAGAGTTGGTAGGCGCCAAGCCCATGGAGATCAACAAGGCCTATCGGATTGAGAAAGACCCTGTCCGCATAACTTGCCAGCAGATATTTATCTTGAGTATAAAAATCTTCTGCGGCAATGACCGGTTTTCCACTGGTTTTAAAGTTGATCAAGGCCTTGCCTACATCACGGATCTGGCTTATTGAACTTACTCCCATATCGCTCAAGTCAAGCACGATGGAATTGATACGCTCATCCTCTTCAGCGGCATGGATCGCATCGAGTATATCCTGGAGTAAAGTCTCTTCCGGTAATTGTGAAAATCCCAAAAGATCATTAAAAAGCTCGCTTAGAGGGTCTATTATCTGTTTTTCATCGACGATATTGCCTGATATAGTAAGGAGCAAGGCGTTGTTGCTGCCGATTGAGGTATCCTCTTTACTGAAAAATGCCAGGCCGACAACGACGATAATAAATAAAAATATGATGTTGAAGATGATATTCCGGAATATCGTTACGGCCTTGCCACCATATTTAAGTATAGTGAAAACTGATGAGATGAGATCTTTCATAAATGTCTTTTGGCTTTATGTTGGCTGCGTTAAGGAATGTATGTGCGATGGAATTTATCAAATGTACTTTAACCATTTAACAATAGAAATCATTTTGTTTCCATCATGAAATCATATGGCCGCTATTTCTGGAATCCTTGGTGCTCAAATACCCGATATTTTTTTTCAAAGGGAAGCAGAAGTTGTACAGGCTTTCTCAGGTTTCTATCTGAGAGTTTGGAGACGGTGATACCGAGCAATCTGATTTTTTTACGGCCTATCTCCGTTGTTTGTTTCAATCTGTTGACCTCAGAGAAGATTTCCTGTGCGGTCAATACAGGTGAAGAGAGGGTCGATGATCGTGTAATTGTAATGAAATCGTGGTATCTTACCTTTAATGTAATGGTTGTGCCGCAGCATTCTTTGCGTAGCAGCGCCTGTTCCAGTTTTTCGGCAAGATAATATAAAATGTCGGAAATTTCTTTGGTGTCGGAGGTATCCTGGTCCAGGGTGGTTTCGCTGCCGATCGATTTTCTCTCTCTGGTTGACGTGACGGTTCTATCATCCCTGCCCCTGACAATGTCAAAGAAAAATGCTCCGCTTTTGCCAAAGTGCAAAAGGAGATCGGCCTTGCTGAATTGGCGAAGATCTCTACCGAACCGGATGCCGAGATTAGCCATTTTCTTTTCTGTGACCTTGCCGACCCCATGAAATTTTCCCACCGCCAGGGTGTCGAGGAAGGAGACGGCTTCATCAGGTAAAATAACATGAAGGCCGTTTGGTTTATCAAGATCCGAGGCGATTTTTGCCAGAAACTTATTATAAGATACGCCGGCGGATGCTGTAAGACCGGTAGCACTAAAAATCCGTCCTCGGATTATTTCAGCAAGTCTGGTGGCAGATGGGTTTTTTAATTTATTGACGGTGACATCCAGATAAGCTTCATCCAGGGATAACGGTTCTATCATTTCTGTAAACTGGGAGAAAATGGACATCACTTCATCGGAGATCTCTTTATAGCGCTTTATTCGCGGGGGAGTAAAGATTGCCTGAGGGCAGAGTCGTACGGCTTTAGAGGAGGGCATCGCCGAATGAATCCCGAACTGCCGCGCCTCGTAGGAACAAGCTGCAACAACTCCGCGCTTCAGAGGATTGCCACCGACTATGACGGGTTTGCCTCTGAGGCTGGGATTATCCAGCTGTTCCACCGAGGCAAAAAAGGCGTCCATGTCAATATGTATGATTTTACGCAGCGGATTCATAACGTGAGTTGCGGCATCCATAAAATATCGCCGGAGTTATCTGATGTTCAGATCCAAAACGATGACGGTGATTACCAGGTCTTTACAAATACACGCATGTATTTTAATAGATGGAAAAATCCATGGATTATGCTATGACATCCCATAAACATATGCAGCTTAATACGACACACTGTGAGAGCGAAATATTATCTAATTGCATAATACAAAATGTCGTTCATCCTTGCTAACGAAATAGAGAAGAAAAGGCTTTAGTCATGAAGAAGAGAGAAATTATCAGGGAGAGCACTTTGTTCAGTGGTCTGCAGGACCGGCAACTTGCTGATATCGTGGATATCAGCTATGAGAAATCCTTCGGTAAGGGAGAAAATATATTTTTCGAAGGGGATGAAGGCAACGGATTTTATCTGATAGCTTCCGGGAAGATAAAGATTTACAAGATGTCACCCGCGGGAAAAGAACATATTCTTCATATTTTCGGCCCCGGTGAGCCCATTGGCGAAGTACCTGTTTTTCACGGGCATCCTTTTCCTGCTTCCGCTGAGTGTCTGGTGAAAAGCAAAGTACTCTTTTTCCCAAGAGATAAATTTTTCGAACTGGTCAATCGAAATCCATCGATTGCCGTGAGTATGCTGGCCGTTCTTTCCATGCGTTTGAGGCAATTTACCAGCCAGATCGAGAACCTGTCGCTGAAAGAAGTTCCGGCCCGTTTGGCGGGATATCTTTTGTATTTACAGGAAGAGCAGGGTGGGCGCCAGGTTGTTGAACTGGAAATTTCCAAAGGCCAGCTTGCCAGTCTTTTGGGGACCATTCCCGAGACGCTTTCCAGGATCTTTGCCAAGATGAGCGAAGAGGGGCTGATTGAGGTTGAAGGCCGCCGCATAACGATCAAGGATGCGGAAGCTCTGGCCTTTCGCTGATTTTAATAGAGCAGGCGGGTCATCAATGAATGACGAGGTTCATCAATGGGATCGACCAACTCGTGCTGTCTGGGCTGTAAACCGAACATCGCCTGCATATTCTTATCCAGGACCAGTTTATAATCAACTGAAGAAACAATGTTTGCATTGACCGGATCTACCAGCCTGGCAGACAAATAGATGGTTTTGTCGGCCAAAGAATAGGTACCTACGGAGATAGCTTGAGCTGTCTGGCTTTGCCGGATATCCTGAAGGTTCCTCGAGAGCATTTTCTCACCGCTTAAGGGCTCAACCTGCAGTTCATTGCGAAATTTGACTTCCCGGACGGTGTATCCCATCTGCACGAAACGTGAGGTCAGGTGTTCCTGAAGAACCCTGCTGAAGTGAGAGGTCTGGCCAAGATCGTTATTATTGACAAAAGTAGTTGTCAGAATCGGCTGCTCGGGGTGACGGGGTTGGAGGGGAGGGAACGCCTGCTTTTCCAGATCTTCCGCGATCTTATAGGCAACATGGATAAGATTTTGCTCGGAGCTGAATAATCCTGCTACTCTGTTTTCGTTCAACTTTGCGCAGCCACTTGCAAAAAAAAGCAGGGCAATCAGCATAAAGCAATACTTCTGCGAGGCGGATCTGGATAGTCGCAATCCCTGCCAGCTGAATCGAATGTCCGTTTTCATTAGTTTCTTCTCCATATGCCGGACTCGCCTGTACTGGTCAGCTGAATTTCTTTGGATGATCTTCCGCCTTTGTAGTGATGAGAATCAGCACTGTTGATGTAGTAGATGTCTGATGAGCGGAAAAGGTACTTGTTCCGGAAAATCATCGAGGTGGTGATGATTGCCTCCAGATTTGTGGTTTTGGCATAGGTTGTGTTACCATAATCGATGCCTGCAGCAAGAGAAATAGCCATAATTTCCGCCGGCGCATTACGCAGCACCGAAACTGCCGTCGTGAGTGCGGTGAGGAGCCCGGGCCGCACTGTTCGGATACGTCCGGCTTGATGGTAGACCACCTGGACCTTGTAGTCCACCCTAATTGCCTCACCGTCGGCAACGGCACTTGTGGGTATGCCGAATCCTACCAGCTCGGTGATGAGCAAATCCCTGAATCCTTCGTTGAAATCTGTTGTTGTGTTCTCGGCACACGGTTCGGCTTCGCTGCCGCAGGTCTCTTTTACAAACACGGCGGTATCGAGAAAATCGCTCCTGATCAGCTCGTTATTGATTTTGTTGGCAAGGTCCCGGGAGAGAACATTCCAGTGATGAACGGCCTGCATTTTTTCCTGGGTGGAATATTGGTATCCGATCGGCTCCGGGATTCGGCTGCACGATGATAGCAGAAATATGATGGCAAAAGAAAATAAAAGGTACTGCATAGATGCCCCCTCAAAAGTGATATGATACGATTGTATCGGATGGCTGGTGAGAAAATATAGATAAAAATGGATCTTAGAGTGTGTTTTGCAACAAAAGCGGTAAATGGCCGTTTGATCAAAATTCATAAAAGAATTACATTGATCTGTATGAAAAATTTTGATTTTTTTCTTTTTACAAAAACGTGATATCTTATGTCTATTGATCTTCATATTCATTCCCTGTTTTCCGACGGCACCTACACCCCGACGGAAATAGCACATCTTGCTCATAAACGCGGCTTAACGGCTATAGCGCTAACTGACCATGACACCCTGGCTGGAATTGCTGAGTTAATAACCGCCGTTGAACCTTTTGATATAGAGGCGATACCGGGTATCGAACTGAGTGTTGTTCATGGGGAAAACCATTTTCATCTCCTGGGGTATTTTGTTGATCACCTTGATATGGAACTTCACAGAAAAATAGATGTCCTGCAGAAAGCCCGCAACCTGAGAAATGAAAGAATCGTGGCCAAGCTTAAGGGCTTTGGTATTGAAATAACTATGGATGAGATCAATTCTGTTTCCCCAATAGGTCAGACAGGAAGACCGCATATCGCCGAAATATTATGCCGCAAGGGAGTAGTCAAAGATCTCAATACGGCGTTCAGCAGATATCTGAAAAAAGGTGCCGGAGCCTATGTCTCCCGCTTTGTGTATAGTGCGGCTGAGGCCATTGAAATGATAAAAAACAGCGGCGGGGTGGCCGTTCTTGCCCATCCTGTTCAGGATCGACAGTCTTTCCAGCATCTCTCCGGAACTATAGACGAGTTAGCGGAACTGGGACTCGATGGTCTGGAGGTGTATTATCCCAGTCATTCTTTTACTGTTCGCAAAAAATTGAAAGAAATTGCCAAAAGACGTGATATGATAATAAGCGGTGGAAGTGATTATCATGGCCGGATACGACCGGGGACGGACCTGGCGGGTGGAGTAAATGTGTTCGTACCCCCTGAGATACTGGAGCATATGAAAACGAAACGCGCTGTGCCTGGCACTAAATAGACAGCTGCATAAGAAGGTGACCACATTAAATACTTAAACCAGACAATGCCATGTATTCAATCCTAGTCGTTGACGATGAACCGAATTATCTGATTGTGCTCTCGGAATTACTACGTGATGAGGGTTTCGAAGTATATACAGCGCCGGGTGGCAACGAAGGTCTCGAAGTTGTCAGGGAAGTCGATCTTGATCTGGTCATCACCGATATGCAGATGCCGGAAATGGATGGCCTGCAGCTTCTCCAGGAGATAAGAAAGGCCAATGGAGAGTTGCCGGTTATCATCATTACCGCCTATGCTGAAGTTGAAAAGGCGGTCGCGGCCATGCAGGCCGGCGCTTTCAGCTACCTGGCCAAACCGTTTTCCAATGATGAGCTTGTCGTAAATATTAACAAAGCCGCCCAGCACTACTCTCTGCTGCGTGAAAATACCAGGCTGCGCAAGGAGATCAGAAAAACCAATAACTTTGGCGGGATGGTCGGTAAAAACAGCAAGATGGTCGAGGTCTATGAACTTATTGAAAAGGTCGCCCCGACCCCCGCTTCGGTCCTCGTTTCAGGTGAGAGCGGTACCGGTAAGGAGCTGGTCGCTAAAGCGATTCACATTAACTCTCCCAGAGAGTCGCAGCCTTTTATTACCGTCAACTGCGCCGCACTGTCGGATAATCTTCTCGAAAGTGAGCTTTTCGGTCACGAGAAAGGAGCCTTCACAGGTGCCGTGGGTATGCGCAAGGGCAGATTTGAGCTGGCCGACACGGGAACCATTTTTCTAGACGAAGTCGGAGAGATTCCGCTTGCTCTGCAGTCCAAGCTCTTACGGGTCATTCAGGAAAAATCCTTTGAACGGGTTGGTGGAACCAAGACATTATCCGTTGACGTTCGTATTATCAGCGCCTCAAACAGGGATCTTCGAGAAGAGGTGGCGCTGGGCAATTTCAGAGAGGATCTGTTCTATCGCTTGAACGTCATTCATGTCTCGCTTCCGCCGCTGCGTGAAAGAATGGATGATATGCCTCTGCTGGTTGATTTTTTTATCCAGAAATTTGCCGGGCAGCTTGGCAAGGAAGATCTGCGCATCTCACCTGACGCTCTGCGCCTGCTTTTGACCTTACCGTGGGAAGGCAATGTCCGTGAGTTGGAGAATACCATAGAGAGAGCGGCGATACTTTGCGATGGCAATGAGATTCAGGCAGATGATGTGCAGCCGGAATCAATCAGCGTCAAGGCGCATGACAAGTGGAGTGAAGGGGTGGATTTTTTTCAATACATTCCTGACGAAATTGCTCTTAACGATGTGCTTTATACGGTAGAAGAAAACATGTTGAATCGTGCTCTTGATGAAACAGGATTCGTCCAGGCCCGCGCTGCCGAAAAACTCGGCATCACCAAAAGTCTTCTCCAGTACAAGATGAAAAAATACGGAATAAAGAAGAAATAATCGAACCAGTTTTCGTTGCTATCTTCTGGTATCGGGGCTGCCCCAATGCAGCTTATTGCGCAGGATTGAAAAATAATCCCGATGCGGCGGAACGATGAGTTGTAGCGGGTGCTCCGCAGTTTTGATTATCAATCGTTCCTTTTTCCGAACCGTGCCGCTAGGTCTGCCATCAACGATTACATTGGCATTTTCGTTGAAATTACTTTCCTCTATCGAGGTCGCAATTGTTATCTCCGAGGGTAGTAGAATGGGCCTGCTTCCCAGCATGAACGGACATATCGGGGTTACCAGTATGGATGCCAGACCGGGATAGACAAGAGGTCCGCCCGCTGATAAATTGTAAGCAGTGGAACCCGTCGGAGTGGAAAAAATGAGACCATCGGCTTTGTAGGTGGTTATCAGTTCCTCATTAGCCGTGGTGGAGAGTTCCAATATCCTGTCGTAGGAGTTCTTGTTAATAACCACATCGTTGAGGGCATAACCGATAGTGGTTGTCTCATCTCCCTCTATCAGCGCCTTGAGCATTAGCCGATTTTCGACATTGACGCTGTCGGACAGGATGGTATCCAGTGTTCCTTTGGCCTCCTCGCAGGTCAGTTCGGTGAGAAAGCCCAGGTGACCGAGATTGATGCCAATCACCGGAATCGAATAGCGGGCAGCCTGCTCAGCTATCCTCAACAGAGTACCGTCACCCCCCAAAACCACCACGATGCTCAGGTCGGGGTGCAGGACATTCAGGTCTACCGATACATTTCTCTTTTCCAGCCAGCGCTTGAGCTCATCTGCGAATTGAGCAGCAGGCTGATCACCTGACTTGGTGATGATTCCTGCTGAACGTATAGAAAAATTGGATAATCTGCGGAACTGGGAAGAAAAATGAGCCATTTTCACATTTGATAGTCTTGTAAAAGTTGCCACGGAGTTCTCAGATGGCCAGATAAAAAGTTCGATATACAAGGCGCAGTGTTTTTGGCAGGCCTTCGACGATACAGGTAGTATGTCGAAGGTCTGCCAAAAACCTGCAACGCGGGAGATCGGGCTTTTTACGACGCCATCACATTTTACCGAGTTCTTTTGAGCGATTCACTGCAATTTCAACCGCATCCATAACAATTCCACCGAAACCTTTTTTTTCCAGAAAGTGATGGGCGGCAATGCTTGTTCCACCGGGCGAGGTTACCATTGAGCGCAGAACCGCAGGATGCTTTTTCTCCTTCTGCATAAGCCTGGCGGACCCCAGAACAGTCTGAACGGCCATGGTTTCGGCAATATGACGGGTAAGACCGACTTTGATGCCGGCATCTATCAGGGCCTCTATAAAGGAGAAGACGTATGCCGGTCCCGAACCGCTGAGCCCGGTGGCCGCATCAAGATAGGTCTCATCTAATAATACAGAAATTCCTACTGCATTGAAAATACATTCTGCAATTGCCAGTTCCTCGTCAGTTACATTATCGTTACAGCTTATGGCGGAGGTTCCTTCAAGGACGAGGGCAGGTGTATTCGGCATTACCCTGATAATTTTGTAACCGTTGCTGCCCAGCGAGGTCTCGTAGAATTTGATGGGGAGGCCGGCGGCAATTGAGATGATGATATGTGCATTGGTGACATAGGGTTTTGCCGCTTCAATGACATGGCCCATTACCTGTGGTTTTACGGCAAGCAGGATTATATCGCAGAGATCACAGAATTTTTCATGACTGTCCAGACATTGCAGACCGTATTTGGATTCCATATGTTCCCGGCGTATTGAATTAGGTTCAATCAGGTAAATATCTGCCGGAGTATAGAGTTTGGCCGCCATCATTCCTTTTATAAGGGCTTCGGCCATCTGGCCTCCGCCAATGAATCCAATTTTGTCTTTCTTCATATACATCCTCAATCTTTGAGCAAAGTTCTTTTGCCCGGATATTATCGGGGTTCATCGCAGATGGTTGTAATCAACACGCCAATGTACCATTATAATCGCAGCCAGTCCAGATATCTCATCAAGAATCTTATCGCACTTTGCCAAACGAACAGTTTTAACTGGATGAGACCATGCGAGAAGTTATGATTAAATATAAGGAAAATCCGGCAAAAGGAGGACATGGTGGTTAGATTTGTAGAAGGCAAAATTGCGAGATCTGTACTGATAAAAATAGACAAACAATGGTTTATTTTTGGTTAAATTCTTAATAATTGTAAATCTTACTGGCAGTTCCTCCCATAGATGATAAAATAGTTGCATTTCCACACTATTATTATCAGGGAGGGGGAGCGATATTCTCATGGCCTTGCAGAGCAGGGGATTCAGAGACCTCTGTATATCAACAATAATAACACTAACTGAGAAACTATGATTAATAAAGATTTGCTGGATATTCTTGTCTGTCCTCAATGTAAAGGACCTGTTGTTATGACGGAATCAAAAGACGGACTGGTCTGCGGAGCCTGCAAGCTGGAATATGAAATTAGAGACGATATACCAATAATGCTCATTGAAGAGGCCAGGAAGATTGAAGACGAGAAGTAAAACAATCGAGGCTGTGGTTTCCCAAATCGTTTTTGGCCGCCCCCCGGCGATATAAAACAGGAGGATACTCATGTCTGCAGCAGATGATCTGCCCCTAAGAATAAATGGATTACTGCAATCTGATGATCCTTTGTCATGTGATTATCTGGGAATGATTGCCGAATTGGTCCACAAAAAAGAATCGTCCGGACTTGAGTGGCGAAAATATGTGGAGCTATTATATGAGAAGGTTCGCCATGAAATAGAAAACAATACCGGCCGGCCGATTTCTCCTGTAACCTTCGGCACTTCGGGATGGCGGGGGATTCTGGGAAAAGATCTTTTCTGTAAATCCGTGGCACAGGTGATTCTGGCGATTGTCGAGATGTATAAAGAACTTGATCATAGTGCCGAACTCGCTGGCGTTTTAGGTGCGGCAAGTCTTGAGGAGGTCCGGCAGAGGGGGTGTGTCGTCGGTTATGATAACCGCTTTTGCGGAGATCTCCTGGCACGGGTTGCGGCCCAGGTTCTTGATAGAGAGGGGATAAAAATATATTTCGCCGGAGAGACTACCACCGGGGTATTGTCGGCAAGTGTTCTACAGTTGGATGCCGCCTTCTCCATCAATTTTACCCCTTCGCATAACCCGCTTGAATATGGTGGATTGAAATTTAACGCGGCTGACGGCGGTCCGGCTGCCACCGAAGTAACGCGCGCTATCACCGAAAGAGCCCAAGGCATTATTGGAGAAAACCGCCTGCCCTTTTCATTAGCAGAAGGCAGTAAGGTGCCGGAAATGCCGAAATCCATCAAGCGCATAGACTCCCTGTCCTTGTGGCAGAATCACCTGAAGAAGAATTATGACGCCCACGGTTTGGAGTATGCCGGTATTATCGAGGGGTTTGAGAAGAAGGAAGATCTGGTTGTTGTTATTGACTCTGTTCACGGTGCCAGCAGGCTGCATATAGATGCGATGTTTAAAAATACAGGCTCAGAAAGATTGATTCACCTGCGAAAAGAAAAGGATGTTACCTTTGGCGGAGTTGCCCCGGAACCATCCAGTGAGAATATGAGAGCAGTTGTAGAGACCCTTCAGCAGCGGCCGGAGAAATTTAAACTGGGAGCAATCATTGACCCCGATGGCGACAGGATCCGCTTCACTGATGGGAATATCGAAATCAGTATGAATCAGTTCGGGGCCATGGCCTATCATTTTCTCCATGAGTGGAAAAAGAAGAGCGGACTGGTCGCCAAAACCGTGGCATCTTCCAATCTGGCAAACGCGGTTGCTGCCGCTCTGGGCGAAGATGTCTTTGAGCCAAAAGTAGGATTTAAGGAATTTAAACCGGTGATCGGCAAGGCGCTAGTCTGTTTCGAAGAGTCCGACGGTATTTCCATTATAGGCCACACCCCGGAAAAAGATGCCTATATTGGTCTCCTGCTGGCCCTGGATATGGTGTTGACTACCGGCAGGAACCTTGGGGAGTATTTACATCAGATAGAAGAAACGTATGGTTTTTTCTATCCTGATCGTGATGGTATCGCTGTATCTGTACAGGGCGAGAAGCTCTTAACGGCCCTGGCCGGTCTGGAGAAATACCAAGAGGGGAGCTCTGTAGAGATTGAAGGAGAGTCCAGAATCATTGATAAAGTCATTGATGTGGACGGCAGGAAAATGATATTTAACGATGGCTCATGGCTGATGATACGGCCTTCCGGAACAGAGCCAAAGGTTCGTTTCTATGTTGAGTCGCGAACCGCAGATGGAACTCAAGAACTTGTTAAAGCAGCCAAAAATATGCTTAAAGAAATCGGGCTGCTCTGATTGTTTGTCGGAAATAATGCCTGATATGCTAATCCCGCTGAGCTGGACAAGGATCTTGGTAATAGAGGCGGGTTTCACGGATGTAAATTTATTTTTTATTTTTTTTATTTTTTGCACCCCTCAAAAGGGTACTGAACTGAGTGGCGGTTTTTCAGGAGTAAGGCACTAAAGGGAATCGGAACAGCGTGATCAAAAATCCCGGTGTTTTGCGGATGTAGTTATTATCAGTTGATTTTTTGGCAGAGGGTATTATTTTCAACTGGTGTGTTTTTATTTAATATTGACAGCGTGCGTGAATCGCGGGCGTATTACAAGATTGCCAATATTGATGATGTTGTTATTTAATCATTTGAGATGACCGGAAGTTGTTTGATACGTCATCAAATTCAGGAGCTTCATATGTGGGAATATACTGATCTGGTTCAGGAGCATTTTCTCAAGCCGAGAAATGTTGGTGAAGTGGAAAATCCAAGCGGTGTTGGCGATGTGGGATCCTTAGCATGTGGCGATGCTCTGAAACTCACCATCAAAGTTGATGAGAATGAAACTATAGTTGAAGCAAAATTTAAAACATTTGGCTGTGCCAGTGCAATTGCCTCTTCTTCCGCCCTGACTGAAATGATCAAGGGTATGAAGATTTCCGAGGCTGAAAAGATCACCAACGAAGATATTGCCGATTTCCTTGGTGGTCTGCCTAAGGAAAAAATGCATTGTTCGGTTATGGGGCGGGAGGCGCTGGAGGCAGCCATTGCCGATTATCGCGGCATGGTCCTTCCTATGGCCGAAGGAGAGGTTGTCTGCGAATGTTTCGGCGTTACCGATCTGGAAATAATCCGTGCAGTCAAGGAGTCCAACCTCCATTCAGTCGAGGAGATAACCAATTTTACCAAAGCCGGTGGCGGATGTGGTAAGTGCGAGGACAAGCTACAGAAAATACTCGATGATTGTATTGGGGATACCGCGAAAATAAAGAGGGTTGCTAAAAAGCCCGAGCGCATGACCACACTCCAAAAGATCAAGAAAATTGAAGAAGTGCTCGAACGCGAGATCAAACCGGCGCTGCGTCAGGATGGCGGAGATATAGAACTGATCGACGTGGACGGGGACTATGTACTTGTCTCTTTACGAGGATCATGCACCAGCTGTACAAAATCGCAAACAACTTTGAAAGAGTATGTGGAGAAAAAGCTGAGGGAGCTAGTTCTGGACACATTAATTGTGGAGGAAGCTAAATAATGAAGACATCTCCAGGCCAAGAAATATACATGGACAACAATGCAACCACCAAGATAGCTCCCGAGGTGGTTGAAGCTATGATGCCTTTTCTGACCGATTATTACGGTAATCCCTCAAGTATGCATGTCTTCGGCGGTCAGGTTGGCGAATCTCTCAGAGAGGCGCGGCTCCAGGTAGCAACCCTTCTCGGCGCCGAACCTGAAGAAATAACCTTTACCAGTTGCGGCACCGAGAGCGATTCAACTGCGGTTCTTTCGGCTCTTCAGTCTTTTCCTGAGAAAAGGCATATTCTGACGACCAGGGTGGAACACCCTGCCATAAAGACCCTCACTGAAAATCTGGAAACCTTGACCGGGCATAAGCATCGGGTGACACGACTTAAAGTGGCTGCTGATGGCACCATCGATCTGGATGAATATGCCGAGGCATTGACCGATGACACCGCTATAGTCAGTGTGATGTGGGCCAATAATGAGACCGGAGTGATATTTCCTGTTGAAGAAATGGCCGCGATGGCCAAGGAAAAAGGGATACTTTTTCATACCGATGCCGTCCAGGCTGTCGGAAAAATCGCCATAGACATGAGTAATTCCGCTATTGATTTTCTCTCGATGTCGGGGCATAAACTCCATGCCCCTAAGGGAGTGGGCGTTCTCTACGTGCGGCGCGGTACCCCGTTTGTTCCATTTATAGCAGGAGGCCATCAGGAGAAAGGCCGTCGCGGCGGTACTGAAAATGTGGCATCCATCGTAGGACTCGGTAAAGCCTGCCAGCTGGCCGGTGAGAAAATGGAAGAGGAGAATACCCGGGTTAAAGCACTGCGGGATAAACTGGAAGAGGGTTTGCTGTCCTCGGTTCCCCGCTCGATGCTTAACGGACACAAGAAAGATAGATTACCCAACACTTCAAACATAAGTTTTGAGTTCGTTGAAGGCGAATCAATACTGTTGCATTTAAATCAATATAATATCTGTGCCTCTTCCGGATCCGCCTGTACATCCGGGTCGCTTGAGCCGTCGCATGTGCTGCGGGCCATGGGGGTTCCGTTTACTGCGGCTCACGGTTCCATCCGATTTTCGCTAAGCATCTACAATACCGAGGAAGAGGTCGACTTCGTCCTCGGCAAGATTCCGGAAATTATTGCATCCCTCCGGGAAATGTCTCCTTTCTGGACCGGTGAATAGTTATGAAAATTATCAGCCCCTCCTATGAGATACAAGACGACCTCGATCATGCATCACTGGTGGTCCGACTCGAAGCCTGCGGGCGCATCTGCTATAAAAGCGAAGAGCTGATCTCCAGAGATTCTGCGCTTCCATTTGTGAAAAAGGTGGCAAGCCACGGTCATAATTCTGTCCTGGAGATGGCTGTAGTAACGCTGCAGGTTCGCTGTACCGAAACTGATGCCGCTGGTTTTCTAGCCTGTCAGCCTAAATTCCTCACTATAGATGTCTATGGTGATGGACTTCTTGTTACCGCTTCGATTCGCGGCTTCCGTGAAATCTACCAACGCTGCGCTGATGATGCAGTGGTCAGACAAATGGTAAATTTTCTGGGAAGAAAACATCCTTATCTGTTTGACGGAATCTGGTCGGCTGCTGATCATACCGATAGCGATAGTGCAATAGGCGTAAAAAAAATCGAACTCAACGAGGTCGAAAAACTTCCAGAAGAGTTGCTGCTGCGTCACCGTTATGTCGGAGTGAAATTTTATGTCAATAGAGCCGTAACCCATGAAATTGTGCGGCACCGGACCTGTTCCTTTCTGCAGGAGAGCCAGCGCTATTGCCGCTATAGTCAGGACAAATTCGACAACCAGGTGACCTTTGTCAAGCCCCTGTTCTACCAGGAAGGCACGGCAGATTACGCCCTCTGGGAAAAGGCCATGGAGGAAACCGAGGTTATTTACCTGAAGCTTCTGGAAACTTCGACGCCACAGGCTGCCCGGACAGTATTGCCTAATTCATGCAAAACTGAAATTATCGTCTACTGCAATCTTGAGGAGTGGCGGCATATCTTCCGACTGAGGACCCATAAAACCGCAGAGCCGTCGATGCGTGAGATTATGATACCGCTTGCAGAAGAGCTTAACGCAAGGTATCCGGCAATCAGCCTCTGAGAAGTCTGCAAAAATATAGTGCAACAAAAAAGCCCCGGACATCTACTGCCTCGGGGCTTTTTTGTTGGTTATAAGTGGGATTTTTGCTTAAGAGCCTCTTGCCCGCTTGCCGCGGGAAAGAGGCTCTTATTACCGTTGCTCCCTAAAGAGAATGGTTTGTCCGAATTAGAATACACCTTCAACCATTCCGGTTTCCGTATCCACATCAATACGTTTGAACGCGGGGTTTGAACCGGTTCCAGGCATCAGGCTGATTGTCCCGGCAACCGGAACAATAAAACCGGCACCACCATAGGTGAGGACTTCACGGATGGTGAGTCGCCATCCTTTGGGGACACCTTTCAGTGTAGGATTATCGGAGAGAGACAGATGGGTTTTGACCATGCACATTCCCATCTTGGCTAGTTCGGGATCGGCCTGAATTCTGTCAATCGCTTTGTTTGCCTCATTGGAATAGTCAACACCGTCGGCGCCGTAAACTTCCGTGGCAATGAGGTGGATCCTGTCCTTGATGGGCATGTCGAGTTCGTAGAGAAATTTGAACTCACTCTTTTCTTCGCAGGCATCAATAACGGTCTGGGCGAATTCAAGTGCACCGTCGCCGCCTTTTTCCCAATGCCGCGACAGAGCGACTTTGGCTCCTTCGGCTTCGCAGAGTTCGCGAATTTTGGCGATTTCGGCATCGGTGTCGGTATAAAAAGCATTGATACAGACAACCGGACTGATGCCTGCCTTTCTGACATTGCGTATATGGTGGATAAGATTATCACAGCCCTTGGCAACCCATTCGACGTTCTCCTCGAGGTATTCCTTGGGCATTGCTTTTCCAGGCACCGGAACCGGGGCGCCGCCGTGACACTTGAGCGCTCTGATAGTAGCGACAACAACGGCACAGTCGGGAATAAGTCCGGAAAAACGGCATTTAAGATTCCAAAATTTCTCAAAGCCGATATCGGCTCCGAATCCGGATTCAGTTACATGGTAATCGGCGAGTTTCAGGCCGACTTTATCGGCGATGACGGAGCTCTGACCAATGGCGATATTGGCGAATGGTCCGGCATGAACTATGACCGGCTGACCTTCCAGAGACTGCATCAGCGAAGGATTAAGCGCTTCAACCATCCAGGCTGTCATTGCACCGGCTACCTGCAGATCTTCCGTGGTTACCGGTTGGCCCTTCTTGTTATAGGCGACAACGATTTTACCCATTCTTTCACGCATATCCTTAAGATCGTTGGAAATAGAAAGGATAGCCATGACTTCCGAGGAAACGGCGATGCCGAATTTGGATTTCATCATAAAGCCGTCTGCCTTGCCGTTAACTCCATCTATACCGATGATGATATTCCGCAGAGCCTGGCAGCAGAAGTCCATGATCCAGCCCATTTCAACATTGGTCGGATCAATATCGAGACGCTTCATGCCGGAGAGTCGCTCGAGTTGCTCGTCATTGTAATTGCGTTCATGCTGCAGTCTGGAGGTGAGTGCTACCATTGCCAGGTTGTGAGCATTCATTATGGCGTTGATATCACCGGTGAACCCGAGTGAAAACGGGGTCAGGGGGATGCACTGGGCTAAACCACCGCCCGCGGCAGAACCCTTGATGTTCATGGTGGGACCGCCGGATGGCTGGCGAATTGCAGCACAGACATTTTTGCCCAATTTGCCAAGCCCCTGAACCAGACCCATGGAAGAAGTTGATTTTCCTTCACCAAGCGGTGTGGGTGTAATAGCCGTAACGTCAATATATTTGCCATTCGGCTTGTCCTTCAAGCGCTCAAGAACCTTTCGGAAATCGATCTTGGCAATATAGTGGCCATGAGGAAGGAGTTCTTCCTTGGTCAGGCCAAGCGTCTCACCTATTTCATAAATGGTTTTCATTGATTTTTCCGCTTCTTGTGCAATTTCCCAATCCGCATGTTTGGTTGGATCTAATGGCATAATTCACTCCTTTGGTAGAATTAGACTCTGACTGTAGTTAAATCCGTTATCAAGTAGATAACTTTGTCGAAAAATGGTGCAGTATTGCTGATAAAAAGAGCAGATCTGAAGATTCTACGCTTATTAGTGCCTCACTCCTGAAAAACCGTCACAAATAACAAGAGAATGAGAAATCTCTCTAATTCGTGAACTGGCCTCTAAAGCCAAGGCAGTTATCCAGCTCTGCTGGGTTAGTATGTTGCAGATTGTTTTCTGTTTTTTATGGAAAACAACTGCCTGAAATTTCTTATCCAGTCGAACCGGGTTTGTGTTTTTTTTTTGGAGGAAGGTTGGGGCACACCTTCGATATATTCATATAGGTATAAGTAGAAATTCAAAGACCAAGAAAACATTAAATTCGCACCGTTTTATGATCGGTTCATGCAACAGGAAGAATGAACATTAACAGTACCGGGTGTCTATGTTCTCATCAGATATACAATAAAAGAACATAACTATATCATGATTCTCCTACCATAAATACGGTCTATAGGCAATTTTTTTTTGCTGAAAACAGAGTGAAATAATCTGTAATCATTCATAAAATTGTTGGTGAAGCATTGTTTTTATCATACAAAAACATGCATAAGTTGCATAGTTGGTACAAGTGGGTGCGGCATGATGTCTTAAGTGAAGTGATAACTCTTTTAGGTGGCGCCGAAACATGTGCATTGTGTCGAATAAGATGCACATCGGTAGGACTTTGTTTTTGATCACTTCGATTCTGCTTCGAAAGGATTTTTACCCGTGGACCAATGTGCATGGTAATGGTGGGAGCAGCAACAGATTAGCCTGGATCAGTTACCTCAGTTGCGGAAAGATGATGGATTTCGCCATTATCTGTGATTATGGTCCAATTGCCATCGGCATCACATGCCCTTGCCAGGCAAGGCAGTTTTTCGCCATTCTTTAGAGTGATAGAGCAGTCAGGGTGAGATGACATGCTCTCTAGCTTTGTAAACTGCTTTTTAGAGGCTATTTCTTTAAAGAGAGTAACAGCCTTCTCAATAGCAAGAAGCTTTTGATGCTCCTGCGGTGATATCTCGGCAATTTGATTGCGGAGCTGCTGTATATCATCTTTCGCCTGTTTGATTGTTTTTAAAACCCCTTCAATATCTCCTCGCTGATCATCTGGTATCGAATAGAGGATCTGTTTCTGGATTTCGATTTCAGCTTCGATATAAGTGATTTTTTTTAAGATGCTCTGTACTGAATTTTGCATATACTCGAATTTTTATTTAAAAATTTAATGTATTCGTCCATCGGAGCTGAATTGATGTAAATTTACAGCATACATCACATTTTTATTTAATAGTTATGGTTAATCATATACGATGATGAGCATCTAAAGGGTTGCCATGTAAACTCTTAAATGGCTAGAAAGTTCGAAATACGGGGTGCAGTATAGGGAGAACCCGTGACAACTCAAGGTAGAATGTCATATGCCTGCTATAAACCTGTAAACGTGGGAACTCTGGTCTTTTGGACGCTATCATACCACAACAATAGCTTAAAATCAGTGATCCCGCACTTGAAATGTTTTAAAAATTATCAATTGAGGGGATTGATTCCCGGCAAAGTTTTTTTTTCAAGAAAAAAGAGGTTTTAATCCTTTATTTCATAGACTATACTCTCATCATTTAAACAGTGCTAATTATTATTCCCATATGGATGTTTTATGACGGTCAAAACTAATACTTCCTCCAGAAAAACATCACTTAAACGAACGGTTAAGGATCAATCGGGTGCGGGGAAAGTAAAGATTGGCGAACTTCTCAGCAAAGCGGGCTATATCACGCCGGCCCAGCTTGAGCGCGGTAAGAAGGAACTTAAGAAGCAGGGTGGCCGCCTCAGTTCGATCCTCGTTAAGCTCGATTATATTGATGATAATACAGTCTTTAACTTCCTCAGCAGGCAACACAATTATCCGGCAGTTGTCATCAAGGATGAACCTCCTTCAAAAGATGTATTACGGATCCTGCCCTTTGAACTTGCCAGAGAATATTTTGCATTCCCGCTCCGTATGGCCGGAAATACGCTGCAGATCACCATGGTCGAGCCATCGGATGCCTCCGCCGTTGAAGAATTGCAGGACCAGCTGAACAAGGAACTATCCGTTTGTGTATCAACGGAAAAGGATATCCTTGAAGCATATATCAAATATTACAAGATCAGTGAAGAGGAGGCAAAAAATCTCTCAATCGTATCTGAAGAGGATGATGTCGGAGAGATTTCCGTTACCCAGGTAGACGACTTCGGATCAATAGTTGCGGATGCTGCCGATGAGTTTGAGATCGAGAGCTATGACGAAGACGAAGGGCCGGACAAGTTTGCAGCCTCGGATGCCCCCATAATCAAACTGGTCAATGGTATTCTTATCAAAGCTGTGCAGGAAGGCGTCTCAGATGTTCATATTGAGCCTTATGAGAAAACCATGCAGGTGAGGTATCGCAAGGATGGTTCGCTTTTTAAATCGATGAACCTGCCGCTGACCATTAAAAACGCCTTGGTCGCCCGTGTAAAAATCCTCTCCGGTCTGGATATAACCGAGAGACGCGTGCCTCAGGATGGTAGAATCAAGATGCGCATGGGGAGGAACCGTTCCGTCGATTTCCGGGTGTCTTCACTGCCGACACTGTTCGGCGAATCAGTCGTTCTCCGTATTCTCGATAAGAGTTCTCTGAACGTTGATTTAACCCAGCTCGGCTTTGAAACTTCTACCTTCGATATGCTGAAACGTTGTCTTTCCAGACCTCAGGGACTTCTATTGGTAACCGGCCCCACCGGATCTGGAAAAACCGTTACACTGTATTCAGCCCTCAACTCCCTCAACAGTGAAGATATCAAGATTCTTACTGCGGAGGATCCGGTCGAGTTTAACTTTAAAGGCATCAACCAGGTAAATGTACATACCGAGGTTGGAATGACATTTGCGGCTGCCCTGAAAGCCTTTTTGAGGCAGGATCCCGACATCATTATGGTAGGTGAGATCCGCGATATAGAGACTGCGGAAATTGCCATCAAGGCTGCCATGACAGGCCATCTGGTATTTTCAACTCTGCATACCAATGACAGTGCCGCTACCATCGCACGCCTTGTCGATATCGGCATCCCCTCGTTTATGCTGTCATCTGCCGTGACCATGGTGCTGTCTCAGCGGCTGGGCCGGCGGCTTTGTCAAAGTTGCAAAAAGCCTGTTACCTATGAGGCGGAGGAGCTTCTCAGCATCGGTTTCCGTGAAAACGAAATAGAGGATCTGCAGCTCTACGGTCCCAATGGTTGTCCTGAGTGCAATGGTTTGGGTTATAAAGGCCGGGTTGGTTTTTTTGAGCTCATGGAAGTAACCGATGAGGTAGCCAAGGCCATAAGTGCCGAGGTTCCGGAAGATCAATTGCGGAAAGTTGCCGTGCAGGAGGGAATGACCCCTCTTCGTGATGCAGCCCTGAAAAAAGTAAAGGCCGGTATTACCAGCATCGATGAAGCCTTGCGCAGAACCGTGGCTCACAAGGAAAGTCTGCCTGCCTATCTTGTCAACCCTGATGTCGAGGAATATGAAGACGGCGATGTTATAATAAGAGAGGGGAACACCGATTACGATTTTTTTAAATTGATTCGCGGTGGACTCACCGTTATAAAAGGCGGTAAGAAAATAGCGGAATTGACGGAGCCGGGCGAATATTTTGGAGAGATGGCCGCCATTTCAAAAGAGCACCGCACCGCCTCGATTATTTCTCAGGGCAGAAGCACCGTGAAGCGTTTTCCCGGTGACAAAATAGACGAAATTATCGAGAAATATCCAGATGTCTCTGCCCATCTCTTTCGTACAATGACCTCACGCCTGGTCAAATCCAACCAGATCCTCGTTAAGCTTGCCGGAGCAAAGAAACCACCAGCACCTCCTGGCAGATAGAGACACTCATGTGATTTATTCCTGCGACCTTGCCCGAGGTATTCTTCTGTAGGTGATATTATTTTGTGTTTTCATATATTGATCTTGACCAGAATTCTTAGTATTAGGATGGACATAAAAATTAATCCGTTATGTCACAGAAGCCGGTCCTGATACCATGAGTGAAAATAATAAATTTAGGCTGGCGGCATTTCTCGATGGCCGTCCCGGTCATGAGAAACAGACCTTCGGCATTATTGAAGAACTCAAAAGGAAGATCGATGTTGAAGTGATTTCGGTACCAATTCGGAAAAAGAACGTTTTTCTGCAGGCTGCTGAATGGTTGAATTTCTTGTTTCCACCGAATTATCAGCCCGCTGATTCAGATGATTCTCTTAAAGATTGTGATTTGCTTCTGGGTACAGGGACTCATACCCATCTGCCGATGCTGCTTCTAAAAAAGCACTTCGGCATTCCAGTCGTTACCTGTATGACTCCTTCCTCCTTTCTGCAAAAGAAGTTCGATCTGATATTCTCACCACAACATGACAATACGACAGAAAAGCATAATATCTTTACGACGATTGGCCCTCCCAACCCCAACATCAACAGAGGGGATCACCGTAATGACAGAGTGCTGCTGCTCTGTGGTGGTCTCGACAGGAAAAGTCACGACTGGAACACCGATGAGATCATTGCCGGTATAAAGGCGCTTATTTCCCATGATCCGCTTAAACGGTATATACTGTCATCCTCTCCTCGAACTCCTGCCGAGGCCATACAAAAGATGTCACTTCTGGCGCAACATCTCCAAAATGTTGAATTCCATGAATACCAGGAAACTCCTCCCGGTTGGGTGGAGGAAGAATACCGTCGATGCCGTCAGGTCTGGGTTACCGGAGATTCCATATCAATGGTGTATGAGGCTCTCAGTTCCGGATGCAATGTGGGAATATTACCTGTGCAGTGGCGAAATAAAAACTCGAAATTCAGGAAAAGTGAAGAATATTTGAAGGATGCAGGATTTGTTATAGGGCTGCAGGCATATCTTCTGGGAGATGGAAGCTGGAAGAATGCCGAGCCGCTGAATGAAGCTCGACGCTGTGCCGAAGAGATTATAAGACGGTTTCTATGAGAAAATTACGGATTGTCCAAATACTGCCCGACCTTGATGAAGGCGGAGTAGAAGGCGAAACACTTGATCTGGCGATATATCTGGCTGACTTGGGCCATCATTCAATGGTTATATCGGGAGGAGGCCGTTTAGTGAGCCAGCTTGAGGATGCTGGAGGAGTTCATATAACCTGGCCTCAAATCGGTGAAAAAAGCCTTCGCTGTCTAAAATACATCCGGCGGCTTCAGCGCTTCTTCCTCGAGGAAAAAATTGATATTGTTCATCTACGTTCAAGACTACCTGCCTGGATTGGCTATACCGCGTGGAAACTACTTCCTCCTATTTTACGACCTGCCTTGATCACGACCTTTCATGGTTTTTATTCAGTCAACTCCTATTCAACTATAATGACCAAGGGTGAGAAGGTTATTGCTGTCTCTAAGGTCATAACCAATCACATCCTGGAAAACTACCGAGTTGATGAATCCCGGATTGAACTTATACATGGCGGCTGTGACACCAAGGCATTCGACCCTGCCGTAGTATCGCCTGAGAGGACCGGTGAACTTCGCCGGAAATGGCAGCTGCCTCAGGGTAATACTCCCATAATAATGCTTCCCGGACGTTTAACCCAGTGGAAGGGACAGGATGTCTTTATTGAAAGTCTTGCTCTCATTAAAGATTTGCCATTTTATGCTATTTGCGTCGGCGAAACGGAAGAAAATTCAGCGTTTACGAAAAAGCTTCTGGACAGGATACGCCGCCATGACCTTGAAGATAAGGTAAGGCTTGTCGGGCACTGTTCCGATATGCCGGCCGCACTGAAGGTAGCAGATTTTGTAGTTTCCGCCTCCTCCAGTCAGCCCGAGGCATTCGGCAAAATTGCCATTGAAGCTATGGCCATGTCAAAACCTGTTGTTTCAACTCGGCACGGGGGGAGTCTTGAAACAATCGTTGAGGGTGAAACAGGGTGGTTTGTTGCCCCATCGGACCCAAGCCAGTTGGCGGAAGCCATAAAAAATGTTCTCGTGAATCCGCATCTTATACGGGAAGCGGGAGAGCGCGGCAGAAAATGGGTGCTTGAGAATTTTACCGCCTACAGGATGTGCGAGAAAACCCTCTCCCTTTATCAAAGGCTGCACGAAGAAAAGGAGAGGAAGCGCAGTGGCCGGACAATCACCGCTGTGCAGATGCTGCCCGAACTCGAGGGCGGTGGAGTGGAGCGCGGCACCCTGGAAATGGGGCGCTATCTGGTTGCGAACGGTCATCGTTCCCTGGTTGTTTCCGGCGGAGGTCGTTTGGTGGAGCAGCTGGAAGATGAAGGCAGCTTGCATATCAAATGGGCTGTAGGCTCAAAAAGCCCCCGTTGTCTTGCCTATATCTGGCCCTTGCGGAGGTTAATGATCAAGGAAGAGGTTGATATTCTGCATCTTCGCTCAAGAATGCCTGCCTGGGTAGGTTATGTCGCCTGGCTCAGCATGCCTAAAAGCAGAAGACCGGTGCTGGTAACCACCTTTCATGGATTCTATTCGGTTAACAAATACAGCGCTATTATGACTAAAGGAGATGGAGTAATTGCTGTCTCGGAAAGCATAAAGAAGCATATACATGAGAAATATGAGGTCAAAAATGATGTCAGGCTCGTCTTTCGCGGAGTGGATGAAGAGATGTTTAATCCGGAGAACATTGAAAGCTCACGCCTGGAAAAGTTGAGAGGAGATTGGAACATTAAGGAAAATATTCCTGTTATCATGCTGCCCGGCAGAATTACCCGGCTGAAGGGCCAGGATATTTTTCTGAAGAGTTTGCTCCAGGTGAAGGGAAGGAATTTTCAGGCGATTCTCGTTGGAGATACCAGTGAAAACCCAGGATATGTCAGTGAACTCAAGGAATATATTTCAGATAATAACCTGGAGGAGTGTGTCAGCCTTGTTGGACACTGTTCGGATATGGCAGCAGGATTACTGCTGGCCGACATCGTTCTCAGTGCTTCTTCAAGTGAACCGGAGGCATTTGGTCGTACCACAGTTGAGGCGATGTCAATGGCCAAACCGGTAATTGCAACCGCCCATGGTGGCAGTCTGGAAACGGTAGTCAATGGTGAAACCGGTTGGCTCGTTATGCCATCGGACCCTGTCGAGATGGGACAATGTATCGACAATGCCTTGAAGGATCTGGAAACAATTAAGACATTCGGTAAAAGGGGACAGGAACGTGTACGTAAACACTTTACGACTCAGTCGATGTGTGAGAAAACCGTTCAAATCTATCGTGAACTCATTCTGAAGCGGCGAAAAATTTTTCAACCATAATTTTAACAGGTTCATCTTTATTATAAAAAACATCAGTATAATGAAATGTTCCGCAAAATTCTTGCCATAGGTGACTGCAATACGCTTGGTGCAAAAGAGCTGAAGGGACACAGCTATCCGGAAAGGGTGGCCGATAAGATCGGCTCTGAAGTAATTAATCTTGGCCATACAATGGCTACAACACGAGAAGGTCTGGGATTGCTGCGGGATTGTTTGCACCGGGATTATATGGCGGATGCCGACTGCATATTCATACAATTCGGTTTGGCGGATTCCAGCAAGACCCTCAGATATTCTCCTTATGTGCTCTATTATCCCGATAATTGGTGTCGCAAGGTATTACGAGCACTGACGAAAAAATTTAAAAAAACCTGTCGTAAAGCAGGGGTTAATGTTCTTCTGGGAGAGTCTAATACCGTACCCATAGAGGAATATGAAGAAAACTTACGAAAAATGGTCGAACTCTCTCAACCCAGAACCGTTTTTCTCGTGGATACCATCCCTACCAACAACCAGGACCGTAATGGTGAATTAGTGCGATATAATAAGATCCTTGATAAGGTTTGCGGCGATTATGAGACATGTATAAAGATTGATCTCTATGAAATATTTGAAAAAGAATCCCATCAATTTTACATGGACAGGATTCATTGCAGCAATGCCGGGTATGAGTGTATTGCGGCTAAAATAGCAAGTAGGATACGATTGGCATAATTCGATAGTGATCTTCAGACCATGAAAATTATACAATTTATGGCCTCGAGCAAATGGGGAGGGGCTGAAAAAGTTTTTGTCGATTTATCTAACGAATTGTCAAAAAGACATGAAGTTTTGGCTGTGGTACTAAGGGAGACCGAATACATAGAACAATTTACTGAACAGGTTGAAATCATTGAACTGCAAAGCCATCCCACTACCCATAATCCTCTTCTCCTGCTGGAGCTGTACAGAATAATCAAACAGAAGCGACCGGATATCGTTCATACGCATGCTTTCAAAGCCTCTTACCTGATTCATGGAGTGAACCGTTTTACCAAGGTCAAGCATCTGGGGACCAAGCATAACGCCAGAAAAGGAAGGATATTTAATCGTCTTCGGTATGTTTCAGCAGTTTCTGAAGAAGCCCGGAATTCAGTCAAACAAAAAGCTGATGCCGTGGTAAGGGTGATTCACAACGGTATAGTGCCGCGAACGGCAATCGGTGTAGCGAAAAATGAAGTTTTCGATATAGCTGCTATTGGCAGGCTTGATGCCATAAAGGGATTCGATATCCTGATCGACCAGGTATGGAATCTTCCCTTTCCTTTCAGATTAAGGATTGTCGGGGAAGGGAAGGAGTATAATAATCTGCAAAGGAAGATTGCCGGTTTAAACCTTGAAGACCGCGTAATTTTGTCGGGTTTCAGCACTGACATACCCGAAATTATGAAAGGCGCTGATCTGATGGTCATTTCTTCCCATAGCGAGGGATTCCCTCAGGTTATGGTCGAAGCTCTTTTTTATGGGAATGTGCTTATTTCAACGCCGGTGGGAGGCGTTAAAGAGGTTTTGCCGGCCCTGCTGCTGGAGGAGCAGAATAATCTGGGAAGAAAAATAGAAGATGTGTATGGACGCTATAGCCATTACGCATCCTGCTTCAAAGAGCTCCAGGAGAGAAGGGCGGAAGATTTTCATCTCTTGAGGATTACCGAACAGTATGAAAACTATTATGCAGAAATACTGGGGTGATTATCTCCCTTGCGAGAGTGTGTTCCCGCCAAAGGGTGCCAAGGATAAAATTCAGCTCAAAGATCGAAGAGGTAGATGATTTCCCGGATAGGAGGAGAAATAAAGGCCGGAGAGAAAAGCCCAGAAATGCCCCTGGTGTGAATCGAAGAGAAAAGAGTTCATCAAACATCCCACTGCCATAGCTACTACAACTCCCTGAACGAACCGCTTATCGGGTTTTTCCAGTTTAAATGAGTACTTGATTTGAGCAAGAAAGATCAGGAGAAATGTTGCCAGCCCTATTATCCCGAGTTGAACACCGATGAACAGATACTCATTGTGTGGATTATCGGTCCCTTGGATTGCTGTATCGGCAATGAGCTCATCATGTACTTCTTCAAAAGATCCCGTCCCATGCCCCAATAAAGGTTTTTGCTTTATCAGAATTATGCTGTTGACCCACCAATCGAAACGCATCCCAAGGGAAGTTCGTGTCTCTCCATAGTGGTAATTTTGAATTTCCTTCAGGGCTATGTTGCTCCTTGAGGAAAAGTTGTCTGAGGTTGTATAGATTATTGATAGGAGCAAGGTAAGTAAAAACAAGCCGACAAACTGCTGCAGCACAGAAAGGCGCTGGATCAGGAAGAGCACCATCAGGGCGAGAAAGACCAGCATGCCGGTTCTTCCAGGTGCTATATAAAAGAGGTTAAAGACAGCTAGAAAATAAATGACGATCCAGAGATATCTATATTGATATGAGTCGATTGCTTTGTGAATGGCCCAGAAGGCAAGGATCGCCATGAAGTAGCTGTGGGTAATATGGTACACAATGGAGTGGCCGTACCGGGCTGAAGGAAGAATCGAAAAATACATGCTGTAGGAGATCAGCAGGAGAATAATACACCCGAAAATAAAGCCATACTCACAGTTTTTTCTGGCAATTGGATGGTCTCTGAGTAATGAGATTAAAATTGGAACGAAAATGAGTTCCCTGTATTTTTTGAAGACGGCAAGAGCTTCAGAGATGTCTGCTGCAGTATAGAATAAGCCTATGACGAAAAAGCCAAAGAGAAGTATTGTCAGAAAAGCAATAGGATTGGATCTGGTAATTGATGGTATTTCTTTAATTTTTCCGGAAATAATCCAGAAAATCAGAGTTAGGATGGAAAAAAGTGACAAAAGGGATGAGGCGAAAGGGATAACAAGACAAGAGGCAGTAGCACAAAATAGCGCTGCTGTTTCAAAGAAATTCTTTTTTTTGCCGATTACCATAACCGCTTTCCAATTGCCTTTTTCAATCGAACACCTCATAAGTAAGCACCTTTGGCTGTAGGCGCCGATTCACAAGGCTAAATAAATTTTCGTTGTTTCTTTTGCGGCAGTTTTTCAGGAGTGAAGCACTCAAGATGAAATATACATTCTCTGTACTCTGAATAGAGTGATGAATCAATTTTAACCCGCTATTGATATTGCATATTATGCAGGAGTTCGTATTCTCCATGCAGGTCAATAAGATCATCATGGGTGCCTTCTTCGACAACCCTTCCATCTTTTACGACAATTATTCTATCCGCATTTTTAATAGTTGAAAGCCTGTGCGCAATTACCAGGGTCGTTTTATTTTTCATCAGATTCTCCAGGGCCTTCTGAACTTCCCGTTCGGACTCGGTATCCAGTGACGATGTGGCTTCATCGAGAATCAGAATAGGAGAGTTTTTAAGAATAGCCCTCGCTATGGACACCCTCTGGCGCTCTCCCCCGGATAGACGGCTACCGCCTTCACCGATGATGGTATCAAAGCCTTCCGGCAACCGTTCGATAAATTGTATGGCATGAGCAGCCTTTGCGGCATCGGTGATTTGTTCGTCCGTGGCTTCCAGGTCGCCATAGGCTATATTGTTTTTTACAGAATCATTAAATAGAATTGTTTGCTGGGTAACCATAGCTATCTGCGATCTGAGCGAAGCGAGGGTACAGTCTTTAATGTTTACGGAGTCGATACATATCTCTCCATCGCTGACCTCCAGAAACCTGGGGATGAGATTTGTCAAAGTAGTCTTGCCGCCGCCGCTGGGACCAACTATGGCAAGGGCTTCGCCTGAACGTACCTCCAGGTTGATATCGTGCAGCACTTTTTCCTCGCCATTATAGGAAAACGAGAGATTTTTAAATTCAATAGAAGATGTGAAGGGCGGAAGTGAAATGGCATCCGGTTTGTCTGCTATTTCAGGCTTCGTATCGAGCACAGAAAAAACACGCGTAGCGGCTGCCATTCCCTGCTGGATGGTGGAATTGATCCGACTGATGCCCTTGATTGGGTCATAAGCGGCAACGAGTGCCGTGAGAAAGGCGAAGAATGTACCGGGCGTCGCGGTTCCGGAAATGACATCCTTCCCTCCATACCAGATTATAAGAGCGAAGGCGACACCCCCGATAAACTCCATTAAAGGATGCTGAATACTCCGGAATTTCGCATCCTTGATGGTGACGGCAAAGAGCTTGCCGATTTGTTGAGTAAATCTGTCTGACTCGTACTGTTCTTTGCAAAAGGCTTTGACGATTCTGTTCCCTGTAATTGTCTCATAGAGCATGTTGGAGACATGAGCGGTTTCTTCCTGTGTACGTGTACTTAATTTCCTGAAGAGTCTGCCGAACTTTATTATTGGATACCCGGCGATCGGCAAAATCACGAAAGAAAACATGGCCAGTTTCCAGTTCATATAAAAAACAACGCCAAGAAGAATCACCACCTGAAAAAAGTCACGGAGAATGTTGACCAAGGCATTGGAAACCGCTTGCTGCATAAGGGTGACATCGGAGATTATTCTTGAAATCAGAGTGCCGGTTGGGATTGTATTGAAAAAGGATAACGGCTGCGAATGGATATGGGTAAAAATTCTGGTTCTCAGATTTCGGATAACGGTTTGTCCCACAATTTCGAGTAAAAATGAATAAGTGTAGTAGGATATAGATTTCAAGCCAAAAACTAGAATAAGTATCAACGGAAGCAGGTTGAGGAAGGCGACGTTTTTCTCCATAAAAATCTTATCGAGAAGATCTTTCACCAGATATGCCTGAACACCTGTCATCGCTGCTACAGTGATCATGGCTATCATGGCCAGCCCGAGCTTAATCTTGAATGGGCTGATTACTTCATAAATTCTTTTTAAGATGTCTTTGTTAGTCATTAAATGTTTACTAATGATGTATTGCAGATTTTGTTCTGGTTATTAAAAAGAGAGAAAATTACTACAAAAGATAAATTGGGGTATACTTCTACACCACTTCACCTGAATTAAAAAGGGGTAAAAAAGGCTAAAAGCCTCTCTGTCCTCTCGAGAAAGCTTTGTGGCAGCATTATGCTGTATTTAATAGCCATTGATTCGATGTAATTTGCTGGTGGCAAATATTTTACAAAAGAAACATGGATCGTTTGCTTGAGAAATGGTGCGAAAGAAATTTTTCTCATCAACTAAAATTTTTTATGTGGGGGTGGGGCGGGCAGACATTCAATTTCTTTTTTTTTTAAAGCTATAGCTTTTTCTCAGTAGGGGGTTGGCCTGCGCCCACCAAATCATATGGCTCATCGAATGCATCCAATAAAATTATAATGGAATGGCAGTAATTTTCCTCGATATAATGTGGAACTATTGCATCACACCATGTGACAAGCACCATTATGAGTGGAGTGTTCAGGTATAATGTGATAAAATCAAAAAACAATGGTAAATGAACAGTTATTATATGCTGAAAGTTTGGCTGAGATAACTCAATCATTATTCGGGAAAATCCTCATCGGGCTTTAGTCGTTTTGCTCCAGGATTCACACAAATGGAGTCTCAGACGTATTGGCCAGTTATCTATTATTCTTCTGAAGAAGATGAACAACTTTCTGGTAAAATAACCATGTCATTAACTCCTACTATCCTCCCTGGGTACCCCGGGAAACCGAATATAGGAGCCTTGCTATGTCGGATACGAAGAGGTTGTATTGATATAACTTCACCGAGGAACTCAAGAGGGAATTTGAGCGATATCCCCCTCGGAATGCAAGATATTTTAATATTTGATTACTCCGAATATGACGGTATCCCAGTGGTTTAGGGCAAATGCCGAAGAGAAAAATATTGATTTAGAATCAAAATCAGTTTATAACTCAGTTGCTTTTAATTAAAAATAATTATCAATCTTCTTATAAGAGTTGGGTTACTTTCATGAAAATTTCCTACGCGGTGCTGGTTTTTGTCTGTGCCTTTTTATTAACCGTCGTTGAGCAGGGTCAAGCGGAAGAATTGGACGACGAAAACCTCAAGCTACAAATTTCATTTGATGTAAAAAACGAATCATTAAGGAATGTTCTCCAAAGCATTTCGGCTGAAACCGGGTATAGAATAGAAGTAAATAAGGAGCTACTTGATATCAAGGTTAGTGGCAGCTTTAAAGATACCACCTTAACCGCCATTATTAGTAGAATTCTTAAAGGGAACAATGTATTTATCGTAGAGGACAACTCTAAAAAACTTCTCTCAGTCAGGTCGATTGCATCTGCACCAAATCAAAGCATGGAAATCTTCAACGTGGACCAAGATGAAGGCTCTCCTGGTGACCTCATAATAGAAGTTAAACTCGCTCAAGCGTCTCTCGACAAAAATATATTGAATAACCAAGATACCATAGAAGCCTCTCCCGGGGTTTCTTATAGAAGCTTTATTAATTCGCGGGACGAGCTTGATCAATATATGGTTGACAATGCCACTCAGATTATGGCAACATCTTCTGGTTCATACGCTGAGTTAAAAGAAACACAAGATCAACTAGACCAGCATATCAACAATGGTAACGTAGAAGCTTCTGAAAATTTTACCCATCGTGAGTTGTTGGTAGAACAAGCAGAGCTTGATACTAAAATTTCGTCTGACAATAAAGTTGAGGCGTCTCCTGGAATGTCTTACCAGGAATTGAAAAAAATACAGGCGCAGCTTGATAAGCAGCTTGCCAAGAGGAAAAAATGATTTATAGAAGTATTGGTGTAGCAGGATAATTAATAGGTTTATTTTATTGCCTGGAAAAGGGGGTAAGCCCCTAATTTAAACATAAATCAGAGGAGAAATTATGAATAGAAAATTATTTATGAGTGCTATTATGTGTTCTTTCCTGTTTGCAGCTGCGAGTATAGCAAGCGCAACAGATTTCGTATCAGGAAACGTTAACAGGACAAGATCTGTAAATGGTACTGCGAGTGTTATGCTGCAATATGTTTCGGGATCCGGCTGCACATGGGGAAATAATGGCAGACCTGTCAATGTTTGGTTTACAGTGCCCTCAGCTATGAATGACCAAGCGCTTGCAATTTCGCTTACGGCTATCTCACTGCAAAAAACTGTTCGTGCAGGTATAGAAACATGTCCGACACCGGGCAGTGAAACAGGCACACTTTCGTCGCTTGGGTTGGATAATTAATTAATAACCAAATACTTTCATGCATGCGATTCCCTAAATTATGATCTGCTTGCTTTGAGAGGTCTGAAAACGGAAGCAGCGTTGGTAAACAAAAATACCAACGCTACTTCTTTTTTCGTGAATGGTATTTGATAATTTTTTTCGTAAGAAGTTGACACGAAGCTCTATAGAACGATCTGTCGGAACCTCCAGCAATGGAGCTTCCTGCACCATTTAAAACATAAAACATATTATTAACTGCGCCAGACAATCCTATATTTCCAGAGACTGCTTAGAGCCCAGCAAGCAAAGTAATATAAGCTCTTGCTTAGAGATAATTTTTCGATATGTCGCAGTACCATCCAGTGAGGCTTTATGACGCTGAATTTGTTAGCAGTAACAGCATCCCTTCTGATTCGATAGGAAGCCAGTATCTCTTGATTTCCATAGGCAAAATCGACATGATTTTTGAGGATGGTTAGCCAGAATACATAGTCATCACGCAAACTACCCATCTCTTCGTTGAAGTAATATTTCCCCAATGTGCCGATATTCATGATTGCTGTAGATGGGCAGATAGGTAGTGTTTTTAGTATTTTTGTGTAATTAACCGTTGCTGGGACGATAAATGGGGGTAAGACGTCAACATTTTCGTCTTCAGCAATTCTTCGATAGGAACAAAAGACAATTTTAGCACTTTTCTCTTGCATAAAAGAAAGTTGTTTTTCCAGAAATGGTTTATTCCATAAATCATCGGCATCAAGAAAAGCTATAAATTCGCCTTCCGCACATTCGATGCCTACATTCCTAGCCCCGGAAGCACCTTTATTGGCTGATAAGACTATCAGTTTAATGCGAGTATCCGTAGCCAGGTACCTTTCAACTATAGATCTTCCCAGGCCGTTATCGCTGCTACAATCATCGACTATGATCATTTCCCAATCTTCATAGGTCTGAGCCTGGACTGATTCTATCGTTCGAGCTACCAGCTTACCCCCATTGAACATTGGAGTTATTATAGAAACACGATTTTTCTGCATATTATTCTAAGAATTGTAAATGCCTGGTGAAATCACCTTTAATTCCATCAGCGACACATTTTAAATAATGAATGTAATCTTTAATAGCGAACTTCTTCTCTATAAGAAAGAGCCACGTATATAAAATGAATTTCAGGAAAATTATGTATTTCCCCCGGTAATTCCAATAATTATAGGTGCTATTTCTTATAAGACATGTGAACCTGAGTTTCGATTCTGTGTAATTAACCGGTATGGCACCAAAGAAGACCCGATAAACAGTTGCCTTATCGTCAGGGTGATAAAAAATCGCATCGAGGTTTGTTATGGGTTCAATACCTTTTTTAATGCAACGATACTGATATTCAAAATCATCTCCCCAGATAAACATTTCTTTTTTAGGAAATCCGACTTTTTCTATAGCTTGTCGACTCAGAAGCAGTCCATTAAAAGGAACGGTATATCGCATCTTGCCGGCATTGAATGAATTACGTAGTTTAAGATAAGACCTGGTGAATCGTTTATTCTTTTTTCGTATGAACCAGGTCAATCTATCACCATCTTTCTCGCAAAGGCTCACGGGCATAATGTATTCATAGGTATCTTTCAGGACTAATAGCTTTTCCAGACATGTTCTTGAGGGATAGCCATCATCATCCATGATCCAGACATAATCTGCATTAGCATGAGCAAGTCTCATACCTTCATGGAACCCTCCAGCCCCACCTGAATTTTGGGCTAGACGTTTATAGTGAATGGAGGTTTTTCCTATCACCAATGACGATAGATTTTGATCATTTGTAATCAATCCTTTATTCACTAAAAAATCTTCCGTCCCATCAGTTGAGGCATTATCGATCAGATAGAGATTCTCAATATTCTGAGATTGTTGCAGTACTGCTTCTAAACATCTAAGCAAAAGTTCTTTTCTGTTATATGTTACAATCACTGCGTTAATTATCATGATAAATTGCTTGTATCTGCATATTTGCTAAGATTGGTTCGTCATGAACTTTAGCACTGCATCCATTGCTTCTCTGATAGAAACATCCATATCCAGATAACGGTAGGTGCCCAGGCGTCCGATAAAAGTTACGTTCTCCAAATCCTTGGCATAAAGTAAGTATTTACTTAATACTGGATTTTCCTCTATCAGGCGAATTGGATAATAGGGAATGTCGTCTATTTCGCATATGCGGCTGTATTCCCTGTAGCATATGCTCGAATGCTGATGTTCTTCCCATGGCGAAAAATGCTTGTGCTCGGTAATGCGAGTAAATGGCACCTCGACATCGCCATAGTTCATAACAGCGCAGCCCTGATAATCACCAGCGTAGTAAAACTTTTCGAAATCCAATGTCCTATAGTCAAGTCGGCCCAATGAATAGTCAAAAAAACCATCAATTGGACCTGAATAAAAGACATGATTAAAATCTCTCACCTGTCGGCTATCAAAAGTTCTACTTAAATGAACTGTGATATTTGGATGATTCAGGATATTACCTATTAATTGGGTATATCCATTCTTAGGGATTCCCTGGTATTTACTGGTAAAATAATTGTCATTATAATCAAAACGGACAGGTAAACGCTGCAAGATGCTGGCTGGAAGGTGGCAGGGGGCACAACCCCACTGCTTGGTCGTATACCCTTTGAAGAACGCTTCATATAAATCCTTTCCTATAAAACATAGCGCCTGCTCTTCGAATGTTTGTGGACATTCGAATGATGTGTCAGCTAAATTCTCAAGAAAAGTAACGGCTTCATCAGGACGAAAAGCTTTGTTGAAAAATTGATTGATAGTATGCAAGTTGACAGGCAGGGAATAAACATTGCCCCGCGCCGTAATTTTCACTCGATTGACATAAGGTATAAATTTGCTGAACTTGTTGACAAAACTCCATACCTCTTCATCATCGGTATGAAATATATGCGGTCCATAGACATGGATCATAATTCCAGTGTCTGTATCCCTTTTGGTGTAACTATTGCCACCGATATGAGGCCGGGAGTCAAATACAACAACTTGAAAACCTTGGCATGCCAAGAGATGACTGATCACCGCTCCCGAAAATCCAGCGCCAACTACTGCTATTGATCCTTTCATTGATGCTCTTTCATGAAAAATGAGGCTGCGCGCCTAAGAGTTGATTTTAAATATGAGGTTTTTCTACCTATAGAGCAGCTTACTAATAATTCGTTTTGCAGCATAAAATATTGTTACTAAAAAAAAGGATAACTCAGGTGTTTTGATATCCAAAAAATTATACTTAAAATATTTTAGCTTACCTTCTATTTTCGAAAAGGTTAAGCCTCTAATTAATCTTAAATCGACGAATTGCGCGTGAATTGAATCTGGAAGGTACCTTGCCTTGGCCAGATAGGTTTTAGCTCTGCTTCGCAACCCTTTTTTTAATAGCCGATGGTCTACTGTACAATTATACTGTCCACGGAGCAGTTTGTCTGCAATGTTCAAAAAAGGGGAAGCATCACTTATACAGTCACTCCGATGCAAAGAGATCTTCATAAAGCTGGCAGCTTCGTTAAGAGTAGAGTTGATAGAAAAACGTGAGAGAATAAGCTGTTTAACAGAAGCATCTTTGAGTTCCTGCTTTTCTAAACCCGCGCCATGACTGATTCCGTTGGGTGTATAGCTGTAGACCATATCTATTTTGCCGGTATTTTTTACTCGTAAGCCGCATTCGAAGATCACCTTGTACCAGAGATGATAATCTGCACAGGGAGCAAATTCCGCGTCCCATCTCAGATTATGCAGTTTCATACAGAGAAGTCTTATTGTCGCTGTCGATGTGGGGATTGCATTTCTAAAGATGGTCTCTACCTTTACTTCATCATGTTCTTCAGGTGCGGCCCAGATTGAATTATTTTTCCTCATTTTCATGCTGCTTCCACACACAGCAATTGTAGGATCACTTTCTAATATCTGTACTTGTCTAGCTAACCTTTGGGGGTAAGCTATATCATCGGCATCCATGATTGACATGTATGAAAAACCATTACCCAGGCAATAATCGAGCATGTCATTGCGAGTAGGAACTGTGCCCTGATTGCTTTCATTCTGGAAGAAAATGATTCTCCTGTCGTCAAAGCTTTTTACTATCTCGACTGTGTTATCTTGTGAACCATCGTCTGTAATAATAAAAGTAAACTCCGAATACGTTTGGTTTAAAATGGAGGATATTGCGTTTGCTATAAAATCTCCGGAATTATAAGCTGGCATACATACCGCTAGCATATTTTTTTGCATCAGCTATTACTCCGAAATTTCCTGTAATCTTTTCAAGTTGGCCAACGGTATTAGTTCATCATTTGATGGCGCAACAGCCTCGTCTGGATGTGTTCAAAGGTTCGCCGGCAATTATTGTGATCTCTGTTCTGGAAAAGTTTGTCGATCTTTTGAAAATCCTCTCTGGTGTATTCTGAAGTAGTATCTAGAGTTTTTACCAGGTGTTCTACCAATTGCACCTCATCTTCGAAGATTTTTATGGGTAAATCTTTTTCAAAATCAATCAGTGCCGGACCATTGGGAGGAGTGTTCCACTCATTAAGGTCAAACATGATGGAATATACCGGCTTTAGCTGATAAAAAAAATCATACATGACACTTGAATAATCAGTAATAAGCGCATCACAATCAATAATATGCTGTTGCAGCAGTTCACTTGTCGGGGAGATTAATTCAATTTTCCGTGAGCCATTTCCAAAATCAGAAATATAATTCATCATATTGAAATGCGGTTGGAAAATGAGTTTAATATTTTTTTCTTCCAATATGTTTATCAGCAGGGATGATTGGAGAAGGCCGTGCCATACCTTATAATACAGACTATCCCGGATATTTTCTTTTTTTGCCAACCACTTCCGCCAGGTAGGAGCTACCAATATCTTTCTAATCAATTTTCCGGCAGGCTTTAAAGGAAGTTTGTCAAAGCGTGCCAGTCCGGTAACAGCTATATTTTTTTCTTCAAAACCATAGATTCGTGCAAAGGAGTTTTTTTCCATTTCATTGCTTGTCACAACCATATTGAAATAGGGATGGCGCTTCTTATAATAAGTCATAGTCTTATTACCCGAAACACCATGTTGAAGAAAAACATTACACGTTTTTCTCCATAAAAATGGAAAAATGATATAAGGGTAGGCCAATACCTTAAAGCAGTCGGTAGATAAAATTACCTTAGCCTTATGAAGTAGCCTCATGTGTTTCCATGAGAAAAGGTAAACAACGTTACCATAAGTGATAACATTTTCTACTTGCAGAGAATCTCTTCTAATAATGTAGTAGATAGGCAGGTCCGGGTATTGCTTTCGCAGATAAATAAAAAAGTGAAGACTATTATCCTCTGCGCTTTGAGCCCACCTTTCATCGATTAGCCATACATCGTGATTGTCTTTTGCTTTAAAAAATCTGGTTACATCGAGGAAGAGGATTAGATACTTACTAAGGCAGAGTACTCCTGGATAGCCTTGGTCAATCAGATTCCGTACAGTAATTTTCCCTCTGACCTTCCACCGTTTTAATTTATGATAAAGTTCTCGAAGTGGTACCGTCAGGTCTTCATAATATGCAAAGTTGTCCCTTAACCTTCTATCAATTCGCAAAAGAGCATGTTGGGATGGTTCTTTTTTGAAGGACTGTAGCGGATCTGCTATTTTTTCAATGGTTGTCTTTTTTGTCAAAAGATCAAGAAACGTGGTGTTGTTGTTTTTGACCAATGAAGACAAGGCCTGTAATTCATTTTCCATTAGAAGAATAATCTTCAATTTATCGATGTCTTTCAGGTCCGTACCTCTTAAGAGACTGTCATAATCGACATTCGCAGCAAGTAAACGAATGCACTCGATTATTTCTTTTCTTTCGTTAATATCGGCACCGATTATCACCTTCTTCAGCCTGTTACCGACTAATTTCCTCAGTTCGCTTCTCAATAGGTGCTGATAGATATTCTCCTTCCCTGCAAGAGAATAGAGTTCTGCTAATGAAAGTGTTGTCCT
This sequence comes from Desulfopila inferna, assembly GCF_016919005.1. Classification (NCBI taxonomy): domain Bacteria; kingdom Pseudomonadati; phylum Thermodesulfobacteriota; class Desulfobulbia; order Desulfobulbales; family Desulfocapsaceae; genus Desulfopila; species Desulfopila inferna. The sequence goes on from NZ_JAFFQE010000001.1 coordinate 91,733, forward strand.
GACTCTATCTTTAAAAAAACTCGCTTTGATACGTCCCGTGCTGGCATTTTCTCTGGCTCTATAATTGTAAACCACCTCAGGCAGTATAGATATATTTTCAAATTTTAAAAAAGCTCTTGCACAGAAATCAAGATCCTCACCAGCAGTTTGTTCAGGAAAGATCAGCTCGTTTCTTAAAATGCTGGTCTTCTTAAAGAGTTTGTTGCAGACGCTTATATCGGAGAGAAGCGCGGGAAATTCGCTGATATCGGTATCTGTAATGAGTTTGTTAAATTGATTTTGGTGAACCGGAACTCCAATCCACTTCCTCACTTTGCTAAATGATTGTTGAATACCGATAACCATCTCCGAAGAGTGTTTTTGGGCTATCTCATACATCTTCCGATACGCATCGGAAGGGACTGTATCATCAGAATCCAAAAAAGTAATGTATTCTCCTGAAGATTGTAATAGTGCAAGATTCCTGGCTGCACCCTGTCTTTTCCTATTCTGCCTGAATATCGAAATATTTGCATGTTGATCCCGGAAAGACAGGAGAATTTCCCAACTCCCGTCGGTGGAGCCGTCGTCTACGACTAAAATTTCAATACCATCCAGGGATTGTCTGAGAACCGAATTCAAACATTCGGGTAAATATTCTCTTGTGTTATAGACAGGTATGATAACGCTTAATTTAGGTGGTTTCGATATCAGCATCTTTGCATAAACATTGATTCTAGTGATATTTGATTAAACTCAGGTTTCAGGATTGCTGATATTCAATTTTATTTGTTGCCAGCCACGCTTTAGGATTTCTACAAAAATCAGCGTAAGAGGATAATACCGCTTCCGTTTGTCCATCTTGAAGAACTTGTCCCTTGTGGAGCCAAATTACCCTTGAACACATCTTTTTTATCTGCTCTGGGCTATGGGAGATAAGAATTATCGTTTTGGTCCTCTCCCGCATGACTTTCATTCGTTCATTGGCTTTCTCCTTGAAAGCGGCATCACCTGTGGACATTACTTCATCAAGAATCAGGATGTCGGGACTTACAGCCGTGGCTACAGCAAACCCCAAACGACTCCGCATTCCGGCAGAATAGGTTCGGACCGGCTGGTCCATGAAGTCTTCCAACTCTGCGAAAGATTCAATATCCGGCAAATTATGTAGAATTTCCTTTTTAGATAAGCCAAGCAACGCACCATTGATAAATACATTATCACGGCCTGTAAGTTCATTCTGGAATCCCAGACCTATCGACAGGAGTTGAATCCGTCCGTAAGTCGTCACTGTGCCATTATCAGGTGAGAGGGCTCCCGAAATCACCATTGAAATGGTACTCTTTCCGGAACCATTACGACCAATAATCCCGATGGTTTCTCCTTCATTAACTGTAAAAGAAATATCATGAAGAGCTTTAAACTCTGTCGGGACATTTTTTTTAAAAGAAAAAAAAGGGATATTGCTCCTTCGGTAAGAAAGGCTGACTTTTCTTAAAACAATAGATGGCGGACTTGGAGCAGCTTCGGCGATGTTCTTCTGATTATCTGAAGTAGATTCATCATCTTGAATAGGTGGAGATTTATCAGCGAGCGGAGTTACAATATCTGAGACAATGTTTTCGCATGTATTCGTTTTTGATTGATCTGTTACTGATGTCGTCTTGTTTGCCTTGGTAACTGGTATATAAGGATCAAATTCGACTCGCTTGCCGTTTAAAAAGAAGAGTAACTCATCTGACTGATATTCTTTAAGCTTCTGCGGAAGTGGAGATAGAAAGAAAACTCTGGGCTGTTGGAATTGTTCCAGGTTAGGAAAGAAAATTTTCTCATTGTTCTGTTTGCCGGTTTTAGAGTCAAGAGAGATAATATGTGAAGGAAAATGCTCAGCGTCTTTGTTCCATACGCCTGAGAAAACAGTATTATCAATGACTGTTAATCCTCTGACAAACTGCTTTTCCTGGGAAGGGCCTGTTTCATAATGTTCAAGAAAAGATTTCCATATGCAATTTTCAGAGAATACTCCGGAACTATTGACCGTATACGATGTGATCGTGTTATCATTGCAATCTTGAATAATTAAATTTCCATCAGCAAAACCGCAGCTATGAGGAGCGCGAATATCAGTTAACAAAGACCTGCCGGTGTCGAAATTAATCACGGCGCCTTTAGTAGAGTTGTTCAAAGATGATACTGTAATAAAGATCTTTCCATTACCATCTTCTGTGAGATGACGAATATGCCCATACCTGAATTTCTTATCGGCCTTTTTGGGCAAAGGAAATAGCGCAGGAGCTAAGTCATGAAGAAAATGACGTTTTATAAAATCTCCATGCAGAGAAAGCTCATCAATGGAATTAAACAAATTATTTGCAGCAAAAATTCTATTTCTAGTGGAAGAGGCAAGGATTCCTAACAAATTACCACCTAAAAGCCACTCTTTAAGCAAAATTTCTTTGCTCAAATTGAAAAGAGGTGAATCCTTTTTAAATTGAACGGTATAGATGCGAATAGAGGTTGGAGTCGTGATATAAATTTTGTCATCCAAAAGGGATATTCCGCGCAGGTGACGTGGATTAGTCAATTCGGAAAAATTATCCACCTGAAGATAAATGAGACCTGAAATTGAATCTACAAGAGCAAGCCCACCCATGTCGCTTAAGGGAGAGTGTAGTGTTGCCAGGAATACTGTCATGAGATTAGCAAAATAAAAATTGACGTTTCGGGCATATTATGAGGAAAATCTTGTTTAGTGGTGGTCATGGAATATAGCTATTTTTATAGCATCTTTATAATTTTTGAAGAATTGAGACGCAACCAAATCAATCCGAATTGTACAACAAACAATACAAATACAACGAGAATTAAAAAGCCACGCCAATCATACATCTGACCAAACAACAAAACCTCACGCGCTGCAGGAAGTATCCAAACCATCGGATTGAGTTGCAGTATTATTTTTATATAATCCGGGATAGATTGAGATTCCAGTAATCTTGAAGCAGGATAAAGAATAGGGCTAAGGAAGAAGCCCGCTCTTAAAATATAAGATATAAATTTTCCTGTATCTGCAAAAAAAACATTAATAACAGAGACAAATAATCCGAGACCATAGCTGAGCAATCCAATCACACAGAGGAGCGGAAGGATTGCCAGAGTGGCAACGTTTGTCACGGAAAAATTGAAGGAAATAATTATAACCATGCCTATCATTGCAAAGAAAAAATGCGTAAAAATGGGAATAGCTACAAGAATTGGTAAAGGGAAAGCTATTTGCCGAATGATTCGTTTATTACTTGGAATAACATTGATAGTTCCGCTGAGAGCTCTTGTAAAAAACTGCCAGCAGACAATCCCACTTAAGACGAACAAATGATAATTTTCTCCTCCTCTGCCGAAAACTCCTTTTATAAGAAAATAGTAGATACTCATCATAATAATGGGATCCAGGATCCACCAGAGCCAGCCTAATTTTGTGGTAAGAACAGTGGTGCGAATATTCACCCCTACTAAAACTTTAAATGCCTGGAAGTGATGTGTAAGTTTACGGGCAAGCTCTATCATGGATTAACTGCTTTTCTTTTCATATTTCTCTTGCTTAAGCTTCAAGAAGCTCTAAAAAAATATCTCTATACTGCGATTGTAATTTATTTTTGTCGAAATGATTCTCAGCATAACTCCTTGCGTTTTCAGCAAGTGTATTAGCTAAGGAAATGTCATCATGCAAGAATATAATCTGTTTGGCAAGATGTACGGCGTCAAGTTCTGTCAGCAGTGCTTCGACTCCATCAGTGAACGTATTTTTAAAAATATGTTTTGATAAGATGCAGGGTTTCCCCATAGCCATAGCTTCCAAAACAACCTGAGGCATACCTTCAGTCCTGGAACTCAAAATAACAGCATCAGCACTTTCATAAAGCTCAGGAAGTTTTGCAGTCTCTATAAAACCTAAATAATTCCTGTTTCCTTCTTTTTTTACTGTAAAATTACCGGCAAAAAGGAATTGTAATTTGGGGTGCGTCTTCTCAATTATCTTTGCTGCATTTTCAATGATATCATATCCTTTTTCTTTAGAATTTCTGCCGACAAAGAGAAAAGATTGAACCGGTTTTTTCAATTTTGACAGTGAGGGGTTGAATACTTTTAAGTCTATACCTCTTAAGGCAATACGCACTATATCTTTGTTTGCGCATTGTCCTATTATTCTTTCGCGTTCCCATGGTGACATGGCTATAATCCGATCAGCCCTGCTAAAGCCTAGCATCTCTTTTCTTCTGTCTTCCCGGAACTGCGCACAATTCTTATGGTAATTTTTACCGAGATACTTTCCCAAAGCAATCCTGCTGGCTATTTCATCTCCGGCTACTCTGATTACAGAATGAATATTTAGCAATTTTGCAATATATGTGAGGCTATAGCCAAAAACTACACCGCCAAAAACATTTGTTAAAATATCTGCGGCAATGTTGTTGGCGCAATTTTTACCTCCTTGGATCCAGTAGCTATATGGATCAACGCCATCTCTGGGGGGGAGCTCATGAAATACTACATTATAATCATCTTGTAATGTCTTGATGCCTGGGCGTGCAAATTCAGGAACAGGACTGGTGAGCATATGGATGGAAAAATGATCCAACAAAGGCTCGAAAAGATCCGGAAAAATATACTTTACACGATTTTGCCAGACCCCTTCACGAAACCATCCTGGGCCTATATAGAGAATCACTGGTTTTGTGGAACGCAGTTTTGTGACTGGTTTAGCACATTCTTGAAATCCCACCAAATTTATATCGAAATTTGAAATACCTGCACCTGGAATAAGAATAGAAGCTTTTTTCAGGATGGCATTATTTTTTTTCCAGGTATGACTGTCATCCTCTCGCCGGGAGGCGATTACATTATTCTGATCAAAAGAATAAAAGGCCAGATCGTGTCGCGAAGCCTGAATAAGAAAAGCTGAGTCAGCCGATCCAAAAACATTATTGAGATAGCCCTGGCGACGAAGCACATCTGTTTTACCTGCTATAGTATTCCCTCCAAGCCATAGCTTGCCGGTATGAAGGGCTTCATTTGGCAATTTAGATAGTTGTGGCGTGGAAGTTTGGCGAAAATATACTTCTTTGTCTTGTTCAAAATAAAGATGCACTGGAGGCTTGCCAAAAATATCAGCATCAACTGAATTGAGATGAAGCATCATATCAGCAAGATAGTTTTCCGAATAGTAGTCGTCGTCATCCATGCGGAAACAATAGGAACCATTGGCGGCATGAGCGCCACTGTTGAGGCAGGCACCTGCATAGTTTTCCATTGGCTGCGTCAGCAGTTGAATGTTGGAATTTGATGTCCTTTCCACAGCTTCGTCAACAAGCTGGAACTTATCATTGATGCCGTTATATACGATGACCAAATCTTTAGCCGGATATGACTGTTTCAAAAATGTATCAAGGACATGTTGAATATTCTCCGGTCTTCTCGTGGGAGTGATAACTGTTACCTGCGGCAAATCAGCATGAACGGGACTTATGCGGATTGTATCGAGGATTTGCTTTAAGCGTTGCGCAAATGTATGATTTTGATGGGTATCCCTCCAAACCTGTTGCGCCACCTCTTCCCGATAATGTGTTTCTTCGAGCAGACGGGACAAATTTGTCCGAAAAGCAGTTTCGTTGCCTGCTTCCAGTACCATTCCCTTTCTAATGTCATGTTCTTCAAACTCGCCAAAGTGCACTACCGGAACTCGACATCCTAATGCTTCAATGGCCATCCAGCTTTGTGTTGTCGGAGTTGCCAATGACATTTCAAAGGATATTTGGCTCTTGCAGAATTTTAATATGTTAATTCTGTCAAATCCACCGACACATCCAAGTATCTGGTCTCTCGATCCAGGTAGATCAGATAATTTTTCCTCAAAGATCAAATTAAGGGAATCTATGATTTTGATATTGAAGTCATCGAGATTTTGAAAAGGAAGATGTTGACCATAATGAAGCAGATCCGCCCAACCGTCAAAAATCACATCAATCTCTAATAGAGAATGATCATAGTCCCGGATGGGGTTATGCCATATGGGTTGAATCGCAGGAGGGAGCGTCTCTGATGACCTCCCTTCATTTAACAGTAATTGAGTTTCCAGGGGATCAGCACAAAAAATGTATGCAAAGGAAGGCAAAATATTTTTGTAACTATCATGATAAACATGATCTTCAGTGAACCAATAAACACATGGAATATCGTTTTTTTGAGCGAGCAGTAATACATTCTGCAGCTCTTCCATTTGCTTGTTTTCTGTTGTCTGGGCCTGCTGCCAGTGGCCTGTGAAACTTCTTTGACAGGATTCGACAAGTATGAAGTCTAACGCTCCATTCTCAATTATAAGTGAATAGTTATGAGGGGTTAAGGGAAATAGATGTCCCTCGAACCGTAGTCCCTGAAACAACCGCTCCTCGACGATTACACCAATGCGCAAAGAGGTTTTTGCGAGCCTCTGTGAACGATTCAATACGGGAAAAGGTGGAACCCAATAATGGATATGTTCATTAAATGTATTAGAGTAATTTGTCTTGGTTATGGAAGATTTTTTCATTATAGCGGCGCGTAAAAGATATTAATAAACTTCAGCATTTTAGTTTTTTACAGCGCGAGAGGCGAGAAGGACACGTAAAAGATAAAGAGGAAAAAGGAGGGTATTTTTACCTGGCTTAACTACAGCTTTGACAAGTATAAGCCCGACTTTAAAAGAAGTAGAAGTTTTCAGAGTAAAAAGTTCCTTTCTATTTCGATCAAGTTCAGGCTCTATTGCTTCTAACTTCCTCTGTGTATCCTGTAGTTCTTTGGCCTTTACAGATAGCCTTATTCGTAAATGTTCATTTTGATCGGAAAGATCTTTGCACTCTATTATGTATTTTTGAATGTCCCCAACATATTGTACTTTCTCTTCATAAGACTTCTGTAATTTTGGCTCTACTGCTTCTAACTTCTTCTTTGTTTTCTGGTTAACAGACCTATTTTGTTGTCGGTAGAATTGTTGGGCCATCATTGGCCATCCAGAAAATTCCGCCATGGCTTTTCGGCACTCCACAACAACATCCATGAGTTTCCGTCGGTCAAAAGAATCCCCATGGCAATTCTGCAATACAGAATAAAGCTTTATTACATAGCGGTTTTTTATTTCATAATCATTATATACTGCCCGATTGAGCTGGGGTTTGACGCAATCGTTCATAGCATCTGAAACACTTCTTTCATTGCCCCAATACTCAGCCAACCCGGTATACTGCAAAAGTTGACTGCCTATCATTGCTGCCTTTTCTGAAAACCAGTCTTCATAATGAACAATGAAACAATTGCCTCCGGTATGATAAAGTGCTTCACAATTACGGTGAAGCCATGTCAGTTCCGCTATCTGTGGAGAATCACCGTATTGCTTATGCAAAGAGACCACAGTGCTTTGGGGATTACGCACTGTCAAAACATACTTTGGGACTATTTTGTATTTATTAAAGACTCGCGTCCATATTGGAAGAAGATTTGGTGTTCTGGGATCTTTAAACCCCCAGATCGTTGAAGTCTTGTTAATGTTTTTGAAAACTATACTGTGTACGTCATTATGAAAAGAGCTGATGTTTTGATTTTTTAAAAAATCTACAGGAAAAGGGAGATAAGGATGACAACTTAATTTAGAAAGAAAATTTTTTTGAATTTCCACAATTTCTGCATCTTCAAAAAAACCTGCAGGGTTTTGTTCAGATAAGGGGACCTCCTTCTCAGAAAGGCTCATTCCCAAAATGTTTAAAATTCTGGTTAAAAGGGATGTTCCTGTTCTCCCAGCACCTAGAACGACAATAATTCTATTTTCTGTGCTTGATTGAGTGTTCATCTTGAGCGATCTTCTCCTAAAAAATAATCGACAGTAAGAGCGATACCTCTTTCAAGATCCATGGAAGTCTTCCAGCCCAGGATCTGCTTTGCTTTGCTAGTATCAGAAAAGTTTCGCTTTACATCACCTAATCGAGGTTGATCATATTTGATGATTATCTCTTTACCGTGTGATTTGATAATTCCTCTGATAACATCAGCAACCTCATCAACTGTTCTCTCGCGTCCTGAAGCTATCTGAAAAGTTTCTCCGCCGATATCTTTGGTGATAGCCAGCTCAATAGCCTTGATAAGATCATCAATGTAAATAAAATCTCTGGTTTGGCTTCCGTCTCCATAGATATAACAGGCTTCACCTGCTAATGCCTGACGGATGAATTTTGCAACGACACTGGACTTCTTTTTTGATCGCGGACCATAAACATTTCCAAACCGTAGACAGACCGTGCTTACACCAAAGGTTTGATAGTATGCTGAGCAATATCCTTCACCAGCCAACTTGCTCGCTCCATAGGGAGAGACAGGATGGGGCGGCAGTTCTTCATGAATAGGTGGCTCTACTGTACCTGCAGGAGCTCCGGATGAGGCAAAAACAAATTTACTGACGTTATTGTGCCGGGCAGCTTCGAGCATGTTAAAGGTACCGATAACATTGCTTTCCATATCCATACGAGGGTTTTTTACAGAAGGTGGTACACCTGTATTGGCAGCTAAATGAACAATACAATCAACGTCTCTGCAACATAATCTTGTGGTTTCAGAATCCCTAATGTCTCCTTCCACTAAAACTATGCCTGCATGCATATGGCAATTCTCAGCAGTAGAAATCTCATACTGGGTAATTTCTTCTAGGTCCGCGGGTGTACCTTCCTGAAAGTTGTCGAGTATGCGGATATTATTAAATTGCTTCTTGGCAAGTAATTCGGCAATCAGGGAAGTTCCAATAAAACCGCATCCGCCCGTAATCAATATCGTTCTGCTCTTATTCATTTGTAATCCTGTTGAAATATTTTTTGTCGGCATCTGGCCATATGTAAGGCTCGCTCTTTATCCACTGCGATTTGTTCACGCAACAATCTCTCCGGATCGTTTTTGTATGCAGCCATTTCATAAAACATTTTTTCCCATTGATCATAAGTATCTTTTGCCTGGTATTTCTTTGCATCATAAAGAGCTTGATTCCCGAGACTTTCACGCAGATGGGGGGAGTTCATGAGTTCTGTTAGTGCTTGTGCCATCTCTCCACCTGTTATGTCGTCTTTTACCAAAAGTCCATTCTTACCATTTTTAATCAATTCATTCGTTCCGGGGCAACTTGCTAATCCCACGCTTGGCAGGCCATGCGCCATTGCTTCCAGAACACAAGTTGGGCAGCCTTCGTTTAATGATGGAATAGCATGAATGTGTGCTGCAGCATACTCAGCGAAAATATCCTTAGTGGCGGGATGGAAGAAAACCCTGTTTTTTAGTTGAGATGATGCAACTTTATTCATAATAACGGTATGATAGGCATTGTCCATTTTTAATGGAGATCCAAAATTGTGTATCTCCCAATCGGGAAATTCCTTTTCTATTTTTATAAAAGCCTCTAATAAGAGAAGAAAATTTTTGTTCTTTTTATGTCCCCCAATGATAATAATTTTATTGGGTGCCAGACCGTTGCCGGCAGGAGTGGCTCTATTTGACACATCAGGTACTGAGTTTGGGAACGCTCGTGTATTCTGCCGGATATATTGGGGAAAAGATTTTTCATATCCAGGCATTACCATTCTGATTCTAGTCGCTGCTGAAGCAATCAACTCTCTTTCCCAACTAGAATGTGCTATTCTGCCTGTTGTATTCCTCCATGTCTGTAAACAGATACGTTTCGGGTTGGAGCATTCCTGCATACCGAATGGAATTTTGCTTTCTGCATTTAAACGAAAAAAGTTCATGATATGTCTGGCAAAGTAAAAAACAAAAAAAACATCATAACCCTGCTCGATTAAGTTGTTCTTGTATTCATAAGGAGGAATCGACTTGTTCCAGGGAGCGAATAACGCATCTTCATGCTGTTGATATGCAGGTGCTCCTGAACCATCAAAGCCGAGACACACCAGGTGTCCTCGCTTGATCATTTCGAATGCAAGATTGGTCACAATTCTTTCCGCTCCTCCTCTCCCGTGAGAAAGAGATTCGCAGAAGAGAAACAGTTTCAATTTATCACCCATTAACTATCTCCATGAGCAATGGTGAAATGTGATTCTTTACAATCGATTGATAGTCACAATTATGAACACTTTTTATATTGGAAGTAGAGACCTCAGTAGAAACACCATTTATGGCACATTCTGTCACATTATCAACAAAAGAATTCAATTCGTTTGAAAAGAGTTGAAAATGCAAACCATGATCTTTCATCTGCTGAATATGGGCTGATGTATCCGAAGCAAGAACATGAAGTCCAGCGGCTGCATATTCAATTGATTTGAGAGAAGGAGATCTGTCATACTTTTCATATGGGACATATGCGATTCCAGCATCATAATCTCCTAACTTCTGGAAAAGATCTTCCTGATTTAACAAGCCTTTAAAGAAGATATTTTTTTCCATGTGTAATTTTGAAATAAGCTGTCTAAGTTTATTCTCAGCAGGGCCTGCTCCATATAAGTCAAGTGTCAGAAATCTCTCTTTATTCTTTTGCACGGCATGAGAAAAGTAAGAGATCAAAAAATCTAATTTTCTGAGATTGTGAAAAGAACCAATAAATACAAACCTAGTACAATACAGACATTTACTCTGGTAAATTTTGGGAGTAAATTTTGACGTATCAATTCCTATGGGAATTGGCGTGGTTTTTTTTAATAGAAGCGGAATCCATGTCTTCACACTGTGTCTGCTTAAAGTAATAATTCCATCAACATAAAATTGTAATAAGAAATGCCCGTTTCGGATTCTTCTTCTTCTGCTCCCCTGTTGTAGTAAAGGTGTACGGAAATCAGCAATCCATTTAATGCCGGGAAATAAATGATGAAGCGAGAAAAGGTAGGCTGGAGAAGATGGTGAATTGAATAAGTAGATAATATCTGGAACGAATGAGCGTAAAATCTGATGAATTTTATTCAGAGAATCCGATTTGCTACGATCTTTAATCTTGATTACCATTAAGTCATTATTACGATGAACTACATATTTTTCTTCATTAGGCCTGTCCGGAGCTATGACAAGAATATCATGTTCAGAGGATAACACTTCGATTAAACGATAGGTTCCTATCGTTCCTCTTACTCCAAAGCATGTAGGAATAAAAAATAGTATCTTTAGTTTGTTGTTTGACAATCTACTAACCTTCAATAATTTATATAAATATTAGACAAACAGATCGCGTAGATTTACACCGTTGGACGGGCTTAACATGTCCATGACAGCCAAGTTCGGCAGATGCCATGTAGGCCCCGAGACATTTTTTGATACCATATTGAAGTTGCCCAATATAATATAGTAATCCATTTTATCTTGAATATTCCTGTACAAGGATGAGTTTGTCGATCCTGAATTGTTATCTTGATACCCTTCATCTGAAAAAACAGCATGGCAGGTAAACGTATTGTCTGCATTAGAAAAATTTTCTTCATAAAATTCAGAACTTGCAAACACAAGTGAGGGGCAATGTTTATTCCATTTAACTATCTGATCTTTCTCCTCTAAATAGACACAATTAAAAAGAGCTCTGAACAACTTCGCATCGACTGATTTCAGGTGCAATAATGCATCGGCTATATAGTGCTCACCATAGTAGGCATCCTCGTCCATCCGGAAATAGTAGGCTCCCTTCGCAACTGTATTGCCTATGTTTAAGGCTGCACCGGCGAATTTCTCCTCCGGAACTGGAAGGATACGGATATTGTTACTATTGATGGATTGGGAAATAGATAACATATCTGGATTGTTGTTGTTAACAACAAGTATCAATTCTTTATTCGGATATTTCTGCTTCGTAAATGTTTCTACAGAACTTGAAATTTTGTCTTCACGGCTGGTAGGGGTTACTATTGATATTGCAGGATACTCGTCATAATTGTGGGTGATGTTAAGTAAACTACATATTTTTGCTACACGATGAGAAAAGGTATGCTGCTGATAGATACATCTCCATTGGAGATGGCCGATTCTCTGGCGATAGAGATCATCTTGATGAAAGGATTCAAGCATAAGAAGCAAATCGTCATCATGCTCAAAATGAGAAATCAAACCATGACGAATATCCTGTTCATCAAGAATGCCCCTATGAAGAACCGGTACCCGACAGGCAGCGGTTTCCAGCGTTTGCCATTGCTGTAATGTCTCAGTTCGTAATGTGGTTTCTGTTGTTATTGCGGTTTCTGTATGTTTCAAAAGATTTATTAGATCATTATATTGTATTGTCCCGAGAAAATGCTTTTCCAGGAGCGGAATGTCCTTAATTTTAGTCTTAAAGATCTCGGCTTGTGATTCAATGATTTTTAATCCGTACGGTACGATCTCATGCAATATTTCCAACTTATCGTGCAAACGATAAATATCTGTAAAGCCATCATAGAGAACATTGATTGAAAATTTCGGATGGTCCGGCTGAAATTCTGTAAAACGATTATGAATAGCAGGTTGGACGGCAGGCAAAAGGACTTCGGTCTTGAGTCCATCCTGATTCATCAATTCCGCTTCTTTGGCATCCGCGCAAAAGACTACGTCGAAATTTTCTGCAAATGCACTGTAATGGCTGTGATAAAGATGGCTTTGAGTATTCCAGTAAATGGCGGGTATTGATTTCTTTTGAGCGTATGCAATTATCTCAAGTAATTCTTGCTTATGCTGAGAATGAACATATTGCCCGAGGTACCAATGACCGGTTACGGTCTGCCAGGAAGATTCAACTATTAAAAAATCAATATTTCCAAAGTCAAGAACCATTACCCAGTTTTCCGGAGTAAGCAGGTATAATTCACCTTCATACCGTAATCCGCGGTAGAGCCGTTCATCGACAATAGCAGCTATCCTCAAGGAAGAATTTAATTTCTGCTTTCTTGGCTTAAAGGCAGGAACAGGGGGAACCCAGTAATGAATACTGTTGATAAGCTCGTCAGAATATGATCTTTTGTTCAGCGCTGATTTTTCGGCTATTTTGTTAGATGTTTCTACCACTGCATTCCTTTATATATTACATCTTTGCGGATATTCTGTTTGTACATTTCCACGACTTTGAACATAGAGGCCAGCGATTTATCAGTTAAATAATGTGGTTCTACGCCGAGTTCGAGCAATCCCTGGTAGGTGGGGTTATAGTAGTGTTCTTCCGCCTCCTTACGTGGGTTGTCAACTCGTTGTATTTCTACCGGATATCCTAATGTTTTTCCAACCTTCTGGATTTTTTCAGCAAGTTCATTAACGGAAAATGTCTCCATTATTTGATTATAAATCCTAAGCTTACCTGGTGAAGGTGGATTAATAGTGCTCTTGTGGATACATTGCAATGTATCATTGATATTGATATACCCCCTGGTCTGGCCACCTTTACCATAGACTGTCAAAGGGTAGCCAACAATGGCCTGGGTTATAAAACGGTTTATTACCGTGCCAAAAATCTCATCATAGTTGAAAATAGTATTTAGTCGCTCATCTACATTAGATGCGTCAGTTTTAATACCATACACAGGACCCTGCATTAAATCGGTAATTTTCAGCCCCCATGTACGTACTGCAAACCACATGAGATCAGTGTCCATAATTTTGGTGGTATGGTAAAGGGAGCTAGCCTGCCTGGGAAACAAAAAAGTATCTTTTCTGCCCTTGTGTTCAATTTCCAGCCATCCTTCTTCTATATCTATATCAGGGGTCCCGTATTCTCCCATGGTACCAACATGTACTATATGGGTAGCACGATTGAAATCCCGGATAGCGAACAGCAAATTGTTGGTGATGAGCAGGTTATTTGCCAGCGTGAAGTTGGCATGTTTGTAATCCAGAAGCGAATAGGGGGCCGATGGCTGCTCAGCATAATGAACAACAGTCCCGGGTACTCCGGTAAATGATTGATCGATTGCCCACTGGTACTGAACGCGTCCGTCGAAAAATGAACGCATGAGTTCCGGATCCTGGAGATCGCCTATGACAACTTTGATTTCTCTACCTGTTCTTTCATGCCAGATCTTGGCTCTTTCAATAAGAGTAGGAATGGGATAGAGCATTCCTACGTCTAACTCTGTACAGGCGTTGCGGCGAAAATAATTGTCCACGGCAGTGACTTGATACCCCAACTTTGAGAAATACATGGCCGTAGGCCAACCCAGATAACCGTCTGCGCCGAGAATGAGAATATGTTGTTCTGTGTTCATAATTCAGTTTTAAATAGAAGGAATAGGAAGGGAAGTTACTTCAGGTTTCTTTGAACCTTTTAATATCTTCGGCACACTTTGGCAAAGGTATTTTTTTTAAAGACAAATCTGTAATCTCTCTGTCTGAAAAGGAGCGACGTCCTTGTATGAGCAATTCAGCGGCTTCTATGGATAAGAAGCCGGAGGTTGAAAAAGTATTCTCCCCAATGTATGGATTATGCAGGTCATTCAGGCGGAAACTTGTTACCTTCTCATCAAGATCCTCAAGATATTGATCAATATTGGCTGAAGTAAGCACATTTGTACCAGAGCCTATTTGCTCTATAATATAATTGTTTACAGCGAGATGGTAGTGCCCTGAGTCCTTATAGAGACGTAAATCATTGGTGAACTTTTCTCTATCGAAGCCATGTATCCGTACGTTGGTGAAACCCTCCGTATCGAGAACGAACTGCCTAAGTATCTGCAGATAAATTTTATATCCTTTCGGGTTGCTCATTTTCATCTTCTGCATTCTTAATGTCGGATAAGCTGTCACTACAATATTAAATATAGTGTCGGGATGCTCTTTGAAAATCGGCAGCAGGTTGTTTTCTAAGTTTTCATTATAATGAACAAACCACTTACGTGACAGTGGCACCTGCTCTGTTAATTCTTCACGATTTAAATGATTCAGCTTTTTTCCAGTTGCCAAATTCTGATATGGAGGGGCACCGCGTAATATTTGATCAGCAACAAAACCAGGTCGGTTAAAAGAGCAAATATTTTTCTCGTACCAGGATGTTGCCCGGTCAAGTTGATTTTCCTGGCTAAATCCATCGGATTTCAAAATTTGATTTTTTTGTTCCTGTTTTTGCTTATAATATTTTTGTAGGTCGAGGGTTAAAAAGAATCGAAGATCGTTTAATCTATTACCATCAAAGAGGTATTCCTGAATAGGTATTTTGAGGTTTTTTAATTTCTCTGGTCGGATAAAATTATAAATATATAGCCCCCACAGCACGTTTTTTATCTCGTGCTCTAATAAGACAGATCTTGCCACTACAGCTTGTTCATAGAGGGAGGAACCATCCATGGTGAGGCTATAAACTTTTTCCCAGTGCAGCTCTTTCCTTAATTTAGAGGGAAGAAAATTAGCGGCGTGAGAATGCCCAATTATGACAGATTCGATATCATATTGATTGATGACTCCGGCGTGCTGGTATCGTTCAGCTCCACGTCCGCCCAATATTATCGCAGGTTGCTCAAGGTCTTTATGAATTATTTGAAATGGATCTATATAAATATTGTAAGCGAGTATAGACGCTAATGGAATTATAAGTCCGGCAACTGCGAAGATGGCAAATTTTTTGGAAGAGAGGAGCATCATGAAAACCTAGAATTGGAAGTAGATAAATTCTTGGATATTGCTTTGATCGAGAAGGAGAAAAAGTGACGTGGCGGACAAAATGATGATTGCACAACTCCAGAGAAGAGTAGGCTGGTATGAAAAAAGAAAAACTCTTGCGACTCTGAATGGATTCTGATAGACCCGTAGCCCTCCCGGCCAATTATTCATGATATTCTGAGTGTTTGGCAGAAAAAAAACTACAACTATAATAGGAACTACATATTTTAATGCGTCAGTCATTTCTTCTATTTTGAGCACACTACAGCAGGAAAAAGATTGGAAATCAATCATGGCTATGAGTATTTTACTGGCTGAAGCAAAATTCTCTGCCCGGAAAAAAACCCAAGCGACAACAACACAAATGAAAGTCAGCAGATGAGCAACAAATTCTGGAAGCCGAATATTTGTTTTGCTCCACAATCTATGGACAATAAGAAAAATTCCATGCAATCCCCCCCATAGCACAAAAGTCCATCCGGCTCCATGCCATAAGCCTCCTATTAGCATTGTGAACAGCAAGTTCATATATCTTTTCTTCTCTCCAATTCTGCTACCGCCAAGAGGAATGTATATGTAATCTCGTAAAAACCGAGATAGAGTTATATGCCAACGTCTCCAGAACTCGGCAATGGAAAGGGATTTGTATGGTGAATCAAAATTAATGGGAAGACGTATGTTGCACATAAGGGCAAGGCCAATGGCCATGTCGGCATATCCGGAAAAGTCAAAATACAGTTGCATTGAGTAGGTAATCGCACCAAGCCAGGCTTCACCTGCCGAAATTTGCTGAGATGTATTCAATGCTGCATCAAAGATCTTGTTGGCATAGGGAGCAATGGAATCCGCAATGACAACCTTCTTAGCTAGACCGATAACAAAAATAGTGAGACCGGCAGCCATATTATCCCAGTTCAACCATTGGCTATTCTTCTCATGAAATTGAGGCATCATTTCGGCATGATGAACAATGGGGCCGGCTATCAACTGCGGGAAAAAGGTGACGAATAAGCCATATTCCCAGATACCTTTTTCCTTTTCAGATACTCTCCCCTTATAGGAATCGACTAGCCAGGCGATTTGCTGGAATGTAAAAAATGAGATACCTAAAGGGAGGATGATTTCCCCTAAATTATATGAATTTCCTGATATATCATTAAAAATTGATGTGAAAAATCCGGCGTATTTATAATAGCCTATTAGAAGAAGGTTTAAAGTGACTCCTAGATAAAGAAAACTTTTCTTTCTTGATGAATTGAGCAACAACCCGAAATAGTAATTGCACACCAATGAGCCGATAAGAAATGGCACATATTTAGGATTCCACCATCCATAAAAGAATAAGGAGCACAAAACCAACCATATTATGCTTAATCGCTTACTGCGTTTTCCGAGCAGAAAATAGCCCGTGAGGCAGATGGGAAAGAAAAGATAGATAAATTCAAAGGAGTAGAATAACATAAGGTTCTATCTTTCAGACCTTTAGTCCTCAAGCAAATTATTCTCTAACAGAAAATTGCGTAATGTTTCTTTATCAAGGGGTTTTTCAATACTTGAATTGTATGGGTTGGAAACTTCGGTAGAGATAATATCAGAATATTCATAATTGATATCCTGATACAGGCTGCGAAACGCAGGTGGAACGGCAAAATAACGTTGAAGCTCTATAGCTCTTCTTGTTTCCTCCAGATTCATCAGCTCTTCATACATCTTCTCGCCAGGTTTGACCCCGATTGTATTGATTCGTATATCTTCGGGATTCCGACCATATCTCGGAGCCAGTTCCTCTATCATGACTTCAGCTAGATCTTTTATGCGGATAATGGGCATTTTGGTGATAAACACTTCTCCTCCACAGGCAATGGAGGATGTTTCTATTACGAGTCTCACAGCTTCTTTAATGCTCATTATAAATCGCGTCATTTCCGGGTCGGTTAGAGTAATTGGCCCACCTTTGCTGATTTGCTCTTTAAAAATGGGTATAACCGATCCACGAGAACCTAAAACATTCCCGAATCTCGTGGATGCCAAAACCGGTCCACGACATCGCTGTGAACTATTGGCAGCAGCTATAAGACGTTCTCCCATCAGCTTGGACGTTCCCATTACATTGGTTGGGTTCACCGCTTTGTCAGAACTTGTGAAAATTACCCTTTCCGCATTGTTGTCGATAGCTGCCGTAATAACATTCTGAACCCCGATAATATTGGTTTGAGCAGCCTCAAATGGTGAGCGCTCACAGAGAATCACATGCTTAAATGCAGCTGTGTGAAACACCACCTGCATGTGCTTCATCTTTCTGGTCAATTTATAGCGGTCCCGGATATCAGCCAGGAAAAAAGATGCATTCTTATCGGAATAATCTTGATCTAAATGGAATAATTCACTCTCATTATTGTCAAGTCCAATAAGTTCATCAATTTCATAATCTGCCAAAAGTTGTTGAACCAGTTCTTTTCCTATGGTTCCACAGGCTCCTGTGACAACGACTCGTTTACCTTTTAAGTGATTCATGTTTTATTTTGAGTTAATTAAGATTAGTTGTTTGGATCGCAAGAGTAATTATAGCGGAATCTGCATTTATGGGAATTTTTGAGATAAACCAATCGCTTCTTAAAAAAAGCTTAGTTGTTCTACATGACAACATACAGCAGTTGTGTTAAGGGCAGAAGAAATCACTATATTTACCGACTATTAGAAAAAAATTTATATACTAAAGTATATTCTTATCAAAAGTCAAGATTAGTATCAGTTACCCGACCTTTATATTGCTTCTCTTGCATTGTTTTTATAAGCGGAAAAGGTTGAAGTGAAAAGAGTAGGGCTGTAAATAACTGTTGATGCTTTGCTTGTTTAATAAAGCTTATGTTCAGATATTCTATAATCTGGGGATTTTCATGAATGTTCTTGTTACCGGCAGCAACGGCTTCGTAGGTTCAGCCTTAATTGAACATGTGGCAGGTATAAGGAAATACCAGGTCATCGCTGCCTACAGATCTTTATCTATGGGTTCAACGGGAAATGCGGCTACATTAGCAATTGGAGATCTGGGTAGCCTGGCTGATATTACCACATCATTAAGAGCTGTAGATGTTGTCGTGCACACAGCCGGCCTGGCACATGTTTTTAATACTTCACGGAATTTTCTGGATGAGCTGCATAATATTAATGTCAATGGCACAGTTAATCTGGCAAGACAGGCTGCAGTTGCAGGAGTAAGACGCTTCATCTTTATCAGTTCTGTCAAAGTCAACGGAAATGAGACACAACCAGGTAGACCCTATTCTGAACTAAGCCCGATTGCCCCCGTAGATCCATATGGAAGGTCAAAGTTTGAAGCAGAAGAGAGGCTGCGTCAACTGGCAGACGAAACCGGAATGGAAATTGTTATTATCCGGCCTCCTCTGGTGTACGGGCTTGGGGTAAAAGGTAATTTTCGAAGATTGTTGCATCTGGTTGATCTAGGAATTCCCTTACCGCTTGGCGGTGTCCGTAATCAACGCAGTTTAATTGCTCTGGATAATCTTGTTGATTTTATTATAACCTGCATTAGCCATCCAGCCGCAGCAAATCAGACATTTTTAGTTTCAGACGGTGAAGATCTTTCTACACCTGAATTGCTACAATGTCTTGGGAAGGCAATGAATAAACCGGTCCGATTAATTTCTCTTCCAGTCAATGTAATCGAATTCAGTGCCTTGCTTGTAAGGAGAAAAAAAGAGGTAAAAATGTTGTGTGGGAATTTGCAGGTAAATATTGCTCGTGCCCGGGAAATGCTGGGGTGGACTCCTCCTGTTACAATTGCAGAGGGGCTCCGTCGAACCGTAGCCTGACTAATATTTCCTTTTCCGGCCAATCTGTTGTTCGAGATTGTAATAACTCATGAAAAAAAGGGGGTGCGGACCTATTACTGTCGTTTTCTTTGACATATAACATGCAACTTATTAATACATGTTGGTTTTTGCGATATCCTGAAAGCCTTAGCCGTGATCACCAATAATGTGTAGCCTTGTTTCCAACTAAAACTCACCTAGAATTTCTAAGTAATGCCATTTTTATCAGTAATAAATTCACATCTCTGGATAGCTTACTCGCTAATACTGAATGGTTTTCTTTTGAGCTGTTTATTATCATCCCATTCAGCGGAGTATCGGGATTTGATAAAAAAGTTTGAAGCTAATATCGTCGCCTGTTTTTTCCTTTCGCTCGCAATCAATGGTCTTTGCCTGGCAATATTATTTCAGTTCGATCTAAGAATTGACTATGTCAAATTTGTAATTCCTCTATTGACGTTCTCACTGGTTTTTCTATGCATTTTATCAGGAGCATGGAAAAATATAAAACTTAAGGCGATATTGACGCTATGGGGTCTTGTTAGAATTGGCACCTATGGGTTTGTGTTTCTTATTTTATGCTATAATGGTGGACTGATCGAATTGATCGCCGACTCATGGTATCATTTGTCCTTGGCTAATAAAATTAGTGAATTTAGTACATTTAGCGTCGACGGCCACCTAAACGGTGTGACAGAAAAAAACTATCCTCGGCTATGGCACGGCAACCTCGCTTTACTGCACAATCTGTCGGGCTCTTCTTTTCCCATGCTTTGGAATTCAGTAACGGCCTGGATCGGTGTTTTTAAGGTAATGGCGTTCTACTTATTCACTTTTGGTTTGAGTAAGTCTGAAAAAGTTGCAGCCATCAGTATTGTTTTGTTCGTATTATTGCCTGGAATGGGGGATTCTTACCTTCGTGTATCAGCCTGGCCTTCTCATATCTCATATACAGCCTGGTTTGTTCTTTTTTTTCTCACTTTTCAGTTATTTGATAGGCTTTCTAATTCTTATGGAACTGAAAAGAAAGAGATTTTTCAAGGTTCTTTTGTTTGTAAACTTGTAAGACAGCATAAGGTTCACCTGATAACCTTTGTATTTGTTTTTTGTATTGTTGGTCTTTCTCATTTAGCCGAGATTGTCTGGTATACCTGTGGATTGTTATTTTATGCTATTGCCCTTATATTCTGCGATACTTTTATGAAGGGTAAAATAGAGTTTCAGGAGCCGGCCTTTCAATTTTTGCGCATCTATATGATTTGCATCTTCCTGGCAATTCTGCTGATTACAGTAATGAATTATTCTCCACTGGTTTTGGAGGGAAAAACTAACATGGGAGTATATCTTCTTATTGCGCTCGTCGTATCTATCACAGCGGCGCTTCTTGGGTCGGTCTATACTCCGTGGAAAAAAGCTGAATTATTTGGAGTGAAGGTACCGAAAATATTGCTGTTCATCTTTGTTGTGATGGTGCTGATGTCGGTTGATGTAAGACAGGTTATTTCTCTCTTCATACCTCATATCGGATATAAAAAATCAGTTATTAACGAGGCACCATTAATACTTTCAGGGTTGCTTGAGGGGTGGGGGAAGCTGCCAAGTTGGCATATGCAGCTGCGGCCCGG
Organism: Desulfopila inferna; assembly: GCF_016919005.1. Classification (NCBI taxonomy): domain Bacteria; kingdom Pseudomonadati; phylum Thermodesulfobacteriota; class Desulfobulbia; order Desulfobulbales; family Desulfocapsaceae; genus Desulfopila; species Desulfopila inferna. The sequence goes on from NZ_JAFFQE010000001.1 coordinate 112,782, forward strand.
TCTTTTATATGTCGGTGTGACGGCGATTGCCTTATCGATTCCTTTGGCCTTTTTTAAACCCGGCAGGTCATCATGCTTTCTTTTAGGAAATTCAGTAATTCCATTTATCATACTGGTTTCCCCATACTTTTATACCTGGTTCTCCGATATGCTGCAGTACCATTCAGCATGGCGTGTCTCTTTGTTGATTTTTCACCCTATTATATTAGCATATTATATTTCTATGTCCTGGGATTTAATCATTGGAAAAAAAGTGCATGATGTTGAAGTATAAAACAAATATTTTAGGAGTTATTGTTCTTGTTTTCTGCCTAGTGTTGATAGGTAAGGAAGTGAAATTTCATTTTCAGAAAGAAAGAATTACAGAAAAACTTCAACATTTTTCGGCGGTACGGCATTGGAGTATACATTTTGGTCCTCAATATGTGTATTACAATAGCTCCTTAAGGTACGAAAGCGACTTTAAGCACATACGAAAACATGTGGAGCCGAAATCTGCTCTTTTGTCCGACCTGGCAACCAGTTATTATGCAGCGGCTGCTCTACCGGTTTATATAAGAAATACCCATAGACACCATGGATTGAAAAGGTTTGCCGGTCTGCAGGGTTTTTTACAAAAAGGACATCTATGCTATTTGAATGATCCTTACCATAGCATGAAGCTTTTAGCATATCTTGAACAAGACGCATTACTTGCAAGGAAGAATGGCTGGCCTGCCTTAAAATATATCATCATTAATAAAGACAAAAAAAACAAGGTGTTGTATAGAGACTGTATTGCAACTAATAGTCGAAATATAATTGAAAATATTTCTTCTATTGCATCAATAATTTATGAGGGTAAGTATTTGAATCTTTATGCACTAAAGGATTTTTAATATTACTCGGCGGAGTCCGATAAATACCTTAATGGTATATTAAAGGTATTGGATTTTAACGTAATTTATTTTCTTGCTTTTATGACTTACTCTCAGGATTAAGGCACTATTAGTCCTTGGAGTTTGTTGGCAATCTTTTCTATTATCCCTGTTCTGAAAAAGACAGTTTATTAGTTCATAAATTTTTGTTAGCATGCGAGTTTTTCGTTGCATGGTTTCCTGATGATTCTAGAGCCTGAAAAAGCAGATCCATAGCTTTTACAGCCAAGCTTTTTTTTGAAACATCTTATGAAATTGAGAGTAAGTAGCTTGAGGGTTCCCCGAGATAATTGTAGATTTTAAGCAGCCTCAGTTGAATCGACAATTGGTATGATATGTCGTAAAAAAGGAACATGCGAAGTAGATAAATAATATTAAACAATATTAAAATAATTAAATTGTACGACATTATGGGCAACATAACACAATCAGCGCTAGTCGAGCCAAACGATTTAACATACCATTCTGATGGCTTTTGGAGTGTTGAAAGCGACAGTGGATTTAGTTATACCGATGGAAGTTCATCGGAAAAATCACTCAAAGCATTGCTGAACAGAGTTAATGATCGGAGTTCCCTCTCGATCGATCTTGAGAAGGCAAGCTGCGACTGGATTTCTGAGTATCACCTCAGCTCTGAAAGACCAAACATTTACAGATTTCTTGACCTCTCCAAAATCAAGACCGGCCTCGAGCTTGGCAGCGGCTGCGGAGCCATCACTCGTTATCTCGGGGAAACAGGGATGCAGCTCGATGCCGTCGAGGGTAGCAGGAAGCGAGCTGAGATTTGCCGGCTGCGCTGTGATGACCTGGACAATGTCCATGTGGTCCATTCGAATTTTAATGAACTGGATCTGCCGGAACAGAATTACGATGCCGTTTTTCTGAATGGCGTCCTTGAATATGCAGGAAGATTCCTGGAGACAAACGATGACGATCTGCAGGCTTTAAAGAATGTTCTGCATAAATCCCTGCAAACCTTGACGCCTCAAGGCGTGGCCTGTATCGCCATAGAAAACAGAATGGGGTTGAAGTATTGGTTAGGCGCTAGGGAAGATCATTTTGGCCTACCTTATGTCGGTTTGTATGGATACCCTCAGGATGAAGGGATCCGAACCTATGACAGAAATGAATGGCAGACTATTCTAGCGGGCCTTGATCCTTCCTACCAGTATCGTTTTGTCTATCCTTTTCCCGATTACAAAATGGCCAGGACAATTCTCAGCGAAAAATTCATTAGAGAAACGCCACATGCCGCAAACCACCTTTTCCGAATGGCCTCAACCGATAACGGCAAGCCGGTAAATGGTGCAATGAATGAATTCCTGCTCTGGGAATCTCTGCAGGCACAGAACCTTTTTGAGCAATATGCTAATTCTTTTTTTATCCTGATTTCCAGAAGCAATGAAACGCTCTCCGATATCTGTCCTTATGACTTCATGCATTTTTCCGGCAAAGGCAGGCGTACCCGCTACCGGACAGTGACCAGTAAGATGTCTGGTACAAAAATCGTCGAGAAGAAGCTTTTATATTCATCTCTGCCGCAGAAAGATCCTTCGGTGGATCATGATCTTTCACCTGATCAATATGTAAGTGGACCCTTGCTGGTTTCTTCCTGGCTTCATGTACTTGCAGGTGGTTTGCCGTCCGATTTTGAAAAATGTGTCCGTGACTATTACGATTTCCTGTGCACATATTGGCAGGAAAATGAAAATACAGGCAATTCCTTTGATCTTTTGCCCTTCAATATTGTTGTTAACGACGAAGGCAAATGGATAACGATTGACAAGGAGTGGTGCGTCGACCTCCCGCTTACACCTGAGTATCTGTTGTTTAGGGCATTGTTCTGGTTTCCGGGCGGCAATGAGTCGGTGTTGGCTGCGTTGTTTGCGGAATACAATATTACCACTCTCAAAGATTTCATCGCCCATTATTTCAAGCGCCTGTCTCTTCCTCTGGAGAAGTCGCTGGATCAGTTCGTTGCCAACGAAGAAGCGCTGCAGTCAGAAATAGCCGAACAACTGCGTGATAATCCTATTCAGAACATGCTCGTTCAACCTCTACGCCAGCATAACGCCGGAGCTGTTTCCACTTCTTTTCTCGCTCAACTCTATTGGGCCGGTCCTGACGATGAATGGTCCGAGGATAAAAGCCTGTTCGAGCCCGCACAACTTGGCCCTGAGTCGCAGATCATCAGCTTCAGGATTCCTCCTGCTCATGGACATATAACAAAATTCCGTTATGACCCTGCTGACAGAGCGGGCTTTTTTCGTATGGATAACATCAGGATTTCAGCCATAGCGGATCACAACAATGGTCCTCAGGAAATCTGGGAGTTGGTGGGGAACGGATCAATCGCACGCTCGGCAGGGTTACACAACATCGAGTACTGCAAAAACGGTCTGGGAGATGTGTTTATATCGACAGGTAATGATCCTCATTTTATTTTTGATGTTCCCGAAAAGGTAGAGCAATGGTTAAACTCAACGGGCATATATCTTTCGGTGACGATGGATTGGCCGAAATCATCCGATTATCTTGTTGTCATGGATACCTTGGGGAAACGATTTGTTGAACAGCAGATAGAACTGCAACGACTGCAGCAGGTTGAAAAGCTGAGCAGTGCGCAGGTAATCCGGATTTCGGAACAGGCCGCCAAACTGAAGGAAACAAGTGATCAGGTGCGGTCCAAGGATATCTACATCGAATCCATCGAGAAAGAAATAGAAACAATGCGCCAGACCCGTGTCTGGAGAGTGGCCGAATTTCTCAGGGCCAGAATATATTACCGGCTTCTTGATGGCAGGACGCTTTGCCGCAAAGGGATAAAGACCTTACGCCAGGAAGGTTTTCGACAATTTCTGCGAAAGGCTCGCCGACAGCTTACCTCACAGCCTGATTCAGAGACTCTTGGTCTGAACCGGACGGATTATACCACCTGGGTAGAACATAATCGGTTAACCGCCTACGATATCGACGAAATACGAACCAATATCAGTGAATTCCAGCTAAAACCACTTTTCAGCATCGTTGTGCCGGTGTATGACGTCGACCAGGAATGGTTGGAGCGTACTATCGATTCCGTACGGAGCCAGCTCTACGAAAACTGGGAATTGTGTCTGTGTGATGATCTTTCCCCGAGCCCGCATGTAAAGAAAATACTGCAACAGTATGCGGAAATGGATCCTCGAATTAAAGTGCTCTTCAAAGAAAAGAATGAAGGAATAGCGATTGCCTCCAATGCAGCGTTGTCTTTGGCAACAGGAGATTATGTCGGACTCCTCGATCATGACGATGAGCTCACGATCGATGCACTTTATGAGAATGCCCGAATGATCAACCAGAATCCTGGAGCCGGCCTGCTCTACAGTGATGAGGACAAACTGGATATGCAAGGCAGAAGGTGCGATCCCTTCTTTAAACCTGATTATTCGCCTGAGCTGATTCGCTCGCAAAACTATATTTGCCATTTTACGGTAATAAAAAAGAGCATACTCGATGACTTGGGAGGGTTCCGCCAAGGATTTGACGGCTCTCAGGATCATGATCTTATTCTCCGGGTTTTGGAAAAAACATCCAAGGTCGTTCATATACCGAAGATCCTCTATCACTGGCGAAAAATCCCCGGCTCAACAGCCGCGGTCTATAGTTCTAAATCCTATGCCTGGGAGGCGGGAAGGAAAGCGGTCGAGGATTCGCTGCAGAGGTTGGGCGTTGCCGGAAATGTCGGTCTTGCCAAATTTCAAGGCAGTTATCGGGTGAGCAATACAATTCTCGAAAATCCATTAGTCACCATAATCATACCATTTAAGGATCGAGCCGATTTGCTGAAAACCGCAATAAACTCCATCCTCGAAAAAACAGCTTATAAAAACTTTGAGATTTTGGCTGTCAACAACAACAGCAGCGAAAAAGAGACCTTCAGTCTGATAGAAACATACAGTAAAAACGACAGAGTAAGGTTTATTGAATATAATGTGCCATTCAATTTTTCAGATATAAATAACCATGCAGTAAAGCAGGCAAACGGTGAATACATAACACTGCTCAATAATGACATTGAGATTATCTCCCCGGAATGGCTTGATGCAATGCTTGAGTTTGCCCAACTTCCCGAGGTTGGTGCAGTTGGAGGAAGACTGTACTATTCCGATGATCGAATTCAACATGCCGGGATTGTTATCGGCATGGCAGGGGTCGCCGGTCCACCTCACTACCTCTTTCATAAAGATGATGTCGGTTATTATGCCAGATCACATGTCATCCACAATGTCAGTGCAGTTACCGGGGCATGTCTCATGGTTAAAAAAAGTGTGTATGAATCCGTGGGAGGATTGGATGCGGAGAATTTTGGTGTTGCCTACAATGATATCGATTTTTGCCTGAAGTTGATACAAAAAGGGTACCGCAATGTTTTTACGCCTTATTGTGAGATGTACCACTACGAGTCTCAGTCGAGAGGATATGAGGATACACCCGAAAAGCAGGAACGTTTGCAGCGGGAGAGTTCGGCGTTCCGGGAGAAATGGAAGATCTACTTTGACAAGGGCGATCCCTATTACAGTCCCCACCTCTCTCTCGAAAAAACCAATTTTACCATCAGGATTAGATGATTGATTTTATGCCGAAACAATGCTGATCATAGATGCTCACGTCCATATTTACGACTGCTATTCCCTGGAACGGCTGTTTGACTGCGCCTATTCCAATTTTCTCAAGCTGGCGAAAAAACAGAATAAAGAGAAATATTTTCAGGGAGTGCTGCTTCTTGCGGAGAAATCGGGGCAACATCATTTTAATGACTTATCAAGAAATATAGGGAAGCAGAATGAGCAGGGCGGGTTGGGGAAATGGAATGTGAGGCAAACGGCAGATCCTTTTTGCCTGGCCCTGTCAACGCCGGACGATCGACAATTGCATCTCATCCAGGGAAGACAGCTCATCAGCAAGGAAGGGCTTGAGGTTTTGTCTCTGGCGACGGAGAAGGAGCTTGAAGAAGGATTGCCTCTTGCCGGCCAGGTAGAAGAAAGCATCAGCAAACAGGCTCTTACCGTGATACCCTGGGCATTTGGAAAATGGATGGGCAACAGGGGGCGGGTTTTACGGAGTTTCCTGGACAGCAATCAGCATCATCCGGTTTTTTTGGGAGATAATGGTGGGAGACCGGGATGCATCTGCTCTTCCATTCTAAAGAGATACAGTGCAGGTTCAGCAACTTCGTTGATATCGGGAAGCGATCCCTTACCACTAAAAAGCGAAGAGAGGAGGGCCGGCAGTTTTGGAGTATTCATCGATGAAGTTCTGCATGAGCCGGACATAGGAAGGGAGGTAAAGAAAATATTACAATGTAGATCAAGAGATTTTTCCCCCTATGGAAACCCATTGTCTTTCCGCGAATTCATTCACCTGCAATATCTTCTGCGTCTGAAGCATAAGCCAATTATGGCATAATAAACGCATTAAGCTATGAAAAAAATACCATGCCTTATGAATATGAACATCATATGGTATTCTCCGTTGTTATTAGCTTTCCTTCTCTCATTTACCTGTGCAGTTCACACATCACCGGATTCGGGATTATACCTTCGTAAAGCATATGAGTTTACTCAGGGACAAATTGATTGGGGATTCCGGCCGGGTTTTATTGCCCTTCTGGTTGCATCTTTCAAGACGCTGGGGATCAGTGTGTGGTCAGCCGCAGTGGTCATCCGGATATTCTTTTTTGCCAATGTGCTTCTTATCTTTTATATGACTAAATATATAGTCAATAAACAAGCTGCCTTTGCTGCTTCCCTGGCTTTACTCACCTCCTATTACCTGACAATTCTATCGCAGTATGTTCTCCTTGACATTATACAACCCTTCTTCATCCTTTTGGCCATATTTTCATCCATGCTGGCTATTGATCGTCGTTCGGATAAAATTGCCCTGACTGCCGGTATTGTTTTTGTTTATTCCTACCTTGTCAAATCAACTACTCTACTGTTTATTCCTTTTCCACTCATATTGGTTTTCCTCTGGTTTGGTCTACGCATAAATTTTTTTAAGTTGAGGCAAGCTGGAATAATATGTGCGACATCCGTCATCGGAATCATTTTTTATCATTCTTCCCTAGTCTTTGTTATAGAAAAGAAAGCTAATCAATCTCTGGGTAGGGCCTCGGAGAGCGCCCTCAACCTCCTGTTTTCAGACAGTCTGACAGGAATACTGTCTAACGCATTGCATGGGTTTGTTGGATTTTGGCACAATTTCATGTTTCAGGATTCCCGTTTGGGTTGGCTGTTCGCCGCAGCATGGGCTTGGGTAGTTATCCGTTCAATAACACACAAAAACTATAGACCCATGGTGGTTGTTTATGTCTTATTCTTACCTGCAATGCTATTTCTAGGATTGACGAACTTTAGAACCGGGCAAGCCGGAGTATTTTTGTTTGCAACTTTTATCCCTATAGGGGTTTTTCTATCTGATCTGAGTAAAGGACTAGGCAAGATTCCAGTTCTGCTCTCTAAAGGCTATATCGGGACTACTGTTTCTGAAAGAGCAACAATCATAATCATTACCGTTGGATTATGCATCTACCAAACTTGGTATGTAGAGAATGTATATAGAAGCAGTTCACAATGGCTCCAATATACCTATATTGGCCGGATGCTGATGGGAAAAGAAACTCAGTGGAAATTAATTGGAGTCTTTGATAAACAAAGCCAGCGGCTAGCAAAAATAATCAGCAAGGAAGCTCAACCAGGTGCAATTATATATACTGGTATCACTTTCAATGCAGCTTTGGATTTTTTCACAAATTATCAATATAAGGTCTCTCGCCTTCCCACAGGCTTCATCCGTATACATTCACTACAAACAGGATTATCTGAAGATTTGCCAAAAGAATCGATTACAAAAGATTTGTTATTTTTATGGCCCAATGCTTGGCCGAGGAGACTTGAACATTGGAATGCGGGAGGAGAGTTGCGAATAAAGTTTATAGAGGAAGATGTCATAAGTCGCCTTTTTCGATTAAATGAACCTGTATTTATAGCCTTGGATAAACGCTACAAGCATCTCGGCGAATATTTTGAAAGGCTTTCCGGAGTTGTTAAGCTATCAAGCAACCCTTTAGTATACAAAGTTGAAAAATTTGTGCCGGCAGGAGAATTCAAAAAACCAAGAGTTGCATATGAAATAGGAATGCTTCTAGCTGAGCTGCGTGAAAGAAAACCTGAAAACTATAGAGTGCTGCGAGATGATTTCTTTCCCCGTTTCTTCGGGTTAGCCCCAGAAAGGGTCGAAGCTTTGGCCGATAAGGATGAAGATGCTGCAGATGTTGTTTTTGTTGGTTTGCCTGGGCGAAAATATTAAACAGGTTGTGGTACGTCAAATTGGAATTGATTCTATGCGGGCCATTAGTTTTCATGGCTTTGGTAGAATCGTGGCAGGCACAATTTAATAAAATTACTGGATTCTTTTGAGGAAATATGTTCGAAATTAGTCCTTTACGCCTTGTTGGTATTTTCTTTGGCCTGCTTGCCTTGTTCATTTGTTTCTCCAGGCTCCGGATCTATGCGAATAAAAGAACTGATGTCTGGTTTCTTTTCATTTTCGGGTCTGCACTTTTTTTTGTAGGGCTTTTCCCTGATCTGGCCAACTTTCCGTCAGCAATACTACATATGGGAGATTACCAGTGGGGAAGGTTGCTTGCTTTATTGATTCTTTCCAACCTTTTTTTGTGGTTCCTGGTCTTCTATCAACGTGCAAAAAATGAAACGAGGTTCTATCAGTTCGATAATCTCGTTCGGGCTCTAACTGTTTCCGAGTTTTTAAAAAATAACACCATCGACAATGTCGCCGGCAGTATCGTAATACTTATTCCCGCATATAATGAAGCCGCTAACTTAGCTACTGTATTATCGCAAATACCTGAAAGAATAATTTCTAATGATGTAAAGGTTATCGTGCTTGATGATGGCAGTAGTGATGGAACAGCTGATGTCGCAAGAAGTAAAAATGCATTTGTTGCAGTGCATCCCACAAACAGAGGAGGGGGCGCTGCTCTCAAAACCGGCTACGATTTGGTTACTCACTTAAAACCTGCGGTCGTGCTGACTATGGATGCTGACGGTCAACATAATCCGGTGGAGATTGAGACCCTAGTCAAGCCTATCCTGGATGATGAGGCTGATTTTGTAATAGGCTCCCGGATCTTGGGGAAATGCGCGGATTATTCCAAGTTCCGACTGCTGGGTGTCCATGTATTCAGTCGTCTGATCAATTTCATCGCCGGCACGAAGATTACCGATTGTTCCAGTGGATATCGGGCAATCAGAGGAAAGGTTCTTGAGGAGTGTCTGTTGCTTCAGGAACAATATCATACGGCAGAGGTAATAATTGAAGCTGCAAAGAGAAAATTTCGTATTATTGAACGGCCGGTGACTATTGCAAAGCGACTCAGCGGAGAGAGTAAAAAGGGACATGATTTAAAATATGGGCTTTTCTTCCTGCGCACTATTATTAAAACATGGATTCGCTAGCATGGGACACCTTGCAGAGAACAGTCCTCCTTTAATTGACACGGTTGCGTCCTGCCCCCTATGTGGTGCTGACAGCTGTATCCATGAGCATATATCAAAGGTAATTCATGAAAGGCAGTATGACATATATAAATGCAACTCATGTACCGTATGTTTTACATATCCAGTACCTTCTGCTGAGTTGCTGACCCGTATTTATTCCGGTGAGTACTGGTTAAGAGAGGGAAAGGTAAATGTCCCCAAAAAGAACCTGACCGGTTTAGTACAAAAATTTAATACAATTCGCCTTGCAGCGATGGTGAAACCACTTGTAAGGCATCTCAAACCTGGAGACAGAATTCTTGAAGTTGGTTGCGGTTCCGGCCAATTAGCTGTTTATTTGCAAGAGTGTGGCTTCAATATTGAAGTTACAGATGTCAGTACAGAAATATTGGAAGAAATTTCAGATCTCCATAAAATAAAAGGGTATTGTGGTGATCTTCAGGATATTTCTTTTGATGATGAACCATATCAGGCTGTGATATTCAATAATGTATTAGAACATCTTGATGATCCGGAAGGAAATTTACGTCAAGCCTGTCAACTTCTTGACAGGAATGGTCTTGTTTTTGTTGAAGTGCCCAATATCGAGAGTTTTCAGTTCAAATTATTTGGAGAAAAATGGTTTCCACTGCAACTTCCTGAACATTTGTACCATTTTTCTCCGATTTCTTTACAAAAAATAGCAGGAAAATGTGGATTGATTAGAGCTTGGATGTCTACTTTATCGCCCAGAGTATCTTCTGCAGGATATGTTGCTACTATTTTTCCTTTTCTACGGCCCGAACGGTTGCGCTTTTCTATGTCGAAACCATTGCTTGGCCTATATCTTGGTTTGCAGGTAATCTTTTTACCTATTGCTTTCGTTGAGTCTTTGCTTGGAAAGGGTTCCGCAGTTCGCATTATTTTCAAAAAAGAGAAGGAATGATGGATCTATCTATTCTGATTTCAACTTTTAATGGTGAGAAAGATATAAGACTTCTTCTTGATTCCATAGCAGAGATCGAAAAAAATGCATATTTCCTAGAAGTTATTCTACGGGATGACTGCTCGTCAGATGATACCTCGAAGATAGTTAAGGAGGAATATAAGTGGGTAAAGGTATTAGAAGATAACTATGGCAATATTGGTTTTGTTAAAAGCAACAATTTACTGTTTCAAGAGGCAGAGGGGAAGGTTATCTGTTGTGTAAATCAGGATACAATTCTTCATCCACGATTTGTAGTTGAAGGCATGAGGATGATTAATCAGAATCCTGAGGTTGCCGGTGTAAATACCAACATGATTATGCCATGGATAATGCCTCTTGATAAATATAGGAATGCCGAAAGTACTCAATTACCGGCCTATGAATATCAACTCACAAGTTATGGATATGTACGATATATTGAGGTGGAAAGACAATCACGTGAGGCAAACTTTATGACGGGTGGAGGCTTCTTCGTTAGAAGTGCTGTTTTTCCAAGTAATTATCTCTTCGATCCAGATATTGACATGTATTGCGAGGACACCGAACTTTCATTGCGATTGCAGCGGCATGGTTGGAAGATGCTGTATTGCCCCGAAGCAGTGATTTATCACAACCAGATCAGAAAAAAGGCCACTGTTTTTCGGGATCTGATTAAGCTCATTCGAATTACAAAAAACAGGTTCGCTCTCTTTGCAAGAATTGAATCGCCATCGAGTTATTCTCGGAGGTATATCAAATATGTTCTCGGTATTATAAACAAGATGAAATACATCGGCCTTTCTTTTCCCAAAAATGTAGGTGCTTATATAGCGGGTATTGTAATCGCTGTCTTATTCCTCTTCTTCTTTCCTTATTGGTTAAACTATTCAAAGAAAAGTAAAAAGAATTCTATTCTATCACTCATTCAAAAGGTATGAAAAACAATTTAAAGAAATCATTGAATATGCTGGAAGTGGTTTTTTTCTCTTCTGAGCGGAGGTCGGATTGTCCGTGAACGAATTTGACAATAAGAAATTATTGCTAATCATGAGTCAACTAATAACGATCAATGACTGATAATAATAGTTCTTTCCCCGCATTGCCAGAGAAAAATCGAATGAGTTTACCGAAGCAAAATGGCAAGATTAGGTATTGTTTCTTAACTATTTTGGGTTTAATCGCTTTTGGTGGATTGCTCTATTTTGGTGGTTTTGAATCTTTTGAAAAAATCAAACATCCTAATTACATCTGGCTTTTAGCTGCTTTTTGTGGTTCCGGGTTTATGATTTTTATTTTTGCAATTCGTTGGGGAGGAATAGTAAATAGCTTGCTAGGTAGAAAGATTACGGACAACATGACCTATTTCTTTTATTCACTCTCTTCCTTGGCTGTTGGTACCGTCCTTCCCCATACCGCCGGATCTCTTGTTGGAAAGGCAGCTGCTTTAAATAAATTCCAGAAAATATCGATGAAAAATAGCGCGGCATCGGTCTTGTTAGATAAGGTATTTGATGGCTTTTTCATGCTGATGTTCGGCTGGCCTTTATTATTGCTACTCTCAGGTGTAGCAACAATTAAGCAAGTCATTGTTATATCAATCGCTGAATTTTTAATTATCAGCTTACTTGTCCTGGTACATTATTCTTTATGGCTGAGATTGCTGAAAATAACCATAGCTTCTTTGGTTAATTTTTTGGGCATGTTCTCATTTATAAGAAAGCGTAAGCAGTGGCAAAAGATAGATGCCTTGAATCGATTAGATGAATGGGATGTTTTGCAAAAAGAGACAATACTAAGGGCGTATTTTCTTACAGCCATCGGTCAATTAATGTTGACAGTTCGGGCTTGGCTGGCGGCTATGGCAGTGGGAGTCGGAATCACCCCTTTTGAGATTTTTGTTGGAATAGGATTGGTGCAGGCAAGTATATTAATAAGTGTTACTCCGGGAGCCTTGGGTTTTGCGGATGCGGCTTGGTTTATAGCTTTAGTCGGTGCAGGCGTCCCTAAAGAAATCATACCGGTATTTCTTGTATCCATTAGAGTTATAGAAAATCTGGCGGTTTTGTTTTTTTGGCTGCCTCTGTATTTTTTTATTATTTGGAAATCAGCCGTTAGAAGAAGGAACAAATAATTGACATGTGCTTTTAATCCAACACCTTTCTACCTCCTACCGCAGTACTCCTCCCGAAAATATCGAAAATTATTTCAGGATAAGGTAAGAAAGCATATTAAAATGCATTCCTGTCTTAATAAAATACTCCGAACACGGTCTAACATCTAAGTTAAAGTTTCTTATGAACACTTTTTCAAATGGCCAAAGCACATATAGGCATGGGCGAAGGGACATCATCATTGGGTTTATGGGATCTTTTTTCCTGCTATGTCTTTTCTACCCGGGTTTTGTTTTTTTTGAGACCAGTCCTATGCATGCTAATAGCTGGGAGATCAGCGATCCATCAGTAAGCTGGGCCAATTTCATGCCCTCGTTCAGGGTTTTTCAATATGAGTTGTACAACAATGCCAATATATTGTGGTCTTCGTTGCGTACCATGGGAATGCCCGTTCTGGCCAACGATATTCAGGCCGCCCCCTTGTTCCCTCTGACTGTGCTGTTCAGCTGGCTGGATGAAAATATCTTCTGGAATGTCTTTGTCGCCGCCAGATTGGTGCTGCTGGGGCTGGGGACCTATCTTCTTGCTCGACGGTTTTTGGGTTTTCAAAAACTTCCGTCTATATATTTTATTGTCACCTTTGTCTATGCACTATACGTGATGAGGTGGATGAACAATCCTTGGCAAAATGGCTTGTTGGCGGGTGTATGGTACCTCTATTTTCTCTGCCGGACCCTGGAGCAGCCTTCATGGTATACCCTGAAAAGAGTTAGGGTTTTTGCCGGTCTGGTGCTGGCGGTCTTTATGATGGTAACCTGCGGGTTCCCGGAAGCTTCAATGATGTGCGCCATTCTGGTGATCCTGGTCTTCACTCCTTTGCTGGTGAGCAGGGTATGGAGAAAAGAGGTGAAGCTTAAGCCTTTTTTTCAGGATCTGCTGCTCGCTCATATTGCCGGATTTGCACTTTCTTCATTCCAGATATTTTCCATAATAGAGCTCCTGGCCGCTTCTGAGTCACACAGATATGTCGGCCTGAGACAATATGCCGCAGCCGATATCATGCCGTTTTTTGCTGAAAATCTAACACGATTTCTTGAATCGGGACCACATCTTTACGGTGACAGCCGAACCTATCTCGGGCTGATCCCCGTCGCTTTTTTCCTAGCAGGAATTGCCTCAACTATAAAAAATATCAGAAGAATTGGGGCTGGAGAGGTTGGAGCCCTGTTATGCGGCCTTTTTATAATCCTGAAGATGTTTGCCATAGGGCCTGGCTGGTTTAATAAAATGGTGGCCAGCCCTCCTGTTTTGCGGGAATCATATTTTTATGTCTATTTTTTCTCTATCTTTCTCTGGTTTTTTTCATTTTTTTCCGCCAGGGGATTTCAGGAGGTTGTCGGGATTTGTGGAAAGAGGGGATCGGCTATTTCCACTACCTGGAAACATTTGCTTTCCCTTGCTTTTCTGGCTGTTATTCCTCTTGTCTGGTTTGCTGCTCCTCTGGCAACCGAACAAAATTTGTGGGAACTCGTAGTCATTGAGAGACAGCGTATTCTGTTCAGGGTGCTGGTAGTTTTCGCGGCAGCGCTCGGAGGGATTTTTTTATGCCTGTATTTGCGCAAAAGCAGATTCATCAGCATTCTTCTTCCATTTCTGTTGCTGGGGCTGGTCATTTTTGAGAATGCCCTTGTTTTACCCTCCGATTTTCATGCGTTGAAAGACAGAGATAACCAGGAAATCGATCATATTCTCGATGAACTGAAGAAACGCGATATACCCCTAGTCGAGTCAAGGATTATCGATCGCAACGGCACCTATGTTTCTCATGGTCTGGCCACTATTGATACGGGGGCAACGCCCTTGCTGCCCAGGCGCACGCAGATATTCCGGACCAATTTCTTCAAGACCGTTCGGGCCGGACATTTATCAATTGATGCCCCCAAAAACCGTTTTGCATGGGGACTGACCTCCACTAATTTAAGATCTCTCGATAGATATTATGGCGGGGGAGAAGCAGAATTTCCCGACTGGTCCTCCTGGGAAAAAAAGGAAGGCGGCACTATTCATCTTGATGAGATGAAATTCAATAACCAGGATCTTCCCCAAAATGCAATGACGAATATTATCGCCGGTTCCCGTGACTATCTCTACTTTAGAGGCTGGGCCATAGGTGCAGGGCAAAAGAGTCTGGACTCGACTGCTGTCTATATCATCCTCAAGGGACAAGACGAGGAAATCGCCATCCCGGCCAGAAAGGCTGTACGTCATGATGTAGCACAGCACCTCCAGGATGAAAAATTCACCATGGCCGGATGGGACAGCTATGTATCCGCCTCTTTATTGGCAGAAGGAAGTTATGCCGTACATATACGTTTTGCAGATCATCTTAAGCGTCAATATTACGAAAAGATTACTGGGAATCGAATTCAGTTCCGTAAAAAAGAAGAAGTATCATCCAATAGGTTTATCTTCGGCCTGGATGAAAACAACAAGGAATTTCTCGGACTATTGGATCAGTACTACATTTACCTTGACAGAACCGCTTTGCCGCGAGCCTATATTGCCTCACGATGTCAATATTATCCAAGTCTCAAGGATGTTGTCGAGGAATTTAAAAGTACAACTACCTTTCAGCTTGGACACGTTTATCTGGAGGATCTTTCAGAAGAAGAGCAGGTATTCTGCCGAAATTATAGTGCCAGGGTTTCGCGCGTACCCATTGTGGAAGATGGCGGGGATAATCTTGAGTTAGGCAAAGTTCGGGGGCCTGCAATCCTGGTGCTCAATGACAATGTATATGACGGCTGGAATGCTTTTGATACTGTCAATGAGGTATCGCTGGCAATTAAACCTGCAAACATAACTTTCAGGTCGCTGATACTGCCGGAAGAGAGAGAATACCATATTATCTTTACCTACAAGCCAAAGTGGCTGCCCATAGCCCGGGTCTTCCTTGCTATCGGCCTGCTTAGCCTTTTGCTGCCCGTGTTTTTATTCATAAGAAGACATACAAAGAGCGAATACCCGATTGAGGAATACCATGGATTTAACAGAAATTGAAAATGCAAGTGTTCACCGGCATCCCTGGGAAATCTCAAGAGCAGACTCTATCCTTAAGCTTACAGGGCAGTTCATTTCCGACTCGATGGCCGATATAGGCTCGGGAGACCTTTATTTCGCCAGGCAAGTCACAGAGTTTAGCGGTAAGAGTTTATATGCCTGCGATATTCATTATACTGATAATGATACTGTTTCTCCCCGGATAACCAAAGTCTCCTCTACAGCTGAGATTCCAGCCGGTTCCATTGATCTGGCTTTTCTTCTGGATGTCCTTGAGCATGTGGAGAATGAAGATGCCTTCTTGTGCAATGTAAGCTCACTTTTGCAAAAGGAGGGCAGGATGATAATCACGGTGCCGGCGTATCAATGCCTGTTTGGCGATCATGATGTTTTCCTCAAACACTTCAGGAGGTATGATAAAAAAAGGCTCACCAAGGTTCTTGTAGGCAATGATTTTGTTGTGGAAAAGATCTTTTATTTCTATACTTCCCTTCTTTTGCTCAAGGGAGCAGGAAAACTGCTGTCACGATGCGGAATTAGAAGAGAATACAGCAATTCCGTCAGCAACTGGAAATATTCCAGGTCGGACTATGTCACTCGCTCATTGGTTTTTCTGCTCAACCTGGATTTTTTCCTGAACAGGTTTTTGCACAGAACTTTGAAAATATCTCTGCCGGGTTTGTCTCTATGCGCAATCGTCAAAAAATCTGTTTAGTCATTCCCTGCTATAATGAAGAATTTCGTCTTGATATTAAAGAGTTTTTACGGCATTGCTCAGATGATCTGATCTTTGTTTTTGTCAATGATGGCTCAACGGATAACACCGCAGAGGTGCTCTGTCCTCATGTCGGCAGGAACTGGCACGTAGTCAGCCTTGAGAAGAATAAAGGTAAAAGCGAGGCCATACGGCAGGGAGCTCTTTATATAAAGAAATCCGGTTTGGACAAGGAAATTACCTGGTTTGGCTTTTGGGATTCCGATCTCTCCATTCCTCTTGCTGAACTAGAAAATTTCTATAAATTTTCTGAGTGTTTTGGTGCTGACGCAGATGGTGTCGTAGGCAGCAGGGTCAAAAGAATGGGCAGCAATATCAGCAGGTCTCTGGTCAGACATTATCTGGGGCGTGTGTTTTGTACATTGGTATCTTTTCTTTTTTCCATTAGCTACTACGATACCCAGTGCGGTGCTAAAATCTTTAAAAAAGAGATGCTCGAACCCGGATTCTCTGAGCCGTTTAACTCAAACTGGATATTTGATGTGGAATTGCTATTACGCTTGATGCACCATGAAATCATAGAATACCCACTCCATGTCTGGCAGGAAAAGCCAGGCTCGAAAATCAGGTTTCCTACTGTAATCTTTGAGGTAGTTCGAGACCTTGTCCATTTAAAAAAAATATATGGAAGCTGAATTAAGAATACATGCTTTGCTGCTTGTTTTTTAAGGTGCATTTCCTGTAACTGAAGATAAGTTATTGATGAAAAGAGATATTGTAAAACTGGGCGAACAGAGTTTTGATGTACTGATAGTCGGCGGCGGCATACATGGCGCCGCTGCTGTCCGGCAGTGTGCGGAACAGGGAATGAAAGCCGCTCTCATCGA
Source organism: Desulfopila inferna (assembly GCF_016919005.1). Taxonomy (NCBI): domain Bacteria; kingdom Pseudomonadati; phylum Thermodesulfobacteriota; class Desulfobulbia; order Desulfobulbales; family Desulfocapsaceae; genus Desulfopila; species Desulfopila inferna. The sequence continues at coordinate 129,982 of NZ_JAFFQE010000001.1, forward strand.
AAAAGCCGATTTCGGCGGCGCCACCTCTGCCAACAGTTTGAAGATCATTCATGGAGGTTTCCGCTACTTACAGCATCTTAATATCAAGCGGATGCGGGAGTCGATTGTTTCCAGGCGTTTGATGTCGCAGCTATCTCCGGAGAATATACGGGCTCTTCGTTGTGCTATACCGAACTCGGGTTGGGGGCTGCGAAGTAAAATGTTAATGCGGCTGGCCCTTTTGCTCAATGATGTTATATCATTTGACCGGAACCGGGGAGTTCGGCAGGAATGTAGAATACCAGCAGGTGAAATACTTTCACTCGAGGAATGCCGGAAGCAGTTTCCCTTGATCGACTGGACCGGAAAAACAGGAGGGGCGATATGGCACGACGCCATTGCGCTCAACTCAGAAAGATTGACGCTTGCATTTGTGCAGCAGGCGGTTCAGCTCGGTGCTACAGTTGCCAATTATCTCGAACTCAAAGAAATACTGGTAGAAGCCGGTAAGGCTGTTGGAGTCAGGGCATATGATTCAGTAAGCGGCAACGACCTGCTGATAAAGGCAGAAGCACTGATAATATCAGCAGGATCGAACAATGACAGGCTGTTGGGAAGGCATCAAAACAAAAGAGATATGCAGAAAAAATGGGCTAAAGCTGTCAATGTCGTTGTGAAAAGGAAGCTCCTCGACGATACGGCCATCGGTTTAACCGGTGAAGCTGATTTTACTGATAAAGACGCCGTTATTAAAAAGAATGGTCGGTTTTTCTTTTTTGTTCCCTGGCGCGGTTATACCATGATCGGCACTACCTATAGTTTTGATAAAAATACTTCAGCGGTGAAGGCTGATCGGGGTGATATCGAAGACATCCTGAGGGAAGTAAATGATATCTTTCCAGGAGCGGCACTTACACTGGACGAGGTCGGTAATGTCCATGCCGGACTGGTTCCGGCATATTCGCATGCCTCAAGAAAGGATGAGGTTCAACTGGTTAAGGAGACGGAAGTTGCAGATTTGACTAAGAAGGTTGTAAATCCTATTCAAGGCATTTTTACCATAAAAAGTGTCAAATACACAACTGCTCCGCTGGTTGCTTTTTCTACCGCTAAAAAAGTTGCAGCCTATCTGGGATTTCCGCTGCCGAAAAAAATCCAGTTTTCCTTAAATCCTTCCGGGGCAGAAGAAAATAAGGCTGAGAACAGCCACGCTCATGGCAGGTTGCTTCAGGACCGTTATGGCAGTTTGAGCGGAAAGGTCGGAAAATATATAGCTGCCGATAACGATTTGCTCTGTGCTGACACGCCGCTCTATGGCGGAGAGGTAAAATATTTTATAAAGGAGGAGATGGCCCGGACGCTCAGCGATATTGTTTTCCGCCGCTCACCTGTGGCTTCGGCAGAATGCCCTTCGACTAAAATACTTACTTTAATTGCCGAACGAATGGCGCTACATCTTGATTGGAAAGAAGAAAAAATCTCTCGAGAAATCAAAGAAGTTGAGAATGCTTTCGACTGGCGGAATTCTGCTCCGGCTTTAGGGAAGCGGTCATGAGTAATTTTCCTGAAACTGCTGACATCGAAACTGCATCGGATGATTATGCAACCAGATTCTCCGGAAAGGTCGGAGAGTTCTTTCTCGAAATGCAGTTAAAAAAGGTTGTTTCGCTACTGGAAATGTATGATAACCCTGCGTTGTTGGATGTGGGGGGAGGGCATGGACAGCTGGCCGTTCCTTTAATCAAGACGGGGTACGACGTCACTGTAACCGGGAGCGATGACAGCTGCGAAAATCAGCTGAAAAAGCAATTGAGTACGGAAAAATACTCATTTCTTACCTGCAATTCCCTGGCTCTTCCTTATCCTGATAATGCCTTTGATGTCGTTCTGGCTTTTCGCCTGGTGCCGCACACTCAAAGATGGCGGGAGTTACTCAAAGAACTGTCACGTGTTGCCAGGCAGGGCGTAATTATCGACTATCCGGATATTCGCAGCGCCAATATATTGAATGCCGCATTATTCAAAGTAAAAAAAATCATGGAAGGAAACACCAGACCTTTTGAGCTGTTTTCCCGAGCGCAGATATGCGAAGAATTCAAAAGATATCAATGCCGCCCGATAGGTCTGTATCCGGAATTCTTTCTACCAATGGTTCTCCATCGAAAACTCGGATCCGTTGGATTCTCAAGGATTTCTGAAAAGATTTTTGCAGCTGCCGGGCTTACTTCAATTCTTGGTTCTCCCATAATCGTTCACCTGGAAAAAGTAAAAAGCCAATGAAAATATTAGTATTGGCTCCTCAGCCTTTTTTCCAAAACCGGGGCACCCCCATTGCCGTGCGTATGCTCATTGAAGATTTGCAGGGTGCAGGTCATGAGGTTGAACTCTTGGTCTTCCATGAGGGAGAAGATGTCGATCTCAGCGATATCACCATTCACAGGACCTTGGCCGTACCTGGAATCAGCAATATCGGACCGGGATTTTCCTTCAAAAAAGTCATCTGTGATTTCTTCATGTTGACTGGAGCAGTGCGGCTTTGTTGCAGATCGCGTTATGACATGATTCATGCAGTGGAAGAATCGGTATTTATTGCAATGATTCTCAAATTATTTTTCAGGATTCCCTACATCTATGACATTGATTCCTGGCTTAGCGATCAGATTATAGAAAAATTTTCGTTTATCCGGCCTATGCGGGGATTTTTCTCTTTCTGTGAAAATGCGGCGGTACGCTACAGCAATGGAGCGGTTGCCGTATGTAAGGTCCTGGAGGAAAAGGTAAGAGGCATAGATTCCCGCATACCCCTGCTGCGTCTTGAAGATGTGAGTCTTGTTTCCGAGGCGGAATGTGAATATGAATCGCTTCGTGATGTTGTCGGTTCGTCGGGCGACATACTGCTTTACGTGGGTAATCTCGAGAAGTATCAGGGCATAGATCTGCTTCTCGAGGCCTTTCGGATTTTATCGAAGAAAAGAGCGGACTGCTGTCTGGTCATCATAGGCGGAAGCCGGCCGGGTATAGAAAAATATATCAAAAAAGCGGAAGAGCTTGCAATTCTTTCACAAGTATTCTTTATTGGCTCACGGCCTCTGGATAGGCTCGGTATGTATTTGCGGCAAGCGGATCTGCTTGTTTCTCCGCGTGTTGATGGAGAAAATACGCCTATGAAGATATACTCGTATATGGCCTCAGGCATTCCCATCGTGGCCACACGAATAACAAGCCATACCCAGGTCCTGGACGATTCCACAGCGCTGTTGGCGGAACCTGATGGAGTGAGTATGGCGGAATCTTTTATGCAGGGACTTGCCGACAAGAGAAAGAGCGCAGGATTAGCAGCATCTGCCGTTGAAAAGGTGGAAAACGAGTATAGTCGCTCAGCCTTTCAATTCAAATTAACCAGGTTTTATTCAGAACTTTCAAATGTGTGGAATTTGCGGATTTAACTGGAACGATGAGCAGCTGGTCAGCAGAATGTCCGGCACCATTGCCCATCGTGGCCCGGATCAGGAAGGTGTTTTCTGTGACAGCCATTGTTCTCTGGGACACAGGCGTTTGTCCATTATTGATTTGAGCGATCAGGGCAGGCAGCCGATGTTCAATGAGGATAATTCCCTCTGCCTCGTTTTCAATGGTGAAATATATAATTATCTGGAGTTACGCGATAAGCTCATCGGCAAGGGACATGTCTTTAAAGGTAAATCTGATTCCGAGGTAATTCTACATAGTTATGAGGAATTTGGGGTAGAATGCCTGCAACATTTCAGGGGAATGTTTGCTTTTGCCATATATGATATAGCTCGGAAAAAGCTCTTTATCGCCCGTGACAGAATAGGGATAAAACCCCTCTATTATTATCATAAGGCAGGAAAGTTTATCTTTGCTTCCGAGATCAAAGCGATCCTCGAAGCAAAAGAGGTAGACCGGCAGGTAAATCTCCAGGCACTGTATGATTATCTCGGCTTTGAATTCGTGCCTGCTCCCCAGACGATGTTCCAGGACATCTTTAAGCTGCCTTCGGGTCACTATCTTGAATTGACTGGGGATTCCTGCAGGATTACCCGATACTGGGACCTGAAGATGGGCGGCAAAAGCACAATATCTTTTGAAGAAGCAGTCGAAACCCAAAAGGAACTCTTAGGCGATGCTGTACGGAGTCACTTGATGAGTGATGTGCCGCTGGGTGTTTTTCTCTCGGGAGGACTTGATTCCAGCGCCATTGTTGCGATGATGCGCAAGTATATTTCCGGTCCCTTGAAAACCTTTACAATCGGCTATGAGGATCGCAGCTTCAGCGAGCTTGATTATGCAGCCATTGTCGCCAAATATTGTGATACTGACCACCAGGTGCTGATGCTGGATGATATCCGTCCCGAATATGTCGAGAAGACGCTATATCATCTTGACGAGCCGATGACCGATCTCTCCACCGTGCCCCTGTATCTTTTATGCAGACAGGCGCGCCGGCATGCAACTGTCTGCCTCAGCGGTGAAGGCGCCGATGAGAGTTATGCCGGGTATGACAGATTCAAGGCTGCCAGGATTGCTTCGCTTTTCAATATAGTGCCGGGTCCTGTTCGACGAGGTGTGATAGGAAGGCTTGTCGGCATGTTGCCCGACCAGGCCCAGAAAAAAGGCGCCGTCAATATGCTCAAGCGTTTTGTCGAAGGTGCCAATCTTCCTGCAGAGGGCAATCACCTGCGCTGGCAGTATTTCACCAGTGAAAAACTGGTCGGCAATCTGTTCAATCAGAAATTTTTTGGTGATGTTGTTGCTGATCCCTTCAGGCTGGTGCGCGAATATGCTGAACGCTGCGGCGACACTGATCCGGTAAACCGGCAAATATACCTGGATATGCGCTATATGATGACCGACAGCGTATTGATGAAGGTCGACAAGATGAGTATGGCAAGTTCTCTTGAAGTTCGGGTGCCATTACTCGACCATGTTCTTGTTGAATTTCTTGCCGGACTGCCGGGCAACTGGAAACTCAAGGGCCTGACCACCAAGCATATATTCCGGGCGGCTCTTAAGGAGCTTTTGCCACAGAAGATCGTTAACCGGGGCAAGCAGGGATATAGTTTGCCGGTAAAACACCTGCTCCGGGGTGATCTTAAAGAATATATGGTGAATCTGTTGAATGATTCACCGCTGCTCCGGCAATACACCAATATGGAATACGTCAATATTTTAATAGATGAACATTGTGCCATGAAGCAGAATCATAATCATGTCCTCTGGGCTTTGATGAATGTGTCAATCTGGCATAATAGATTTTTCAGATAACAGCAGCAGGATGGGGATATAAATGAGAGTTTTAGTAACAGGTGGAACAGGATTTACTGGAAAAGCCTTGGTGCGGCGATTGCTGGATGAAAATCATGATGTGATAGCTCTGGACTATCAGGAAGGACTGAAAACCGAAGAGCTGCGAGAGTGGGGCGCTGAAGTGGTGATCGGCACGGTTACAGACAGGGAGATCGTCAGAAAAGTAATGCAGGGAGTCGATATTGTTCATCACCTGGCTGCAGCATTTCGGGAAATGAATGTTCCCGATAGTTATTACCGGGAGGTCAATGTCGGGGGCACGCGTATCGTTCTGGAAGAGGCCTATGCCTGTAAGGTAAAAAAATTTATCTATATGAGTACCTGTGGGGTTCATGGCAATATAGACAATCCACCAGGTGGAGAAGATGCCCCCATACAGCCGGCGGACTATTATCAGCAAACCAAATATGAAGCTGAACCTGTGGTGCAGGAGTTCTTCCGGAAGGGCATGAAGACGGTTATTCTCAGACCGGCTGCTATCTATGGTCCGGGTGACCCGGAACGATTTCAGATGATATTCAAGAGGGTGAGCAGGGGGATGTTTCCCATGTTCGGCAGTGGCAAAACGTATTATCACCCCCTCTACATCGATAATCTGATCGACGCCTGCATGCTGTCCATGCAGGATGGCAAAGGCGATGGACAAGCCTATCTTATCGCTGATGAGCATTATGTTGAAATCAAGGATCTTGTTTTAAAAACGGCCAAGGCTCTGCGGGTGGATGTCAGAATTCCCCATTTCCCGGTGATGCCGGTGGTTATTGCCGGTCATATATGCGAAAAACTATGCAGACCATTTAAAATAGCACCGATTATTTTTCCCCGGCGGGTAGACTGGTACAGGCAGAACCGTGCTTTTAAAATCGACAAAGCCAGGAAGGAGCTGGGCTACCAGCCAAAGATTGACCTTGATGAAGGCTTAAGGCGCACTGGAGAATGGTATAAGTCTGAAGGCTATCTGTAATGAATGGCCGGTATACGCGTTTCAAAAATCGAGCTGAGACCGGGTCAAACCTTACCGAACATCCAAACATCGTTGACTGAGCTTGATCGGTAATCAAAAAAATCTGATTACCCCTGAAACTCAGTACTTTCTGGCCCCGGCCTTGAGCTGAGGGTTAGGAGTAATCAGGTAAAAAAATGAAAAAAACCCATGAGGCAATAACCGGGAATGGATCTGTATTCAGCCAGTATCTTGATGTGATAGTAGGCAAACGGTCTATTTTTTACTTCCTCTATTTTGAATTCTGCCTGTTGCTGAGCTGGATTCCGGGGGCCGCCGGTATGATGCTACGCAAAATATTCTGGCCGCGCCTCTTCAGTTCCTGCGGTAAGGGAGTCCTGTTCGGTGCAAATGTGGTCCTGCGTCATCCTGGAAGGATTGCCATCGGCAACAGGGTAGTCATCAGCGATGGTTGTATTTTCGATGCCAGGAATCCGGAAGAGGAAATAGTTATAGCACTGGGTGATAATGTCATGCTTTCCAACAATGTCATGCTGTCCTGTAAAAACGGCACAATTGAAGTCGGAACAAATACCGGAATAAATGCCCAGACAATAATCCAGTCGACCAGCAACTGTCCTGTCATTATTGGTGAAGACGTCATTATTGGTCAAAGGGCATTCGTGATTGGGGGAGGGAATTATCATACCGAAGACCTGGAAATACCTATCCGCCTGCAAGGAATTCAGGATGACGGTGGGGTACATATCCAGAATAATGTCTGGCTTGGCGGCAATGCTTCCGTATTGGGAGGCGTCACGCTGGGACATGGTTCAATTGTCGCGGCTTCCGCAGTTATGACAAAATCGGTAGAACCTTTTTCGATTTGCAAAGGGATCCCCGGTAAGGTTCATGCGTATAGAAATAGCGCTGATTAAGCAAGCCCTGCTTGAGTTGATGGTGTCGTGATTAGCACCCGTAAGGGCATAAACTCCCTCTTCGGGAATGCCTGACTGCCTGAAACACCGCGCCTTGTTTATCAAACCTGGTATCCAGCCATCTGACATCGTGGTAACCTTTTTACCAGATCATCTTAAAAATATTGTTGAGGATAGAATGAGTCGAATTGGTATCATGATGCGATCGGCCGACGAAGTTGGTGGCATCAGTGTGTATGCGAGAAATATAGTCAGGGAATTACTCGAGATAGACACGGAAAATCAATATGTTCTCTTCTATAAGACAGATAAGCACCTGGGCTTATATCAACATTACGACAACTGCAGGGAAATATTGCTCAAAGGCGGAAATAAGGCGGTCTGGGATCAGTTTATTATTCCGCGCGCTGTAAAAAAAGAAAAAATTGATCTTGTCTTCAACCCAAAATTCACGGTTCCTCTTTTTACATCGGCCAAAACGGTTATGGCTGTCCACGGAGCAGACTGGTTTATCCCGCCCTACGATCAGGTATATACAGCAATAGACAATTTTTACATAAAGCGGGTAATGCCTCTTTATTTTAAAAAAGCAGACTTTATTACCTCGGTTTCCGATTACTCAACGGATGGTTTTGTTAATGCATTTCCATGGTGTAAAGATAAGATACAAACTATTTATTTCGGGCCGAACAAAATTTTTAAGCCGGTGACCGACCCTGAAAAGCTGAAGAAAATACGGAAGAAGTATGATCTGCCTGAGCGTTTCCTGCTCACGGTTATCCGGTATGATCATGGCGCACGCAACACCCGCAAAAATTTCAAGGGCATGGCTGAAGGATATGCCAAATATCGTCAGCTGGGCGGGGAAGAAAAATTCGTTGTTGTCGGTAGAGACTGTCACCTCTATGCAGAAGAATATGATCTCAAGGCCATGGGGGTAAGTGACCATATTGTTTTTACGGGTCTGGTTGATCAGGAAGATCTTCCGGCCTTCTATTCACTGGCCCAGTTATATCTCTATCCCACAATAATTGAAGCCTTTCCGATTCCAACAACGGAAGCTATGGCCTGTGGATGCCCGATTGTGACTTCGGACGGCACCGGGCTCAAGGAATTGACCGAGAATGTATCGATAACAGTTGATCCTACAGATACCGATGCGATAGCCGCGGCGATAGTGAAAGTTCAGTCGGATGAGAAGCTCAAGGAGAGCATGATCCAAAAGGGATTTGAACGGTCAAAAATCTTCAGTTGGCGAAAGTGCGCTGAAGAAACTCTCAAAATTTTTGACAGACTGATAATAAGTTAGCTGAAGGTGAATGGTTCATGATGGTAAGCCCTGACAGACCTTCCGTTGTCCTGATAATCCTCACCTGCAACCAGAAAGAGATAACCCTGCAGTGCCTGGAGAGTCTCGCCGGATGCAACTATCCAAATAGACATATTGTTCTTGTCGACAATGGATCGACGGACGGCACAGTTGAAGCTGTCAAAAAAATCTATCCCCAGATACATTGCCTTCGAAACCAAGCCAATTTAGGAGCTGCAGCCGGCCGTAACGTGGGGATCGATTATGCCCTTGGCACTCTCGGCTTCGAGTTTGTTATGTTCATGGATAATGATATTGTCGTCAATCCCTCGTTTTTAGATAAGCTTGTCGATGGATTAATAGAACATAACGATCTGGGAATACAGATAGCTTCTCCCAAACTCTACCTTATGGGGCAGGACAATATTTTGGATTGTGCAGGCGGTGCTAAGGTGAATTTTTATCTTGGATCAACTCAAACGCGCGGCCACGGGGAAAAAGACAATGGCCAATACGATGACGAGAAGTTTCCGCGATGTGTGCCTACCACTGTTTTGATGCATCGTGAAGCCCTGCTGAGGGCAGAAAAATTCGATGTCTCTTTTGATCCCTATGGTTATGAAGATCTCGATATGGTCATGCGGGCGAGCGTTCCCGGTGTTCCTTTTCTTTTTGTTCCTGATTCGATAGTTCATCATAAGGGAAGCAAGACAGGTTTTTCCGGATATTCCGGAGAATATACCAAAGTCAAGACGCTCAACTTCAAGCGTTTTCTCAGGCGGCATTCTACCAATCTGCAAAGATGTTCATTTTGTTTGCTCTTGCCGTTTCTTGCTGTTAAAACGATAATTCGGGAATTGAGAAGAGGTAATATCGGGTCTATTATCGGAATGATAAAGGGATTTCTCAGATAAAGAAGTGAGAATAAGTTGCACCGCGACAGCGTGGCCACAATAGCAGCGCAACTGCACAGTCGTGCTGGTTATTCCCCTGACTCACCCAGCTAACCCAGCCGAGCTGGCTAAGAACCCTTAGACGGATTATTTTTGCAAAAAAAAACAAGGAAATGATCTGTAAGGTACTAAAAATATAGATGGTATCCCTCATACATGGTTTCATCCACCACAAGGAAACGATATATAATTTCCTCTGGAGGGTTGTGCAGATTCTGGGAAAACAGGGAACAACCTTTTTCATTTTCCTGGTCTGCGCCAGACAACTCAGTCCCTATGATTTCGGCATCTACAATTATGTTTTTTCGACGATCTTTCTTCTAATTATTTTCAGTGATTTCGGAATTTCGATTGCTACATCGAAATTCACGGCTGAATATTCGGCATCAGATTCTGAAAAACTGAAATTGCTCCTTTTCAATTCGGCAATGCTCATTATTGTCCTGTCAGGACTGATTGCCTTACCGCTGTTTTTTTTCTGGGATGTATTTTATCAGTACAGGTATATACTTTACTGCATCCCCTTATTGTTCCTGGTTCCGCTGACATCCTTATTGGATGGATTTTTTCGCGGTCTGAAGCAGTTCAGAAGTGTTTCTCTGGTTTATTTGATATCCGCGGGCATATCTCTGCCTTTATTCTACGTGCTTATCTCAGAATTTGGACTTCATGGAGCATTTATTTCCCAGAATGTCTATTATCTCCTGTTAGTCATCCTTCTGGCCCTTCATTCAAGAAGAAAAAAAATCCCATTTCGTGCAAAACTCAATATTCCCATTGTCAGGAAAGTGGTTGGCTATTCGATAGTCATCGGTTTGGCTGATATCGGACTGTTTTTATATACCAGAGCCGATATATTGATTCTCGGACACTACAATCTCATCGAAGAGATTGGATATTATGAAATTATCAACAGGATGTTCCTCCTGGTCATAATGCCGGCTCAGATACTGGCAACCGTAGTTGCACCTAATGTCACCCGCAACTTTACCCTGAAAAAATATGATTCCTTACAAAAGAACATCCGCAGAGACGTGCTGTTGCTTTTGGTTGTGGGTAGTGCGGTTGCCATCAGCTGTTTCCTCCTGTTCCCATACCTGTTCAAGTATGTTTTCGGCGGCTACGATATGGATACGCTTGTTTATTTAATGAACATCATCATCATCATCGTACCAATAAGATATTTTTCCACCTTTCTCAGTATTGGTTATATTACTCCCTCGGGGAACGCCAAAATTTCGACAGTCTGTTTATTGTTTTTCGGAGTGGTCAATATCCTATTGGATTTCATATTTGTAGAGCCTTTCGGGGTTGTTGGAATAATCTATGCAACCCTGATTTCTCAGCTGCTCTTTATTGCATGCAAAGACACTTTATTTTATTTTTTCGTCTTTAAGCGCAAACTTATATAAAACTGACATTTACTGCAGAATTTTTGACAACTATGAAAAAGTATTTTGAAAGATTAGGCCTTACCGGAAGTAAAGGAAGAGTAAGAGCCTTCTGGTGGACCGGTGAAGGAAATAGAAATTTTGGCGACATTATTACCCCGTATCTGATAGAGAAAATTACCGGAAGACCTCCACTATTATGCAATAAGCATTGTTTCGCCGAGCATTATATTATGACAGGCAGTGTCATAGAAGTGGCCAACCGGAACTCTATCGTCTGGGGGACCGGCATGATGTACAGGCACCAGAAGATAAGGCGGCCCAAAAAGGTATTGGCCGTTCGCGGACCGATAACCAGAAAGGGACTCCTCGAGCTGGGATATGAATGTCCCGAGATATATGGTGATCCTGCTTTACTCCTTCCCCGGTTTTATCGTCCCACTCTGGAAAAAGTGTATGCTCTTGGTCTTATCCCGCATTTTGTCGATTACAGGAGGGTGAAAGAACATTTTTCCGGGCGCGACAAAATTCTGGTCATCGATCTTCTTAATCCTGTTGAACACGTCATTGATCAGATTTATCGCTGTGAAACTACCATATCCAGTTCGCTGCACGGAGTCATCGTCTCGCAGGCTTATGGGATCCCTTCCGTATGGGTCAGGTTTTCCGATGATCTCAGTGGCGACGGCACTAAATTCCGTGATTATTTCCTTTCCGTGAATATCCAGCCTTACGAGCATAAACGAGTGGATTTGACCAAAAAGGTGGAACCAGCTCTCCTTGATGACATTGCGGCCTTAGCCAGTGCCGTTATCAGCATCGATCTGGATGGATTAATGGATGCCTGTCCACTCCGGCACCCGGACATTTAAAAGCCATCATTTCGCCAGAACCATGAGCGAGTAGCCGCCCAGGATACGGGCAGCGAGATCTTTGTTCAGCAAGCCTGCTATTTTTAAAGGAATCTTCCCAAGCGAATAGAGGAGGGACGGTGCAGGAAGATCAAGGGTCGAGGCTGTGTAGGAATAATCGACAATGGTGTAGCCTGTATCTTCCAGAGTTGCCAGGGCTGTTTCTTTGGTGAAATAATGAATATGACCGACCTCGCGGCGCCTTTTCATGATGGGTTTGCTCAGGAGGACTCTTTGAACCGAGATATCCAGAGGAATGTGAAAGATTTTGTAAGCAGCCCTCTCTCTGACTTTGCGTAGAAAGCCATAGTAATCCTCTATATGTTCAAACACATCTATGGCGAGAAGGATGTCATAATACTGTTCGTTGTTCTGTGAAAAATCCTCCAGAAAAAATTGCACTCTCTCATTTTGCTTCTGTTGTGCAAGTTCATATGCCTGCGGTGATATTTCAAATCCAAAAAATTGAACATCCGGGAGTTTGAAAGAGAGCTGCCTGAGAATCTCGCCTGCACCGCAGCCCACTTCACAGACAGTCTGCGGCATAAGTTCATTTTCTTGCATCATATTAAATATATTGCCGGATTTCCAGTACGAGTCTTCTTCGTGCCAGGTCGGATTGTCTTGTAAATATTTGCCGGTAGTATATATCTCAATTTTTTGCATAATATTTTGTTACTGGAATTATTTGACGATTTTTCTTACAGTAAATTACTTACCACCTTGAAAAATTACTCGTTTGGGTTATTCTGGGCTTAGATTCAGAAATTTGAACAATAACCAAGATACAGCCTAGCCATTAGGTATAGTCATGTCGCAATTCAAGCTTAAATAGAAACAATCTTAAATTTTCGAGCCAAGCAACATATACATAAAGAATAGAAAAAAAAATGTCGATATAAAACTGTTGAACCGGTACCACGGAAGCATCTGTACGAAATTGACAGATCCGGATATTTCTTCATGATTAATCACTGTTCCGAGTGAAGATATTTTTTTATATATGGTAAAGAATGCCCTTACGGGAATGGTAATGGCTGATTTAATTAATAGTATTAGAAGAGAGGTGTTATTTTGATAGGCAAAAAGACTTCATGCGCGATGTTTGGAATGTTCTGCGTCTTTGCGTTGACCGGCACCGATGCCGGTCTGTTAAAAAACGCTGAAGCTGCACATTTAACAGCAAAGACAACCTTAACTGTAGTGAATGTCACAAGCTTTGTAGATCCTGCCAAGTCACCGTATCAGGTGATCGACTACAAGGTTACACATGACATGTGGAACGTACGATATGAACCGTACTGGGTTAAATGGGATTGGGCACCAAAGGAAGGTGTGTCGAGATGGCCTTATGGATCGACTTCACTGACGGGCCGTATCTGGAAGATAGCCCCCCTGGATAATGGAAGGACATATCAAGCCGTTGCCTGGGATTACATCGGTAATAATACTCTGGTAAAACACCGTGGATCAGATGTTCCTTCTTACTGGATAGGTACCATGTTGTCGTCATTATGTCATACCAACTCCACATGTAATGCTGAGGAAAGAACAAATATCCAATTTTGGGGAAATTAGAAAAAATTCATATTACAACAAATATATTGTGGGTAATTTCATATGGAGGATCGCAGCGTGAAAGTATTGAACAGCTTCTCTTCGCAGGAAAAACGGCATCATCTAGGCATGCGCATTTTGACACATTTTTTAATATGTTTATTTTTGAGCGCATCTGCAGGCTTAGCGGCAGCTTCTGAACCAAATTATGTTCGTCTCACAATAGAGCCGCACAACGTCGGTGTTTTTTGGCAGAATAAAACCCAGCAATTCACCGCATATGGCTATACAGCTGCCGGTGAAAAAATAGACATCACTGATAAAGTGGACTGGTATATCGATCCGGCCGGGTATCCCCATAACTACCAGCCAGAAACTGCAGGTTCTGTTGCTACCATCGATGAGACAGGATTGGCCACTGTCCATAATACTTGGGGCAGGGTTGTAGTTTATGCCGATTACCCTAAAGGCAGTAGAATTCGCAATGATCATCCTGTAGCTCCATTTTTACAGCCGCTCCTGCTGCGTCAATAGAGTGATGAAAAATCTTGCTATGATCGGATACCTCAGAGGAGTGACGGAAAAATACAGGGTGAATGTAAGTATTTTTCTTTGCCGGTAGTTTAAGGGCAGCCTGTGACTATATTTTGATTCTGAACCATCATTCGAAGCGTTACAATCCAGCCTGAAGCTGTTGGAATTCTATGGAACTAGAATTCTAGCAACTTCAGGCTTTTCTGTTTTGGGTAACGCTCTAATTTTATTTGTAGCATTGAAGTTAAAGCTAGATGAAACCTTTTGAGGCTGGGTATTACAATTGGATATTGTTTATTTTATGCTTGCTCTTAATGTGGAAAAACGTGTATTCAATACTCTCAATTCAGGTCAATTGTAATCAAAGATTCAACCTTGGCTGAGAGATAATTTTTGCTCTCAGTTTTGCCGAAAATTACAGAGAAACCAATAAAGCATTCAGGTTTTACTTTTTTGACATCAGATAAGGGCATTAAGTATGAAGAAAATAGTGCTGTTTTTTTATAGACCGGTTGTTGCTGCCGCTATTCTTTTCAGCATCGTACTTACCGGCATGGATAGGGCTGCAGTCGGTGCTTCCGGTGAATTGGAAACCGCGACAATAGCTTGGATGCAGAAAAATCAAAGCGGTTCGGAATTGTTCTACAGTCAATTTGCAGATAACAGGTGGCAGCGGCCAACACAACTGACGCAGACAGGGGACACCAACTTCCTCCCTGCTGTCGAGATGAATGGGAAAAATGAAACCTTTATAGTCTGGAGTTCCACGCAAGGTAGCGGTTTTCAACTAAACTTTGCCATAATTAAAAATGGAAAAGTGTCCAAGGGTCCGGCCGAGATTCTGACGGGATTTTCCTCAAATCTTGGACCATCCCTGGCCTATGACAGAAAAAGAAGCAAAATGCTGCTGGTCTGGGCGGGAAGCAACGGGGAAGCGGATGATATTTTTCTGTCGGAATATAGTAATAACAGCTGGTCCGCACCATCGCGAATCCATTCAGAGAATGAAGTCTCAGATTATTTGCCGAAGATAATCGTTGACCCCAACGGCAGTATAAAAGTAGAGTGGCAGGCGACCTTGGCCGAGGAAGGGCCGCGTGAGTTTTCCACGATTCTGCACTCCGGCACGGTAAATAAAACTGCGCCCGGCCATCTTGAGAAGTTGCACCGCCTGGACAGGAAGGCTGCAATAGAAAACTGTGTAACGCGACTTCCGGATGGTATAGAAGATCTGAATGACAGTTCTATAGCTTTTAAATGTGCAGGAAAGACACCGGAACAGGTAAAATACCTGGGATCGTATATGGGGAAAGTGACGAATTAATCACGGAATTTTTTATTTCACAAGGTATTGATCACCGTTCAGGGCAAGCAGATATGAGGAAAAATTATTTTTGGAAGAATTCGGCACTCTCGATTTTATTTATTGCGGTTATTTTTACTCAGCCAACAGCTTCGTTCGCCACAAAATCCATTATAGCTTTTGGTGACAGTATCACCGAGGGATACGGAGATACGAGAAAACCAGCAGGCTATGAAACCGATCTGGAGAAACTCACGGATGCTATCAATAACTATCACGATGTTCTTAATTTTGGTTTAGGTGGCGAACGTACGACTAATACGGAAAGATACCCCTATCCTGAAGGCGGGATACACAGGCTTGTAGAAAAAGTATTGCCTGCAGCACCACCTGCGAAATACATATTAATTATGGAAGGGACCAATGATTACTGGGATGGTATCACGTCAGGTGCTACCATAGATAACCTGAGATATATGATCACAAAGGCCAGGGAAGCCGGACTTGAACCAATAATCGGTACACTTACTCCCGACACCCGTTTTTATGCTCAAGATAAGAATATTCTAGAACTTAATTCGTTGATAAGGAAAATGGCTGAGGAAGAAGATGTGGTCGTTGCGGATTTTTATCCGCAAATGATTGAAGACTGGGAAGCAGTCTATGCAGGTTGTCCATTTCCAGAATATCTCGGCGAACCGGATATGGTTCATCCCTGTCGCCAAGGATATGAGAAAATGGCGGAAATTTGGTTTGAAGCATTGAATCTCCCTGTTATCGGTCTTCCTTTTACGTGGCTCAATCTTTTGCTGAAGTAGGATGAAGCGTCCGGCTCAAAAAAAATTCACACTTTTCTAATGATTTATAGATATTTAGGATCAGAATAGGATCAGAAAATAATGAGTGTATCAATTATCATTCCACTGCTCAACGAAGAAAAGAACATTGAGATTCTTTATAATGAAATACAGGAAGTAGCCGCACGATCAAGATATACCTTTGAAATTGTATTTGTAGATGACGGCAGTACCGACAATTCCTTATCGATATTAGAGTCTATCCAAAAAGAAAACCCACAGGTCATTATCATTTCATTGAGAAAGAACTTCGGCCAGACCGCAGCCTTGTCTGCAGGATTTGATATGGCGGGAGGCGAAATCATAATTGCCATGGATGCCGATCTGCAAAATGATCCGGCGGATATTCCTCTGCTCCTGGAAAAGATAGAAGAAGGATATGATGTGGTTACCGGTTGGAGGTTTGATCGCAAGGATCCGTTTTTCAGCCGCAAATTGCCATCTCAGATCGCCAATAAAATAATTTCCTGGACCACCAGTGTAAACCTGCACGATTATGGTTGTACACTTAAGGCATTTAAACGCGAAGTGATCAAGTCGATTCATCTTTATGGAGAGATGCATCGATTTATACCCGCTATTGCCAGCGGCATGGGGATATCGATAACAGAGGTGAAAGTGAATCATCGTCCCAGGAGATTTGGTTCATCTAAGTACGGCATATCCAGAACAATCCGAGTGATACTCGATTTAGTCACGGTCAAATTCTTATTGAGTTATTCGACCAGGCCGATTCATGTTTTCGGCACCATGGGGTTGCTCAGCGGGGGAGTTGGTTTTCTTATTGCTGCGACCATGACTTTTCAACGGCAGTTCTATGGGATGGCCATGTCTGACAGGCCCTTGATCTTTCTCTCCATACTGCTGATGTTCGTTGGTGTTCAATTCATTACCATGGGACTCATAGCGGAAATGTTGTCGAGGACGTACCATGAGTCGCAGAGCAAACCAACGTATTATATTCGTAATGTTTTAAAATGTTCCGAAGATAAAAGAAATTAGTACACTTACCGATTGCTTTTTGGTTTTTTGCCCAAGAAAAACAATCTTTCTGAAGGTTCTTTTCCGGCTTAGCCGGGTGAGATAGTTTCATTTGAAGTTTTTCTCTGACATTTTTCCCTTTTTGAAAAGATGCATATTCCAAACCAAACTAACCTTATCCGATGCTGACCAGTTTTCTTAATTTTCTTAACCTGATCCTTGAGAAACGAAGCCTGATAATTTCCATGGCCAGGCGGGAAATCACAACACAATATGTCGGATCGTTGCTCGGCTTTGTCTGGACATTCATTCATCCAATGGTCATGGTCTGTGTCTTCTGGTTTGTCTTTAGTGTCGGCTTCAAATCCAAGCCAATGGGTGATGTACCTTTTGTTGTCTGGCTCACTGCCGGAATGGCGCCCTGGTTCATGTTTGCAGATGTGGTTCTGGGATCGGTGGGAATGATTGTTGCCAACGGTCATCTTATCAAAAAAACCCTTTTTCCATCACAGATTCTTCCGGTTATTAAGTTGATTTCCGGATCGGTCACGCACGCAATCTTTCTCACGGTCCTGCTGGTGCTTATTCTTTTCCAGCAGATGCCCATCAGCTTTTTTTATCTTCAGGTTTTCTACTATTATATATGTCTGATTGTCTTAATACTTGGGGTTTCCTGGGCAGTATCAGCGCTTAATGTTTTTATACGGGATATCGGGCAGGTAGTAGGAGTTGTTGTCCAGGTAGGATTTTGGGCTACCCCTATTTTCTGGGATATCAACATGATGCCTCCCAAGGTTCAGTTTTTTCTTAAACTGAACCCCATGTATTATATTGTACAGGGATATAGAGATACTTTTATTTCTTTTAAGCCTTTTTGGCTCAATCTTGATTTAACGCTATATTTTTGGGTTTGTACCATAGCAATTTTTCTTGCCGGGGCTTCTATTTTCAGAAAGCTCAAAGTGCAGTTCGCTGACACTTTATAATTTCTCCGGCCTTGTGGATCGAGAGTTCCCAACAGTACAGGAGCTTTTTCGCGATTTACAGTAAATATTTTTATCAAAGTGGAATTGTGGAAAAAATCATTGATTTACATAACATAACCAAAACCTTTAAGCTGTATGCCAAGCATACCGATCGAGTAAAGGAAACTTTCAGGCCAGGCAGGAAAAAGTATCATACTTCCTTTGATGCCTTAAAAGATATATCACTGGACATAGAAAAAGGTGAAACGATAGGTATCATCGGCAGGAACGGCAGCGGTAAGTCAACGCTGCTGCAGATCGTCTGCGGCATTTTAACACCTTCGAGCGGGGAAGTAAGGGTTGAAGGCAGAATATCCGCACTGCTTGAACTGGGCGCAGGATTTAATCCCGAATTTACCGGCCGGGAAAATGTCTACCTCAACGCCTCCATTTTGGGGTTGAAAAAGGCGGAGATTGATTCCTGTTTCAGCAAGATAACAGATTTTGCCGATATCGGTGTCTTTATCGATCAGCCGGTAAAAAGTTATTCCAGCGGCATGTATGTGCGGCTTGCCTTTGCCGTCGCCATTAATGTTAATCCCGATATTCTTATAGTTGACGAAGCTCTCTCTGTCGGCGATACGTTGTTCCAGGTAAAATGCTTTGAAAAATTCAGGGAATTTCAGGACAACGGGGTAACCATCCTTTTTGTCACCCATTCACTGGATCTCATCACCCGCTATTGCAATCGGGCCTTCCTCCTGGATTATGGTGAACTCAAGGGCATGGGAAAACCGAAAGAGATCGTCGATCAATATAATCGTCTTCTGGTCTGCCAAAGCCAGGTGAATGCCGATCTGCAACGAAAGCGGAACCTCACTGATAGCGACAATGAGCTTTCATACGACACCCAATGTATCTGGACCAATGTCTTTCAGGTAAACCCCCATGAAAACAGATACGGCAACGGCAGAGCGTCAATTTTGGAAGCAGGAATATTTAATGAAAATGATGAACCTGTCCAAAAACTGATAACAGGCGATACCTATACCTTCAAGATGAGAATTCGTTTTTACCAACGAGTTGAAAACCCTATTTTTGCCTTTACCATAAAGGACATAAAGGGGTTTGATATTTCGGGGACAAATACTAAGTTCCAGAATATCCCCACAGGTATCTTCGAGCAGGGGGATCTCATAGAGGTTGAGTTCCGCCATGACATGATCCTGAGTTCGGGGTCATATCTTCTTTCCTTTGGCTGCGCCGGCATCGAATCGGGAGAGTATGTTATCTACGAACGGCGCTACGATTATATGATTCTGGATGTTATTTCGCATCGAGCAAATGTCGGCTTTGTGGATCTGAAGAGTGAAATAAAGTTCAACAAAATACCACTGCCGATCTGTGCATCAAAGGCCTAAAAAAAAGAAACAATAGACAAACCTTCCTACCACCATAAGAATCACAGCGCTGCAGATCCATAAGGCGTAGTGGGCGATTTTTGACCGTTTTTCATTCATATCCTGGCGCTCTTCGATTCGAGTCAGAGAAAAAGTCGGATCGTCGGCATCCTCTTCGGTTTCAAAGAAGAAGGAAGCCTCGGTAATCTCATGCCGTTTTATCTGGTTTCCCGGTTTCAAGGCGTCAAAGGGTACATTAAAAACCGTACCGTCGCTATACGAGAGTGTCAGTTCGTAGATTTCCATTTGTACAGGGCGGGTGGCGGGATCAAAACGTATGCCTCTCATTTCACTGTAGGTGGGAATACAGAAGCTCACCATGGTTTCACCGGTTTCCTCAATATATTTGCTCTGCTGGTCCTCTTCCCTCAATCCCTTTCCTATATCGTAGTATATGGAAAAATCCACAGGAGCGGATGTATTTATAAGAAAATCGATCTGGCAGGAAGAAGGCGAGGTAAAGGTATACTTGGCAAAAACGGTAAATAAACTAATGAGAACTATCAAACCTGTATAGAAGAGAATAGATTTACCAGGCCAAAAATATTTCAACATTCTACTTTCCTTTGAATACTATGAATCATTCCGGACTTCTTGTGGAATTTGAAGAATGACGAATGGATCATTCGCTTTCCTATGGGTGATCCCCCAAAAACTCCCATTATGAGATCGTGTAATTTTAAGGTGATCGCTGTATTGGAGATCAGCCAGAGATAATTGGTGTGTAGTTTCTCCAAAGAGAACGAGTTCCATCTTGTCTATCTTGAATACGGCAGGTTTTTTCACGGGATCAAAGCGCAAACCCTGCAGTTTAATCGGTGGTATTGAAAATTCGAGATACTGCCTACGTCCATTAAATTTAAAAGCCCGCGTACAGGAATCAAGCTCATTAAAGCCGTTACCGTTGTCGTAATAGACTTGTGCTTCTCCTCCTGGATATGCTGTAAACTCAACTCTTAACAGATGGTTTTGTGTCTTTTTCAGGCTTTCCAGAAAAAGCATTCTTTTGGTCTTGTGATCAAGTGATGCGGGAAGTTTCTCCAGTTGAACGACGAATTCAAAATTATGGTAATCAACGGTAAAGAAACGTCGTATGCGAAAATCAAGCAAACCTATCCTATTGAGGACATCAAGCAGGCGTATAAAGCTGTCGGCAGTAAATACCCAGCAGTGAGAATCGATATACTTTTCATTATTAAAGGCATCCTCGCAGATACCTTTTACTTTGTGTGGATCTTTTGCCGGTACAAGTTTGGAACCATCGAAACCTTCCTTCCAGGCCTCGACAATATCAATTTCGGCAAACAATGAAAAGTGATCATAAATATGCCTGATCGATGGCTTTTTAAGTTTTCGGTAATATGCATCAAGAAGATCTGCGATAATTGTTTCGGGTCGCAAATAATCAAAAGTATATCGTCGATCCGGGATGGAAAAGGAGGCGATTCCATTATCGCAGAGAACTTCTGCTATTTCCTTCAGCCAACCGATAAGATCCGGCACATGTTCGATAACATGTGCTGCGACACAGTAATCAAAATGATCTTTCTGTCTTGTGGCTTCCGCCAAAGTATGAGAGCCCCATATATGATCGACTTCTACTATTTTTTCTAAATCAACGGTTTCGTTTTTGCGATACCATTCTTTAATTTCCTTAGTTGAAGCTCGATCGATATATTGGACATTCCCTTCACTCTTTTTCACCAGTGGCGAGGTCAGCGGACCGATTTCAATACCATTTGACTCGGCAATATTAAGACCATAAAGGATTTTATCTGTAATTGATAAAGATGTGCTCATTATGATTGAAAAGAAAATGCTTGAGAATGAATAAAAAAAGCATCTAGCTGCTTACGTTGTTTTTAACGGTGGTGAAACGGATCAGGAAAAGCAAGCCAATGATCAGCAGCAACCAGAAGACAAGAAAAGCCAAATCGTGGGTCATTCGTTCCGGGCCGTGGCTTAAGGCTTTTAAAAAATAAGGTATACTGATTTCCGGTTTCAGGGAATCTTCAACGGATAGAGAATAATATGCATCTACTTTTGTATACTCATCGTCTACATCCGCAAGAGATAGGACCTCATAGTTTTCAACTTTAAAGGTTGTATCGATATAGCTGGGAAAATCCAGGCGAATCTGAGTAAATCCGGCGGTGTGTTCCAGAGGAATAATCATTTTATTCGCTGTACCATCTGCATGCGGATGAACTATGAAAAAGACTTTATTTTCTTCTCCAAATCCCAAATAATCGGTGCTCCAGAACATCTCAAGACGTAAGGGTTTGACGGGAACAGGGTCAAACGTGATGGCGAGTCGGATGCCCATGGGAGCACAGGTTGATTCTGATATCTCCGGGAAAACTATGTAGGGATCACCTGCTGATTTTTCCAAAAAGCCGTTTTCAAGCTTGATAATTTCATTCAGGCGCCAATTTTCATAGAGATCGGCCGCATCTACTGACCCTGCAAAGAACCAACAGCAGAAGGTGAGAATGAAAATGATTTTAGGATGGCATTTCATGTTGTTTTTTCAAGGTTATTCTGATCATTTGAGCTGCGAGGTAGAGCAGCGAGGCGACCCATACGGAGCGGAATAAATAAATTAGCATAGTGCGATTGAAGATTCCCATATTCTGGGAGAATTCTTCGATGTACATTGGAATATTTGGGAAACCGATGAAATGCAGAGAGTAGGCCGACGCCAGCCAGGTGGTGAAAACCCCCGGATCCGTAAGAACAATCCAATAGAGAAACCACGAGACACACAAGCCTACGAAAGGCATTAATAGGTTTTTGTTGTATCCATAGAAAAAAGCAGGAAATATTATCATCCACGAAGTGAAGTGCGCCGTATGGGTGCTAAATGCAAAAAAGCTCATCATGGCAAGTCCACAAGCCAGTAAGAGCTTGTTGTGCATTGGTGAATTGTCTGAGGCAAGCCAGATTAAAAGCAGCGCATAGACAAAGGGGATAAGCATGATTCTATCGATGGCGAAATCAAAAAGGTATCTTACACGACCTTCATGAATAATAGTACCGGCTTTGCCGCCGGCAGCATTCTGTACTTCAGGGAGAACAAAGGTGTAAAGCTGCAGGGCAAGTACTGTAAAACCGAAAATAATCGTTATCGCCAGCAGCTTTCTCGGTAAATCAATCTGTTTGAAAGAAGCGAAAAACATAGCAACAATGAACAAGGGGGAATATATGATCATCATTTCCCGCCCATTCAGGCAAAGGCCCAGCAGTATCGCTGCCAAGACAAAACGCTGGCGTTTGAGCGCTAAGAGGCTGGCTGCTATAAAGAAAATCGGAATGGATTCAAATCTTCCGAATACATAAAAGGCAAAAATCGTGATAGGGTTAAAGAGCCACATTTTGCAGCTATCGAGGGCATTTTCTTTATTGTCGAAATAATTGTAGAGAACGACAGCTGTCAGAAGATCAAAAAACAGAAAAGGCAGTTTGAGGACAAACATTGTCCTGAAGATCGAGTAATGGCTGACAAATTCAAAAGAATGGGGGATGCTTGATGTCGAGTATTTGATATTGTCAATGTGAAACATGCTGAATTCATCCGGCAGCAGGAAGCTTGTTGCCTTGTAGAACAGCACTTCAATCAACATCGTTGTGTTTCTTGCTATATCATCAAAAAAGATATTGTTTTCCGCCCAGAAGTAGACTCTTCTTGCTTCGGAAAGCACATCAATATGACCGAAAAAAGGCATGAGGAGTATTCGCAGAAGCAATGAAATAAGGAGGATATGGATGAATCTTTGATTCCTTGATTTCTTATAGAAATCTGCGCATCTATTTCTAAATTGCGGTAGCATTTTTTGAGTATGAATTATTTTAAATCTTTTTAAGAGACTGCATGCCTCTCTTGTATTAGAAACGACTGACCGGTGAGTTCGGCGAAAATCTAACATTAATTGCCTTGATCGCGCCAGAAGTTTCTTCAAAGTGCACCTTTTCAGGAGATTTAGCGGCAAGGATCTTTTCGTAAAAAAAGTCGTCGTCAAGAAGCAAACAACCATATATTTCTTGAACAACATATGGTAAAGACAAGAAAAAGTAATGAGCTACGAGAGCCCGTAGATAGAGAAGTATTGTGCAAAGAGATTCATATATGACAGATGCAACTGTAACGGCAATAATTGCAACCCATAATTCTCGGAGGTATATCGATAAGTGCATAGCTCATCTGCGTCGGCAGAGTCATCAGATAGGTGAAATTATTGTCGTCGACAGTGGCTCTACAGACACCGAATACCTGGAAGTGTTTCAATCGGCCAGGGACATTAAGCTTATTTACGAAAGCAATATCGGCTACTCTGCGGCCAACAACAGGGGCTATCAGGAGAGATCTCATCATGCCGATTATATTATTTTCCTGAATCCGGATACCTTTTTGCTGGAGGATTGTGTCAGTCAGGGCATCGCCAAACTTGCATCCAGAGCTGATGTTGGAGTTATTTCCGGAAGATTAACCGGATTTGACTCCGTTAACATGAAATCTACCGGCAAACTGGACAGCACAGGTGTCTTTAGAAAAATATATGGCCGATGGTATGACCGTGGCCGTGAATTGCCGGACACCGGTCAATTTATGTGTGAACAAGAAGTACCGGCCCTCTGCGGTGCCTTGCTGTTTTGCCGTCACGAAGCGCTTGAAAATTTGGGAGGGATGATTTTTGATCAGGATTTTTTCCTTTATAAAGAAGACATCGAATTTTCTTTACGGTTGCGTAAAAATGGGTGGAAGCTTCTGTATTCTCCCGACCTTCAGGCTTATCACTGCAGGGGATGGCAAAAAAGGAACAAGGTATCGAACCAACTAAAGGAAATTGCTGCGGAAAGCGAGATACTTCTTTACAGAAAGCATCCCTCACCCTATATATTCTGGGCTTATCTAAAGTATTGGCTTGTCGTGATATTTCGTATTTAACACAGGTTGACCTATTTACTATGACTCTGGCTGGAGAAAACCGCAAAAACATTCCTTTGATATCGATATTGATACCGACCCGAAATGGGGCGGATACGCTTTCTGAATTGCTGGCAATGCTGTCCATACAAACGATTTCAGTAGATGAAATCCTTATCGCTGACTCCGGTTCAGAGGATCGCACCATCGATATTGCCGGCCGTTACGGTGTTACGATATTGCCCATTGACCCGGCTACCTTTGACCATGGCGGGACGCGGACTTTGCTGTCCAGGCAGGCCAAGGGTGAGATATTAGTTTTCTTTACTCAGGATACTATTCCTAAAAAACGTGATTCAGTTGAAAAGTTGATTGCACCTTTATTAAACGATCCGGAAGTAGCAACCAGTTACGGCAGACAGCTCCCGGCTTTTAATGCCGATTTCTTTGCCAAAAGCCTGCGCGGGTTTAATTATTCCGAACATGCCTCTGTAAGGAGTATAGGTGATAAGGATAAATTGGGCATGAAAACTGCCTTTACTTCTAATTCTTTTGCGAGTTATCGAAGATCGGCACTGGAAAGTATAGGCTTTTTTCAAGACGGTTTGATATTTGGCGAAGATACGATAGCGGTGGCCCATTTGTTGAGTCGGGGGAAAAAGATAGCTTATGTTCCGGAAGCTGCAGTATACCATTCTCATAATTACACCCCGACAGAAGAATTCAGGAGATATTTTGATATTGGTGTTCTGCATTCCAGTGAGGCGTGGTTTGTCAAGATGTTCGGCAACGCAGAAGGGCAGGGGAAAAAATATATTAAATATGTACTTCGTGCACTTTACGCGGAGAAGAAATTACATATTCTCCCGGAATTCATGTTGAGAATAATGCTGAAGTATTGCGGATACAGGTTGGGGATGTATTATAGGAAGCTGCCCATTCATCTGGTGCCCCGATTGAGCCTGCATCAGTCGTGGTGGACGAAATAGCGAAGAAAAAAGTATTTGAATATTATGCTGTCAATTAAATTAAGAGAACAGAGCTCCATTATGGTCAGGGTCTTGCACCTGACGGACTGTCTTACTGTCATAGGATATCTCTGGCTTCTTGTCTACTGGTATAGAGTTCCCTGGAATATGTACTATACCAGGCTTGTGATTCTCACCTTTATTCTCTGTTTTGTTACCTTTCAGTCCTTTCAATTGTACAGGTCGTGGAGGGGGTGGCAATTTTACACCGAATTTATTGTCATTCTCAAAGCCTGGGGAGCTGTCGTCGGACCCCTCCTCTTCTTTTTCTTCATTTTCAAGATCTCACACGCTTATTCCCGCCTGGTCTTTTTAATCTGGACCATAAGCACACCTGTTATTATTTTTCTGATTCATGTCATTTTTCGGAAATTATTACGTCACATACGTTCCAGGGGAAAAAACATACGAAGAGCTGTGGTTGCGGGGGCAGGAGATTTAGGGAAAAATCTGGTTAAGGAGGTGGAGTCCATTCCCTGGGCGGGTATCGATGTTTTGGGTTTCTTTGACGACAAAGTCTCTCCGCAGACCAGGGAAGAGATCGGGAAACCCATTTTGGGAGATATCTCAATGCTTCCATGTTATCTTAAAAACAATGATATCGATTATGTATATATTGCCTTGCCCATGAGGGCTGAAAAGAAGATATTCACCATATTGAGAGAGTGCAGATCCCTGGGTGCCAGAATATTTCTTATTCCTGATCTTTACGTGTTTGGCCTTCATCATGCAGAAGTGCAGTCATTGGGAAAATTGCTCCTGCTCAATTTCAATCCTCATACCGAGTGGAAAAGGACGTTTGATGTATTGTTTTCAAGCATGGCGCTGCTGTTGACTCTCCCGGTCACACTCATCATCATTCTATTGATTAAACTTGAAGATGGCGGACCTGTAATCTACCGGCATAAACGGATTGCCTCAGCAGGAAAAACCTTCGACTGCATGAAATTTCGTACTATGCGGGTGGGGGCGGAGGAAGAGTTGAAGAGACTTCTCGCCGAGGATCCGGAATTGCGTGCCGAGTGGGAAAAGTCATATAAATTGAAAAAAGATCCGAGAATAACCAGGATCGGCAGATTCCTGCGCAAGACCAGCCTGGATGAGTTGCCGCAGTTCTTTAACGTCCTCAAGGGAGAGATGAGTGTTGTGGGTGCCCGGCCGATTGTCGATCATGAACTCAATGAGTTTTACAAGGAAAGCGCCGGTCGCTACTGCTCCATGAAACCAGGGATTACCGGTATGTGGCAAGTGGGCAGAAGATCCGATACCGAGGATTATGGGGATCGGGTAAAGTTGGATGACTGGTATATCCTTAACTATTCCTTGTGGACTGATATAAAAATTATCGGCAAAACTATTATCACGGTCTTCAAAGGGAATGGGGCATATTGAGCGGATACCTGTTTTCGGTACAAAATGAGGAAGCCCATCATTGTTTGTTGTCTATAAAAGATTATTATCTAACCCAGCTGAACAGTTATCTTGCTTTATACGAAGACTTTCAAGGGTAAGATATTTAATAAGATAGAACGGTACAGTTAAAATAAGGAGACAAAGTATGCAGGGAAACGTTAATCAAATAACGGTTACGCAGGCAAAGAGAGAGGCGTCATCGATCTTTCTTGCCAAGGTGTTCAACTGGATGGCCGTGGGGCTCGGATTAACCGGCATCGTCGCTCTAGTGACTGCTGAGTCCGGTATAGCGCTCAACATTGCCTCGAGTCCTATTTTTTTCATTCTCATCATCGCCGAATTGGGAATGGTCTTTTATCTCTCGGCAAGAATCGAGCGTATTCAGGCCGGTACGGCCACGCTGCTCTTTTACGGTTATGCAATCCTGAACGGTCTGACCCTGTCCGTCATTTTTCTGGCCTATACCAGATCATCCATCGCCGGGACATTTTTCATTACCGCGGGGATGTTCGGCGCCATGGCAGTATACGGGATGACAACCAAAAAAGATCTTTCCGGATGGGGCTCATTCCTCTTTATGGGGCTTATCGGTATCATCATTGCGACAGTGGTGAATATTTTTCTGCAAAGCTCCAGCCTTTATTGGGCCATCTCCTTTATAGGTGTCTTTATTTTCACCGGGCTGACCGCCTATGATGTACAGAAAATAAAGAATATGGGAGAAAAGGGCATCCTGGAGCAGGGAGAGGAGGCCATCAAAAAAGGGGCAATAATGGGTGCACTTGCCCTCTATCTTGACTTTATCAACCTCTTCCTCATGTTATTGAGGATCTTCGGCGGCAATAGAAATTAACAATTACCTTTCCGGGCGCAGCTTCTTTTTGCCGAAGCTGCGCCCCTCCCGATTCAGGAGATAGAGAGTAGTCAATGGAATATTCTTTTGCCGGCAAGAGAATTGTTGTGGGCATCACCGGAAGCATTGCCGCATTTAAAGTTGCGGGCTGGGTAAGTACCCTTGCCAAAGAAGAGGCCAGAGTCGCGGTTGTGATGACGGAATCGGCGCAGAAGTTCATAGCACCACTTACCTTCTCCGCATTAACGGGTGAGCCTGCCTACACTTCCATGTTTAATCAGGCTCAATCAAGCCCGATGTCCCATATCGACCTCGCTCAGGATGCCTCTGCTTTTCTCATTGCGCCGGCCTCGGCCAGGACAATTGCCCGGCTGGCTCACGGCATTGCCGATGATCTGCTGAGTACGACAGTGCTGGCGACCAGAGCGCCTGTCGTCGTCTGTCCGGCCATGAATCCGAAAATGTATCTTCATCAGGCAACGCAGGATAACCTCGAGAGGCTGCGTCAATTCGGCTATCATATAGTGGATCCGGATTCCGGACTGATGGCCTGCAAAGATGAAGGACAGGGGCGCCTGGTGGAATGGGAGAGTGTGCAGGAAGTTCTGCTGCGCTGCCTTCTGAAAAATGATCTGCAAGGAGAGCGGATACTGATTACAGCCGGTCCAACCAGAGAAGCACTTGATCCCGCGAGGTTTATCAGCAACAGGTCTTCCGGAAAAATGGGATATGCCCTGGCGCGGGCAGCATATAGAAGGGGTGCGGACGTTGTTCTTGTCAGCGGCCCGACAGCCCTTCAATGTCCGTTCGGAGTGAAAAGGATAGATGTTGTTACAGCCCGGGAGATGTATGATGCCGTCCTCGCTGAGTTCAATAATGCCACTATGCTGATCAAATCGGCGGCCGTGAGTGATTTCAGGCCGGCTGTGAGCTTTGAGCACAAGGTTAAGAAAGAAAATGCTGGTGAGACCATTGAGGTGGTACGCAATCCCGATATTCTCTATGAAATTGGGAGGCTGAAGAGAGATCCCGAGCAAATCGTGGTGGGATTCGCTGCTGAGAGCGGGAATCTGATAGAAGAGGGTAAAATAAAGCTGCAGCGCAAAAATCTGGATTTAATTGCTGTTAATGATATTACCTCCGCTGATTCCGGCTTCGAGGTGGAGACCAATAAGATGATTCTGATTGATGCTGAAGGTTCGAAACAGCTTCCCTGGGCGTCGAAAACTGACACGGCTCATATGATCTTCGATTATATCTGCCAGAATTTAAGAAAAACAGGAAATTAGAGGCCTTGGAAGACGGAACTCACCAGTTTTGCCGGCGGTAAGCCTTTAAATAGAGTGATTACCGACAGTCCATGAAAAAATCATTATTGAGGCATGAGGCTGGCTTTACCGGAAACAGCATCTTTTGAATTTTTTGGTAGAACTACAGGGGCACGGGGAGTTTTGGGAAAGAGCTTTTTTGCTGGTTGTCAAATCTCCTTCCCGGTAATACCAAGTATCCTTTCTGCGCACAAAGACGCTGTTTTCCCGCATCTCGATGAGCATCGAATTCTGGATAAAGGTGGCGGTGTAACTCACCAGGCCTTCTTTTGCCTCCTCTGAGGGGAGCGGGGCTTTTTCGATAGTCAGGCTGAGCCATCGTACGCTCTCTTCCAGGGGGAGGGTATCAGGTCGGAAAGGGTAATCCCAGCTGTTGAGGAGATGGGCTGCATCCTGGAGGACAAAAGCCGTATATCTTGAGCGCATCAGCATCTCCGGAGTTGCAGCCAGGGAGTGGTCGGCGAGAATCGGTGCACAGCAGTATTGGAATTCTTTGCCGCTGCAGCAGGGACAGCTATGGGTGCCATCGGTTTTCCGGTTTTTCTCTTTCATATGCTCATGGTCGTATTGGAGTAGTCACATTTCCCCGAATTTTTTGTTAATTCCTATTTATATCCGGAAAAAAATATTTATCTTGATGGTCGATCTATACAGTTGCGGCATCTGCTTGCCGGTCTGGAGAAGCAGTAAGGCTATGCAGAGGATTGAAGCAGATGATACCAAAAGTCGTTTATCATATTTTTTCGCTGCCGGTGAAAGCTCTGCTAACATTGCTGTGGCTCAGGATTTCCGGAAGAGATTTTCTGATCAGTGGCAGCTGCCATAGCTGTGGACAGTGCTGCCGGAGCATTAATCTAAAATACTATAAAGGCTGGATCCGCAAAGAGCAACAGTTTGATGAGCTGCTGCAGGAGCATCCTGAGTATGAGATATTCCACATTGACGCAAAGGATCACGAAGGTTTTCTCCAATTCAACTGCTCAAAGTTCGACCCTGAGGCCGGCTGTCTGGATTATGCAAATCGACTCGACGTCTGCAAAAGGTATCCGAGTAAAATGTTGCTCCTGCGTGGTGATTCATTGATTTCTGGTTGCGGATATAGTGTCAAAGAAGGGATTCCCTTTAAGAAACATCTAACCGCGGAGATGCGCAGGAAAGAGTACCGATGAAAAGAATACTCGTAGTCGAACCTTATTTTGGGGGATCCCATAAGCAATTTATAAGAGGGCTGCAGAAAAACATCGAAGCTGAATTTCTTCTTATTACCCTGCCGGCAAGGAAATGGAAGATGAGAATGCAGTTATCAGCTCCATGGTTCGCCGACTGCGTCGGCAAGATGAAAAACCGATATTTCGATACGGTCCTCTGCTCCACGTTTGTCGATGTGGCCGTTTTAAGAGCGTTATTGACTCAAATGGACAATTGGAATGCCGGATGTGATTTTTGTACATATTTTCATGAAAACCAGTTTGCATATCCGGTTCGCAGTGCAGATAGGGCGAGTCACCTTTTCGGGACAATCAATTTCACAACTGCCCTTGCCTCTGACAGATTAGCGTTCAATTCCTGTTTTAACTGGCAGACCTTTTTTGAAAGCAGTTCCCGGCTGGTCAAAAGAGCAGCCGATATAGATCTGCAGCATCAGTTAGAGCAGGTAGAGGATAAAGCTTCAATTCTTTATCCCGGTATTGATTTCGCACACTTCAACGACAGGAACCGACGAAGAAACAAAATTCCGACTATCTGCTGGAATCATAGATGGGAACATGACAAAAATCCCGAAGAGTTTTTTCATTCCCTCGGTGAACTTGAAGATATGGGCTATAACTTCAAGCTTGTCATACTTGGACAATCGTTTCGCAACAATCCACCGGTCTTTGCCCATGCCGCCCAGAGATTTCATGACAAAATCGAGCATATCGGTTTTGCTGAAACACGAGAAGAGTATATTTCTCATCTTGAAAATTCCGACATTGTCGTGTCTACGGCAATACATGAATTTTTTGGCATCTCTATTATAGAGGCAATCAGAGCGGGATGTATTCCATTGCTTCCGGACAGACTGTCGTATCCGGAGCTCTATCCGCAAAAATATCTCTATAAGGAAGGTGAACTTACGCTCCAGCTGAAAAAACTATTGGAGAGATTTCATGATAATGGAATCATGAATGACGAGGCCATTGATACAGAAAGATTCAGCTGGCCGTGCTTGAGGGGAGCATATCAAACCTGGCTGTTTCCACCGGGTGGGAAAAAGCCAGGATGAATAGCCGCGGTGAAAAAATGAAAAGCTATTTCAGGCTTTGTGCAAACTCAAGCATTCGCCGGATGGGCACTTGTGCCTTTGCCGCAAGATCCGGTGAAATAATGATCTCGTTTCTTCCCGTTTTCAATACCTCAGCCAGACTCTGCAGGGAATTCATGCCCATCCAGGGGCAGTGGGCACAGCTTTGACAGGTGGCGCCTTCACCGGCGGTGGGGGCTTCAATCAATTCTTTTTGAGGAGCCAGTTGAGCCATTTTATTGAAAATGCCGGCATCGGTGGCAACAATAAATTTCTTATTAGGCATGGTGACGACTGCATTTATCAAGGCCGTGGTTGATCCAACTACATCGGCCTGTTCGATAACGTTCTCCGGAGACTCAGGGTGGACAAGCACCGCCGCATCGGGATGCAGTTTGCGAATACGCTGCAGGGCTATGGCTTTAAACTCCTCATGCACCACACAGGAACCCGGCCAGAATATCATCTCCGCCCCTGTGGCTTTCTGGACGTATCTACCCAGATGTTTATCCGGAGCCCAGAGAATTTTCTCTCCTTTCTGAGCAAGATGTTTGACGATAGAGAGAGCAATACCCGAGGTGACCACCCAATCCGATCGGGCCTTTACCTCGGCGCTGGTATTGGCGTACACCACCACCGTATGATTGGGGAACTGATCGCAGAATGCCGAAAAAGCCTCAATCGGGCAGCCCTCATCGAGGGAGCAGGTAGCGCCGGGATCAGGCATCAGGACTCTTTTCTCGTTGTTGAGAATCTTAGCTGTCTCCCCCATAAAACGCACACCTGCCACCACCAGCGTGTCAGCGCTGCTTTCCGTACCGAAACGTGCCATTTCCAATGAATCCGCAACGCAACCTCCGGTTTCTTCTGCAAGGTCCTGGATACGGCCGTCTGTATAGTAATGGGCAACAAGCACCGCGTTTTGCTCTTTGAGCATTTTTTTAATGGAGGAGGCTATTTCTTTTTCTTCTTTTGCGGACAACTCCGGCCAGACTGGGTGATCAGGAACCGTAAAGGGTGGTATCTCAAAGGTGTTCTTACTCATCTTGCACTCACTCATTAGAAAAGATAATATCGGAAAAATTGCGACGAACTCCGGAATGGCTGGATAACAGTACTTGACTAGCCCGGCGGAGCAGGAAAATCGCTTTTCAGGTACATTGGAGATGTTACGCCTTAGTACTTGTTATTTCATGTTTTATGAAAAATAATTCAGGAATAAAGTACTAATTTTCTCTCAAAATTACACGGTACGCACTGCTTTGAATATATTACGCATTCCATGATATGCAAATACAATTTCCTGAAATGCGAAAAACGTCCGTGAAACAGTTTAATCTGGCAGGTGCCCTTGAAAATGCAGGTGTGGAAAGAAAAAATCGGGGAGAGAAAAACAGGAAGAAGAGAAAGGGATATCCGGCGGATATCCCTTTTCGGATCGAGGTGCAGGACTATAGAAGATCGGCGATGGCCGCTCTTTCATCCAGTAATTCCTGCTCGGTAAGCTTCATACGCTCGCGGCTGAAATCGCTGACTTCAAGACCGGTAATTTCTTTCCATTCCCCGTTTTCACAGACGATAGGAAAAGCATACATGATATCTTCATCTATTCCATATGAATTCCCTGCGCTGTATACACCCATGCTGACCCACTGTCCGTTGCTGCCCATGGCCCAGTCACGCATATGGTCTACTGCTGCGGATGCCGCGGAAGCGGCACTGGATGCACCGCGTGCTTTGATGATAGCGGCGCCTCGCTGCTGTACAACAGGTATGAATTCGTTAACGTTCCAATCCTCATCCACTAATTCCTTAACAGGTTTTCCTTCCAGAGTCGCATAGCTGATATCGGGGTATTGGGTCGCAGAATGATTCCCCCAGACCACCATTTTCTCAATCTTTGTAGAATGGCTATCGGTTTTTTGGGCAATCTGAGAAAGGGCCCTGTTATGGTCGAGCCGCATCATTGAAGTGACATTTTTGGGGTTTAAATTCGGAGCATTTTTCAGGGTAATGAGGGCGTTGGTATTGGCTGGATTACCGACTACCAAAACTTTCACTTCAGGATTGGCATTATCACTGAGGGCTTTTCCCTGCGCCGAGAATATCTTGGCGTTGGCGGTGAGGAGATCCGATCTTTCCATCCCGGGTCCACGGGGACGTGCACCTACCAGTATGGCATAGTCAGTGTCCTTAAAAGCAACGTTGGGATCATCGGTGGCCACAACTCCGGCAACCAGAGGGAAAGCACAATCATGGAGCTCCATGACAACTCCATTTAAGGCATCCATGGCAGGAGGAATTTCAAGTAACTGCATGATTACCGGTTGATCAGGACCAAGCATGCTGCCGCTTGCAATGCGAAATATGATCGAATAGCTAATTTGTCCGGCTGCACCTGTAACCGCCACGCGTACGGGGTCTTTCATCTTCATTCTCCAGTGGTTGAATTATTAAATCAGACAATAAATTGTGCCCAAAAAAGCCGCAGTGTCTCTCCATGCAAAGACATATGAAAACTGATGAAACAGCATATCCACACGACTTCTATGAATCAGATATTAAAAAGCAAACTTAATATCACCAACTCAAAAAAGCTACCATAATGTACCGATTATTATCAACTCTCAGTCAGTAATCAGTGTATTACTCCTGAAGAGCCGGGAAATAAAGAAAAGAAAATAAAAAATGAATATAAAACAGTAACTTAGCATCTTTAATCAACGATTTTATCAAGCTCAGATGGTGAGATGAGAAGGCTGTTCACAAGATCAAATCCTCGAGCGGGAGATAAGTGGGTATACTGGTAAGACCTATTTTGAGAAGTTGTTTTGCTCTAAATTAATAAAAAAAGACTAGGTCATGGTTTCCTGGAATACCAATAGTTGAAAAAGGCTTTCTGTCTCAAATTTTTACGCAGAGCAGAAAGCTTAAGATCATTAATATAGATATAAGCAATGAATTAAGGTTATGTGCCTTATCCGCAAGTGGTCTCTGTCGCCGAGGATGGTTATTATTTCGGGGGGAAATTTCGCAGGACGGCGGTTACCATTTCTTTAATCTGTTCATTCATTTCTTCAGGTGTTGCATAAATGGAAATGACGTCTGTCCCGGTGCCGCGCCAAATCAGCTTTTGTGTTGAACTGTCCTTTATGTCTATGATCAGGATACCCTGATCAATTTCGGAGATATCCGTACAGGTTCTTGCACCAACTCCTCCATAGCGATTGTAGGAACCATAGCTGAACCCCATCTGCCTGGAGATGTTGTAAATGTCCATCTTTGGCCGAACTGCATAGGTATAAGAGACGATAAAATCAATTCCTTCGGTATCTTCCTGATAATTTAATCCTTTATCCTGAAGACAACTCTTGATTATACGGTAAAATCTCTGATTGACCAATTCATTGTCATAAAGGGAATCGGCCTGGTGCCCTGGGTCTATTTCGCCAAGTGTAAAGCGGGTGTATTCTGAAAAGGAGACGGCGATGTCGTAATCCTGGCTTACTTTAATGGAAGAACAGGAAGGTACCAGGAAGAGTATACAAGTGAGGAAAATTAAATATCTCATTAATCACGACGCCTTGGGTTAAGCTTTATTAATTATGGAAAATCCAGATGTGAAGATTTAAAAACATGGTCATATCGCACATCACACCAGCATAGTATCGGATTGTTGTGCAATATCCAATCGGTTTTTTCATAACGCACTTAGCAGATAGTGATTTTAGGTGCAGTGAGACAGATAAGGATGTAATTAAGAAAAAAGAAGAGATGGCGGTTAAGAGAACTTCTTTTCTTTTTTTTCTGGAGTGTTAGACTATTTTAGCAGTTAGAAAACGGCTCTTGTGCGAGCAAAGTCATATATCCTGTGAATCAATGATTGATAATTTGTAAAAAAACATGGAGTCGCGAGATGGATTTTGCAATAAGCCACCTGTACGGGCATAAACTCCGGTTTCGAGAAAGCTCGATATGCAATGACATATGCCTGAAACGGCGTTTTGACTGTACAACACCGTAGATCGTTTTCTTTACGAGTACATAATGATTCAGGCAAAGCCAGCACCTGTTTAGTGCAGTAGTAATGGTTTAAGAGGAGAAAAGATGCAGGAATTGTCCAAATCGCATAAGGCGCGAATTGCAATCAGAACCTTCAAGGTACTGGCTGATGCCCTGACGATCAGGGGGTATTTCAAGCCATTTGGAAAAACCGGCCGCAAGCTTGCAGAGGCTCTCAAATTGTTCAGTCCGGAGATTTATGGGTCAATGAGTGATTCCAGGATCATTGAGCTCAAAGGACTGGAATATGTTGTGGACAGGTTGCCGAGAGGCATTGAGAAATGCAATCGGATAATCCTCACGGCTCAGGAGGATTTTCAGGATACAACTTTCGAGAAGGTTGTTCCTCCGAAACGGCGGAGGGTCTGTTACGTGGTTTCTGAGACAGAAATCTGTTTTGTAATCACCCGTGGATTGACTGAAATTTATGACGTTCTTACACATATCACCTTCTTAAGCATTGAATCCCAGAAAATATCCGAAAGAATAGGAAATGAAGAAAAAGGGACGAGCCTTGAGTGGCTCGACCTCGAGAAGGTAATAGCTCAGGGGCCTGATAATCTGGATGGCGCTTCATTGGATCAGGCTATCTGGAATTTATCGATAATTTTGGGCAGAACATACCGGGAGACAAAAGAGTCATATGAGTATCTGCAAAAAAACAAAATCGAAGGCAACCACAACAGTGGATTCTTTCAGATAATTTACAACCTCGGTAAAAGATATCAAAATGAACAGCGTAATGAGGAAGATCAGTTGGCCGTGTACTTTACACCCTCATTGCATGAAATGATCGAACATCACAGATATGCTGCAACCTGGGCAGGTAATATTAAGAAGGTACTGTGTGAACTCGGGCTGCACAACAGGCCCGTCCACATCCTCAGTGCCAATATGCATTCTGCCAAAAACCTGTTGTACGGTTTTGCCGCGTTGCAGACCGATGATAATCCACTGCCGGACGATCTTTATGATATGATAGGTTCCATAAGGAATATGGATGAGGCAATCAATGGATATGCCGCAGAGTACGGCTATTGCTTTGTCAAGGACACATCCGGGTCTAATATAGATGTTAATGTCATCGATCTTTCCAAGGTGGATCTCTCAGCTTTACGCCCGGAGCTGGAATATGACAGAGCATATATTGCCTCACAAAAGCCGGTGCTTGTGGTTATAGACTATGCTTTCGGCACCCAGGCATTTCAAATAATGGATGAACTTCTCTCCCCCAGCAGAGTAGAAGATGCCATGGTGGCACTGCAGCTGGAATCCATTTCTATTATGGGCAAAGCCGGTATTCTGCCGGGAAAGAAAGGCGATATTATGCTGGCGAGTGCGCACGTCATGGAAGGTACTCCCCATAGCTATATTGTCAATAATGATCTGCTGATCACAGACTTTGATGAAACTGTCGATGTCTATTGCGGCCCCATGCTCACTGTTTTGGGAACATCCCTGCAAAACAGGGATGTGTTGGAGAGATTTCATCGCTCTTCATGGCGGGCAATCGGATTGGAGATGGAGGGAGCCCATTACCAGCGGGCAATCAATGCCGCGATCATTCAGGGGCATATTCACAAAAAGACAAAAACCCGCTATGCCTACTATGCTTCGGATAATCCACTGAAAAGCGGACAAACCCTTGCCTCGGGTTCCATGGGGGTGGAAGGGATAGTCCCTACCTATATGATTACCAAAATATTGCTTAATAAGATATTGAAACCATGATGGCGTCGCAATAAGCCGTACGGGCATAAACTCCGACTCGGGAAAATCCGATCTCCAGCGTAATATATCAAATTATTATTTAGATATCTGAAATCGTGGCAAATTTTTTATGAGTCCATCAACTCTTGCAATAAATGTATGAAGAAACAGAGGCTTGCAAATGTATCACCCTGGTTGCTGGCCGCAGCCTGCACTCTGTTGGCCCTGATAATCACCATCTTTGCCGTGAGTAATTATCGGCGCGAGAAAGAGCTGATGTCGGAAGCCCTGGTGCAGCAGGGTTTGACCATCGCCAGGTTTGTCACCTCAAGCTCACGGGCATCCCTCCGCGGCAATATCAATAATATTCGGCTGGCCACGGGGCAGTGGATCGATCATGTTCAGCAAGCCATAGAGAATAGTGCGGATCATCCAGGACTCCGCTTTACGGGATTGATCAATTCTCAGGGGGAGATTTTAGCGGGAACTTCCGGGAACTATGAAGATAAGAAAATTGATCGGTCAACTCTTGAATTTTTACAGAATCTTGAGCAAGGTGAAGGACCGGACCGGTTTTACATTTTCAGAAAAAAAGATATTGGAGCAGAATCGGTCTTTCAGGTAGCGACACTCTTTTTTCCTTTTGGCCATGGACGCGAGGGCCCGCGGGGGCGAGGCCCTATGTGGATGAGATCTGACAGCCCGGGGGGGCATATGGGCTCAGGAAACAGGCAAATGCTGCAGCAGATCGAAGAGCTCCGGGCTCAGAAGTTTATGCTGCTCATAGAACTGGATCTTGATGAATTCGACAAGGCCGTACAAAGACAGCTGTTTCAGATAGTATCCCTTTCGCTGGTTTTGCTTCTTGTCGGTATTGGCGGCTGGCTTTCTCTGCTCACCCTGCAGGGCCTCAAGGGATCTCAGCGTCGTCTCAGACAGATTCGTGAATTTACGGATATGCTGGTGTCCTCGCTGCCTGTCGGACTCATTGCCACCGACAGCAACGGCAACATCCGGATTTTCAATTCATCCGCTGAGGAAATGGTTGGAATAGCCGCCTCAGAGGCGATCGGCAAGGATCCGGCGAAGGTCCTTCCAAGGCAGCTATCAAAAGAACTTCAACAAAAACATCTTCCATTTGGGGGAAGTGAGCAGAAAGAAATACTCTTGAGCGATGAAAACCAAAGCAGGTCATTGCTGACCATAGCTTTGCCTGTTGTGGACAGCAACAGGCAATATGCAGGCAATACCTTGCTGGTACAAGATCTCAGCCAAATAAAAAACCTGCAGCGTGAGTTGAGAAGAAACGAGCGTCTGGCAGTTCTGGGGAAGATGGCAGCCGGCGTAGCCCACGAATTACGAAATCCCCTCAGTTCCATTAAGGGTCTGGCGTTGCTGCTGAAAGCGAAAGTGCAACAGGACAGACAGGGAAGCGATACTGCCGATATTCTGATTCAGGAAGTCGAGCGTTTGAACAGGAGTATAGGTGAACTGCTTGACTATGCACGCCCCCATAAGCTCCATCTGGAAAAGATGGATATAGCCGAGGTGCTGGGGAAAGCTGTAACACTGATAGCCGCGGATGTCGATTCCGCAGGCGTCATTCTGGATGCGGAATATGCAGCCGGACAATATGTATATGGCGACAGGGATAAGCTAATTCAAGTCTTTTTGAATCTTTTTCTGAATTCAGTACAGGCCATGAGCAGTGGCGGCACCCTGAAGATTACAGTCGAACAGGAGGACGACTTGGTTGTCTGTCGCGTAGAAGATACGGGTTGCGGACTGTCCGAAGAGGATGTTGCCAGAGTTTTTGATCCTTATTTCACCACAAAAAGTGACGGCACCGGATTGGGCCTGGCCATGAGTGCCAAAATAATAGAAGAACATTCCGGATCGATAGAATTCAGAAGCAGTGTCGGCAAGGGGGCTGTGGTTAAAATAACTCTGCCCGCCTATTTGGAAGGGAGCTGAGGAGGTTCGTGATTGTGCTTATCCGTAGTGGAGAAGAGCGATCGTATCTTTGCAAAAAGAATTTTGATCCCTCTCCACAATCTGGGGATCAGCCAGATTGACAGCAGCAGGAATGCCACAAACAGGACTATGAAAATTACAGGGTAATATAAAGCTGTCAATAATCCCACAATCACGGCAGTGTCTTCGGACACCGAGGCTGCCCAGTTGCTGAACGGTTCAGGACTGGTGTTGATGAGGACACGGCTGCCTGCCTTGATAAAATGGCTGGTCGCTGAAACGGTCCCGCCAAGGATCCCGGCCACAATGACCATGGCCGGATTAACATCGCCGACCGCCCCTGCTGCCAGCATTACTCCAGCCGGGATGCGTATAAAGGAATGCAGTGTATCCCATCCTGTGTCGACACCCGGAGTTTTATCGGCAAAAAACTCGATCATGTACATAAACACGGCTGCCCCGATCACCAGGGGATCCTGGAGAATGAGGAGCTGTTCAGGCAGAACGATATTGCCGGTCACTCCCAGAATTCCGAGCATGGCTATAGTGGCATAGAGGTTGATGCCGCTTGCCCAGGCAACCCCCATAGTCAGTGATATCGTAGCGATCAGTTGCTGATAGGCGTCCATATCTTATCCAGTATTTTGTATATGAATTTTAACCGGCCTCGGGATCATCGCGGAATTGTTTGTTGAGGAATTCGCTTTCAAGCGGTGAAAGATCCAGCTTGATCTCGATTTCCTGAAGCAGGGCTGCTCTAGATTTGTCTGGATGCTGCTCTTTCATTTCGGACAGCAGGGTTAATGCTTTTTTCAGTTTTTCTCCAGGGAGTTGAGTTGGATGTGATGTAGTCATATGTTACTCCTTTTCAGCCTTGGTTGAAAGTTGGTTTAGTAATATTCATAAAATCACCATGAAGCTCGCCTATGACAAGATAAAAAGTTCGACATAAATACACAACAAAACGGACTTTCCCGAAGTCGGAGTATGCCCGTACCTGTGCTTATCGCGACGTCACCGGTTTTAATACAAGGGCGGCCAACGGCGGAACCGTCAGTTGGGTATGGTATCCGGCCTGGGAGAATGGTTCTGCTATACTGCTATGAATCTTTCCGGCGCCGTCGCAGATCCCCCCGCTGCCCCCGTACTCGCTGACGTCTGAACAGAGAATCTCAGCATAATCGCAATTCTCCGGCAGTCCTACCTTATAATCATAGAGGGTTTGTGGAGTGAAATTCAAGACGCAGACAATATGATCATGGGCCCTATTGCCGAATCGTGCAAAAGAGATTACCGAATTCTGCCTGTCCTCAAAGTCCAGCCACATAAACCCTTTTTCGTCAAAATCCCTCTCCCACATAGCGGGATTTTCCCGATACACCTGGTTAAGCTTGCCGACAAATCCCATGAGCTGGGAGTGCAGGACATTTTCTTCAAGAAGATGCCAGTCCAGGCTTCGCTTACAGTACCACTCGGAAAATTGGCCGAATTCGCCGCCCATAAAAAGGAGCTTTTTCCCGGGGTGACACCATAAAAGAGCTAACAGCAATCTCAGGTTGGCAAATTTCTGCCATATATCACCCGGCATTTTGCTGATAAGAGAACGTTTTCCGTGGACAACTTCATCATGAGACAGCGGCAGGATAAAGTTTTCGGAAAAGGTATACATCAGCGAAAAGGTCAGGTTGTTGTGATAAAATTTCCTGTAGAACGGGTCTTTGCAGAAATAATCAAGAGTATCGTTCATCCAACCCATATTCCATTTGAACCCAAAGCCCAACCCCCCGATATTTGCAGGCTTGGAAACGCCATAAAAACTTGTCGATTCTTCGGCGATCATCAGGATGTCGGGGTGCTTGTCAAAAAGTATTGAATTCAAATGGCGTAGAAATTCGATGGCGTCAAGATTTTCCCTCCCCCCGTATTGATTGGCAACCCATTCACCCTCCTTGCGGGCATAATCCAGATAGAGCAGGGAAGAAACGGCATCGACCCGAAATCCGTCTATATGATACTTCTCAATCCAGAACAGGGCGTTTGATATCAAATAATTGCTGACTTCTTTTCTGCCGTAGTCATAAACAAAGGTACCCCATTCAGGATTTTCGCCTTTGCGGGGATCTTCATGCTCAAATAAAGGGGTGCCGTCAAATTGAGCAAGGCTATGACTGTCCCTGGGGAAATGAGCGGGAACCCAGTCGAGAATAACCCCGATCATGTTCTGGTGGCACTGATCGATGAAATACATGAAATCTTCCGGAACTCCATACCGGCTGGAAAGACTGAAAGGACCGGTAACCTGGTATCCCCATGATTCATCAAGCGGATGTTCCATGACCGGGAGGAACTCGATGTGGGTAAATCCTAGTTTTTTAACATGAGGAATCAAGGTATCCGCCAGTTCTCTGAAAGTCAGAAAACGATCTGGATTTGAAGGGTCTCTTTGCCATGATCCCGGATGCACCTCGTAAATTGACAATGGATTGGTATAGGGAGAAACCGTGGAAGTATATTGCCGCCATTCCTGATCGTTCCATTGGTATCTGCTCAGGTTCCTGACAATTGAGGCCGTATTGGGTCGCATTTCCCCGTAAAACTGAAAAGGGTCGGATTTAATGAGAATGTTGTTATTTTTAGTTTTTATTTCATATTTATAGAGCTCATTCTCAGTTATTCCCGGGATGAATAACTCCCATATGCCACTGCTGCCCAGCGAACGGCAGGCATGTACTCTGCCGTCCCAACTATTGAAAGGTCCGATAACCGAAACCCGGCAGGCTGCAGGAGCCCATACCCTGAACACCGTGCCGCTGACATTGCCGATAATAGTGAGGTGGGCGCCCATATGGTCATAAAGCTTATAGTTTGTGCCGAAATTAAAAAGATATGAGTCTCTTCGATCCAGTTGGGGAAGGAAACGGTAAGGGTCGTTTCTCAGTTCAATAGTACCATCGATATATGTTATCCGGTACTGGTAGTTAAAGGGAGGCAACTCCGAATCGGTGAGTTCCTCTTTATGCATTTCAGCTTCAAACAAGCCCTGTTTGCGGGTAAGCCTCATTTTAACCTCACGTCCCTCAATGAGCAGACTTACCTGCCGTGCATGGGGCTGGAAGGTTCTGATATAGACGAGGTTATTGTTGTTCCGATCAAAGTGAACTCCTAAAACTTCGAAAGGATCATGATAATCGCCGGTAATGATTTTTTCAGTGGGATCATTCATCAATTTTGAGAAAAGTCAAAGATGGTCGATTTTTCGGGATGGCTATCCCTTACCTTGTGTATCATGGTGGGGAAGTCATTGTCTATAATCCATGGTGTCGAAAAGTATAACAGAAATCGTAAAGAAGGTAACCATTGATAAGTTTTAAAAGGGAAATTGACCCGGCATCCGTGGAAGTGATCCTTGACTTGCAATTTGCGTTTTTGATAGAATTTAGAAAACGGGGAAACAAAAACTTGAGCGGCAGGCCTCTCAGTTTCACTTATTCTATAAAGAAGGAACGTTATGAAAGAAAACAACCCTCCGGTTCTCGACCGGCTAACGGGATCATTTTTAATTTCCACTCAAAATATGCCGGATCCCCGATTTGAGGAACAGGTTATCTATATTTGTGCCCATAGCGAAGATGGAGCTATGGGACTGACAATCAACAAGCCCAACAATATGTTCTCCCTAGCGGAAATACTTACCAGCGCCAACCTGCCGATCCCCGAGAATGAACTGCCCCCTGTCTATATCGGTGGACCTGTTGAGCTTGAGTCGGCGTTTATTTTATTCACCTCCGATTATAGGACGGAATATCAACTTGAAGTAACACCGACGACTTTTCTCTCAAGGGAAACTAAAATTCTTGAGGATATAGCTCATGGGAAAGGTCCGGAAAAGTATCTGTTTTTACTGGGATATGCCGGATGGGGCCCCGGACAGCTTGAGAATGAACTGTTAGCTGATGGCTGGCTTACCGTTCCCGGCAACGATATGATAATTTTTGATACCCCTGATGAGGAAAAATGGCGTGCTGCCGCCATGCTATATGGCATCGATATTTCGGTATTCGGAGATGTCATCGGCAGAGCCTGACAGCAAATCCTTCTTAATCTCTCCTTTTACGCTTTAATCCCAGATGTTCACTAAAGCTCTTGTGGTGAAAATCCTTTGCAGATAACCCGAGGCAGGTTGCGGTTAAGTCCTGGCCATATAAGGTCCCACTGAACTTTCAGATGGGTTTGAGAAAAATTCCACAAGTCAGGGCAGGAGATCTGTCTTTCCCCAAGTCGGAATTTATGCCCGTACGGGTGCTTATCGTGATACTCTCATTGTTGAAAAATCTGATTGATGGTAAGCTCCTTTTCTTTGCACTTCTGCCTATCCCAGGCAAATCTTTTAGACAGCAAATCATTACTATCAAGAGAACAATCATGGATAACGTATTTCTTTGCAGCCGCTGTGGATTTTGCTGCCAAGGTGAAACTACAGTGTCATTAAACGAGAAAGATCAGGAAAATATGCTGTTTTTTCTTGAAACAACACGCGAAGAAGCCTTGAAAAAATATTGGAGGCTAACTGACGGAGAGGTACAGATGAAAACCGTCAACGGACACTGTATCTTTTTTGAGAACGGCTGCACTATTCATCAGGCAAGACCATGGCGATGTCGTGAATGGCCGCTGGTGAAGGCTATTCTGATTGACAGAAACAACCTTGAGTCCATCAGCTCTTCATGTCCAGGGCTAAACAGGGAAGCATCATATACCGATATCTGCCGCATCATAGAAGATGGCGGTTGTCTGGGCAGTAGTACTTCGGATAAGAAGGAGGATTTACGTAGTGAAATATGAGATTCTCCTACTTGGAAAAACAAAATTATCGTTTATTTCTGAAGGAGTAAATGATTACAGCAAACGACTGCAGCATTATTCTCAGGTCGAGCTTAGGACTTTAAAAGCCAAAAAGATTCAAGGCAGCGACGAGCAGATAAGGGAGAAAGAAGGGGAAATACTTCT
This sequence comes from Desulfopila inferna, assembly GCF_016919005.1. NCBI lineage: Bacteria > Pseudomonadati > Thermodesulfobacteriota > Desulfobulbia > Desulfobulbales > Desulfocapsaceae > Desulfopila > Desulfopila inferna. The sequence continues at coordinate 173,974 of NZ_JAFFQE010000001.1, forward strand.
GGCAAATATTTCTTCTTCTACCTTTCCTGTGGTGCTTGACGCTCAGGGAAAACAGTTTAGTTCAACAGAATTCAGCACCATAATTGATCATTGGGAAGGAACTGGAATCAGGCATGTCACCTTCATTATAGGCGGGCCGTTGGGACTGGCTGAAAAGGTACTGCAGCGTGCCGAACTTGTTATTTCGCTGTCAAAGATGACGTTCACTCATGATATGGTCCGGCTTTTTTTGCTTGAACAGCTCTACAGGGCACATACCATCAAATGCGGGGAAAAATATCACAAATGATGGCGTCGTAAAAAGCCCGATCTCCGGCGTTGCAGGTTTTTGGCAGGCCTCCGACATACTACCTGTATAGTCGGAGAACTGCCAAAAACACTGCGCCTTGTATCTCGAACTTTTTATCTAGCCATCTGACATCGTGGCGACTTTTTACGGATTATCACAAATGATTTTTAGGTGGTAGTAAATAGACGTCGAAACGGCCGCTCTTCATCAAAATCCGGTGAGATGGTTTCGGAACTGGGCTGATGGGCTCGGCATTTTTGGGTCGTTTGACCACGACTCTGTTGTCTGCAGTCTGCAGCGCCGTTAAAAAAAGCTCCCTGCTGTCAATATCACCGCCCACTATCTCTCTGAGCATCCTCATTTCCTTTTTATTCAGTGCTCCTCCTTTTACGGTTTCCGGATACATTGGATCGACAAACACCGTATCGGCCCGACTAAGATGCGGCAAAATTTCTGTTGAATTTCCCTCCATAAGTCTCAGGTTGTTACCAATAATTTTCTGGAACCGCCAATCTTCCACAGCACGCCGAATACCGTCGTGCAGCAGGGCGTGCACCACCGGATTTCTTTCAATTAACAGAACCGAACATCCTAACCAGGCCAAGGTGATTCCATCCATTCCCATACCCGCCGTGGTGTCGATAATCGAAGGTCGCTTACCCGATTTGATGCCGACAGCCTTGCACAGGGGGTCCTTGATGGAAGTTGTCAGCAAACGCTGATGGATAGAGCCGCTCGGGAAAAGGTCAATATAGACGGGCTTTTCTTTCTGTGTGGTGCAGCCAGGATTATGTTGAAGCTCAAGTCGAATATCTGTATATACAAGGTGATATTTACAGCGGTTCTCGTGGCTCTCTTGGAGAGGAAGACCCAGTTTTTCTGCAAGAGCAGCTGCCTTTTCTCTCTGTCGAGGGAATCTGCTTGCAAGTACAATGCATAATGTATTTTGAGACATGAGTATATTCTGAATTTACCGATGAAGACAGCTTGGTGAGTTCCTGGAAAAATGAAAAATATCACGGGTACAATAAAAATGGAATCAAATATTGAAGTAGTGGCAATTATTCCCGCCAGATATAAGTCAAATCGTTTCGAAGGCAAACCTTTGGCTTCGATTTGCGGGAAACCAATGATTCAGCACGTGGTTGAAAGGGCTAAAAAGGTAAAGTTATTATCCCGAATCGTCGTGGCGACAGATGATATTCGCATCGGGGAATGTGTCGAATCATTTGGCGGGGAATTTGTGCTTACCAGGGATGATCATGTTTCCGGAACCGACCGCCTTGCCGAGGCTGCGGAAAAAATCGGAATTTCCGAGCACGATATTGTAGTGAATATACAGGGGGATCAGCCCCTTTTTCCTGAAGAAATTGTCGAACAGGTTGCCCGGCCATTACTCGATGATCCGGCCTTGCCGATGTCAACTTTGATGTATAAGATTATACGGAAAGAAGAGATAAATGATCCCAACCATGTAAAGACTGTCTTCGACAGAGATAATTATGCTCTCTATTTCTCCCGCGCTCCCATACCATTTCAACGGAATCCCGAAGACACCGAGACTCCTACCTACTATAAGCATCTCGGCTTCTATGCCTACAGAAAAGGTTTTCTGCTCTCCTTTGTGGCATTGCCGGAAGGGGAATGGGAACGTTTTGAGAAATTAGAACAACTGCGTGCACTGGAGTTCGGGTATCGGATCAGGGTTACCTTGACCGAGCATGATTCCATTGAAGTGGATACAGTGGAGGATCTCAAACGAGTCGAAGCTTTTCTCAAGTTCCACATGGAAAAGTAAGTGAAGGTAGCGTAGTAAAAAGCCCGATCTCCGGCGTTGCAGGTTTTTGGCAGGCATTTGACATACTACTTGTATAGTCGGAGACCTGCCAATAACATATATAGAATCTTTTATCTAGCCATCTCTCATCGTGGACTTTTTGCGAAATTATAATGGAAGGCATATGAAAAAAAATGGTAAGGCGGAACTGGAAGAATATGTGGAAAAATTATCCCGTCCATTTCTCTCTCCGCTTGATTTGCTCCCCCATTCGGATTTCAGAGAGAAATGTATTGATCTGGTTTTAAATGGAATTCCCGGAAATTTTGATCACTCAATCATCGCAGACTTTCATGAACTCCGGCGGTATCTGGTCGAGAGCGAAGTAGGTGATGTTCGCGTTGTCGTTTTCGGCGGCGGAACGGGACTTTCCAACATAATAGGCGGAGACAGCCGGAGAAGCTCCTGGCCCAGGGAACCATTTGCCGGTCTGAAGGAGATCTTCCCCCGGACACAATCGATAGTCTGCGTCACCGATGATGGCGGCTCTACCGGCGAACTGATCAAGGATCTTCCCATAATAGCCCTGGGGGATATCCGTCATGTCCTCCTATCTTCAATTCAACTGCAGCTCCTGCAAAAAAGATACAGCATTACCTTGCAGGAGGCTCAGGATGCAGTTGACGGTCTGGCGTCTATTCTTAATTTCAGATTCCTGGCAAATGAGATTACCAGGGACAAGGTGACAGCTGTCTGCCAAAATCCAGAAATCCGTTTGCCATCTCAGCTGGAAAGCTATATTGCCCACCTCGTTGACACGCTTTTTTCGGACAATCGTTTATCCGGTACCCTCTCCCGGTCTCATTGCCTGGGGAATCTCCTCTTAGTTGCAGCTATTTATGCAAAGATAGAGAAGGAATGTGATAACAGCAGACTCGAAAATGACAGAAGAGTGGCCAACACGGCATTATATGCCGGGATTGATGAATTTTCGTACAGAATCGGCACAGTGGAGAGAGCCGTGCTGCCCTGCACTACGACACCGTCCCAACTCCGGATCTGTTATACCAATGGCGTTCAGGTGACGGGTGAGTCCAAATCAGGGGATGCCGAACGTGGATTCCCCGTTGACCGGGTGGTTGTCGACTTTTCTGATACCATTCATGTCCCGCCGCAGATTTTTAAAGACATCGAGGCGGCCGACATTATTATCATGGCCCCGGGCAGCCTTTATAGTTCCATCATTCCAATTTTTCAGGTTCCTGGAATCGCAGAGGCGGTCAGAAGAAATAAACCGGCGCGAAAGCTTTTGATCTCTAATCTCTGGGTTCAGGCCGGGGAAACCGATATCGCTATTTCCGACCCCGAGCGAAAGTTTTATGTATCGGATATGATCAGGGCCTATGAACGAAACATTCCCGGCGGCACCAGAGATCTTTTTCATGAAGTTTTTTGCCTGTCTTTAAAAGATGTTCCCGCCTCGGTAATCCAGAATTATACCCTTGAGGGAAAAATCCCCATTTATCTGGATAGACATATTGTCTGTGACCAGGGATATCTGCCAATCGAGTGCGGAATATATTCCAAAAAAGCGCTGGCGGAGAGAGGTGTTATACAGCATGATCCGGAAATTCTGGCACAAGCGGTCAAAACCGTTTTTATTGCTTCACGACTGCAGAAAAAACCGGATTGCTCGGTGGAGGAGGCGGATTCGTCCTCTACCGAGATTGAACCTCAGTATGTGCAGACCAGAAATGTTATGTATCCTTCACGGAAATACCGGGTGCTGGAATCCTTTATTCAGAATCTGCCCATCTCCTTTTCACCTGCGGAACAAAAAACCGAATCTTTCAATGCCTTACGTAGCCGCATTATCGATATTATCTGGAAACATCAGGATATTTCCTTAGATCACCTGGTGTTCATTCGCGGTATTGTCTGTATTGCCAAGGAAAAATGGCGAAGAGAGCAGATTTGGGACAAGGTGTTTTCTTTTTTTGATCCTGAGGATGGATATATTAAAATTCGATCAGATCTGATCTCCGATTTTCGCAAGCTTGAAGTCGGGATCCTCATAGCCATCGGACAATCTCTTCTGGGTAATTACGCTAAAGAAAAAAGGGTCGAGGAAGTTACTGTCGATGGTGTTACGGTAGGTAAGATATATCATCTGCACGTTCGCGGGATCTCCGAGATTGAAGCTTTTTTTACTTCTGAAGAAATTGACCGCTATCTCCATTTTGCCAAGATGATCGAAACAAGCAAAAATGATCACCATTTTACCCGGTTGATCAATGGGAATGACGGCTTCACTCCTCCCGGTGTACTGATGGGGCTTACCTATGCCTGGTACCTTGATAACAGGCTCGCCTCTCATATAGAATACAAAATGGCTCTGATGAAAATCGGCAGGTCCGATCTCATTCCGGAACAGCAGAAGATGCTGGAACGACGCAATTCCATGGTCGATTTTTTCAGAGAAGTGGTATTTTCAGGATAACTGACCAGGGAATCACCAAGATTCGGACACCGTAGGTTGAATTCCGGAATGTTTCCACTGCAACATCCTATTTTTTCTTATGCATCATCAGGAAAATCCCGACGATAAACATCGGAAGTCCGACAAGCGGCTGATGGTTGTGCAGCAAAATCAATGATAATATGGCGAGCAACAGGCCGATAATGACTTTATTCATAAGGACGACCTGAATATATCGCCAAAGCCGGTGGTGGGATTAGCACTGCTCACAGATGTCCCTCCAGGTAGTCTTCAGTTTTTTTTGAGATACAGGCAGGGCGGTTTTCAGCTCCGGTGAGAACACAGCTATGCGCATCTCATGTACCATGCGTTCGTAAATCCGCATTTTTTCTTTACAATGGTCTGAGAGATCCTTTTCCTTTTCCTGCAAAGTTGCCAGATTTTGTGCGTGAGGAGCAATCATTTCAGCCTTTTTCATATCCTTAGCCAAGTCGGAGTGAGCACGGGCAATGCGAATAATAAGGCATTGCAGATATCTTTGACGATCGGTCAGGTCATAGGAAAAGTCTTCCAGGAAATTATCGGGAAGGATCTCCCCGAGCATACGTTGATACTCGGTATATTGTGGTGCCGAATGGGTTCTGGTCTTTTTCGCCAGCTCTTCATGCCGGCTGATTTCACTGATCACTTCTCTTCTCTTGCGCAACAGAGACAATACTTCATCACATATGTTTTTGCCGGTGTCGAAAAAATTCGTCTTCCGTGCCTTTTCGATCTTTTGTTCAAAAATCTGCCTGGAAGGTATCTCCCCTTGAGCAGTGGAAAATACCGTATCGACAATAAAATTCAAGAGAGAGTCAACGGCCTCAGCCTTTTTCTGAAAGATGTTTACCAGCCACAGAGAGGAAGGTCCGGACAAGTTTGTGGAGCAGTAATTTTTAAGAGATTTATATTGTGCTGAGAACTGAAGCCTATAAAGATATCTCATCCCGGCACGAGTTTCCGTCTCCGCCTTTTTAGAGGTAGAATGGAAGCGAATTGTCACCGATGCTTTCTCATATACAGGAGTAACCGCAGGATAAAGAAATCCCGCAATCTCCTTGCTGTCGGAGAAAAGAGGGATATTTACCGGCAAATCATCAAAGGCCCAGGTTGCGGTCAGGATCTCTTCCCACTGCTGCATTGTCTCCTGCTCCTTCGGGGCGGCGCGTTGCAGAGAAACAGGAGTGGGAGTCTCGCTCTTTGAGGTAATAAAGGAGAAGTCTCTGCTGCAGGCCACTTCCTTTCCGCTAAGATCAAAGAGAACGAAGCGCATCTGCAGATGAATCGGAAGCTGATCCGTCCAGTCAGATCGTTTGACGGATATCTGGAAATGCTTGAATATCGAAGCTTCAATGGCCCTGTAATAGGAACCTTTATACATCTCGATATCATCAAGAACTTTGTCCACAGCGATGTTGAGAGGAACAAGGTGCTTGCGGATTTTCTTGGGAAGGCTTTTGAGGAGGTATGTCGTCTTCTCTTTTATCAGTCCGGGCACCAGCCACTCGAAAATATCGTTTCTGAGTATATCAGCCAGTGCCTGAGGAATTCTGACAGTTACTCCATCCTGTTCACTTGCCGGGTCGAAGACATATTCCAGGTTGAGGCTATGTGAACCTATGGTAAGAACAGGCGGAAAATCGGCGAGTTCACGGTCTTGAGGGGTTCTTGCAATAACGTCTTCTTCCTTCAGTTTGAGGAAGGCGTCATTTTTTTTCTTTTTCAGGAATCTGTTCAGGGTGAAGCGATCATAGACAGAGAGCGGGAGCCTGTCCTGGTAAAACTGCAAAATGGCTGTCTCGTTTGTCAAAATATCACGGGTGCGCAACCGATTTTCCACATCTTCCCAGTTTTTCACCAGGTTGATATTGTGCTGCAGAAAATCATAACTCCCGGAAAGGTTTCCTTCCAGCAGTGCCGACTGAAGAAAAATGGAGCGGGCCTCCTCCCTGTTGGCATCGTTTGTCCGGCCAAAATCCACTTTGCGCGAGGCAATAATAGGGAGACCGAACAGCGAGACTTTCTCTTCAGCGATAACTCTTCCTGATTTTTTGTGATAGCGGGGATTGAACCAGCTGTATTTGCAGAGTCTGCCCCCGGGTTTCTCCAGCCATTCAGGTTCAATTCGGGCAGCATTCAGGGCATAGAGCCTGCTGGTCTCCAAAAAAGAAGAGGCAATGATCCATGACGGTTTTTTCCTGTATTGCCCTGATCCGGGAAAAATCACAAGCTCCTTGCCGGATGCCCCAAGGTACCCCCCTTCCTTTTTCATGGCGATATTTCGCAGAAATCCTGCAGCAAGAGACATGTGGATGGCATTATAGTCGGCGTCCTCGGTGTTCATCTGCAGCTGACCCTGTGATTGCAGGATGTTGACCATCTGGTCATGAAGATCGATCCATTCGCGCATTCTCTGAAACGAGAGAAAATGACTTTTGCAGAATTTTTTCAGGCGGGACCATGAGGTTTTTGTCTTTACTTTATGAAAAAGGTTCCAGATATTGAGAAAGGTCAGGAAGTCCGATTGCATATCGATAAACTGTTCATGGGACTCATCGGCCTGTTTTTCAAAAGCTGATGGTCGCACCCTGGGATCCTGAATTGCCAGAACAGTGGCAATGGCCATGATTTCTTTAAGGCAGTTGTTCTCTTTTGCCTCGATGACGATACGGGAAATACTGGGATCGATAGGCATCGAGGCCATTTTTTTTCCGATTGCGGTCAACCTGCGCTCCCCGGATATGGCCCCGAGTTCCAGCAGTTGATTGTAGCCGTCATTAATAGCCGAAGCCAGTGGAGGATCTATAAACGGAAAGGTGGATGGATCGCCGAGCTGATAGGAGAGCATCTGCAGAATGACCTCTGCAAGATTTGATCGTCTGATCTCCGGAATACTGTATTCTTCGCGTCCCAGATAATCTTCCTCTTCAAAAAGACGTACACACACGCCGGGAGCTACACGGCCACAGCGGCCCTTGCGCTGGTCGCAGCCGGCTCGCGATATTTTTTGAATCGGCAGGCTGTTGGTTTTGGCGCGGAAATTATAAAAGGCCATTCGCGCCAGACCCGTATCCACGACATAGCGGATCCCGGGAACGGTGATGGATGTTTCGGCAACATTGGTGGCAACCACGATTTTTGTGCGTTTGCTCGGCAGGAAGATCTTCTTCTGATCCCCTGTATGAAGTCTGCCGAAAAGAGGAAGTACCTCTGCATCAGGTATTTTCTTCCTCAGAATATCGCAGCAGTTGCGGATATCTCTCTCCGTGGGGAGGAAAACCAGCATGTCCCCTGGCGGTTCTATGGTGTAGAGTTGCCGGACGGCACTGACACAACAGTCAATATAATTTTCAAGTTCACCGTACTCATCCGGATCAGGGGGAGAGTAGCGCACTTCAACGGGATAGGTTTTACCAGGGATCGAGACAATCGGGGCATTGTTGAAATGTTTGGAGAAGGCTTCCGTATCTATGGTAGCCGAGGTAACGATAATTTTCAGGTCAGGGCGCTGGGGAAGAATATTCTTCAGATGGCCGAGGAGGAAATCGATATTCAGGCTTCTCTCATGAGCTTCATCGATAATCAGAACGTCATAATCGGGCAGAAGTCTGTTCTTCCGCGTTTCGGCCAGCAGCACACCATCCGTCATAAATTTGATTCTGGTGCCCTTGTTGGTGCGGTCCTGAAAACGGATCTTGTATCCCACTGTATGGCCAAACTCTCCCAGTTCTTCAGCCACTCGTGATGAAACGGTCAGGGCTGCGATTCTCCGCGGTTGAGTGCAACCTATCCTGCCCGATGAGTGGAGCTGCAGTTCGAGGCACATTTTAGGGAGCTGGGTGGTTTTTCCGGACCCGGTATCACCGGCAATAATAACGACCTGATTGTTGCGCAGCGTTTCCAGGATCCGCTCACGCTGTCGGCTGACCGGAAGTGTGTCTGGGTAATTGAAATTCATGAAAAATATTGGAGGTAAAGCTCTTTTTGTGGTAAATATAATATGTCGAATTTCGATTTTTACCACATTTATTCATATTTGGTTATTGAAAAATAAGGAGCCTCTATGAAGGTCAGAAAAGCGGTTATTCCGGTAGCAGGCTTAGGAACACGATTTTTGCCGGCAACAAAGGCTATCCCTAAGGAAATGCTCACTATTGTTGATAGACCGACGATACAATATATCGTTGAGGAAGTTGTGGCTTCGGGTATCGAACAGATAATATTTGTCACCAGTGAGGGAAAGTCGGCCATCGAGAATCATTTTGATTATAACTTTCAACTTGATTCCGTTCTTCGGGAAAAAAAGAAGGTCGTCCTCGGTGAAGAGCTTAACATGATCTCCAATCTGATCGATATCGTTTCGGTACGGCAAAAAAAACCACTGGGACTTGGACACGCTATCTGGACGGCAAGGCATGTCGTCGGTGATGAACCATTTATGGTCCTGCTGGGTGACGATCTGGTCCTGAGCAAACAGCCCTGCGCCAGGCAGATGCTCAATCTTTTTGATGACGTCGGTGAGTCCATCATAGCCGTACAGAGGGTGGCCCCGGAGCAGACCCATCAATACGGTATTGTCGAGGGGGAAAAAAATGGCCGTGAACGCACCTACAAAGTAACCAGGCTCGTGGAAAAACCGGCCCCCGGAACGACTGACTCCGACATGGCCATTATCGGCAGATATATCCTGATGCCGGAAATATTTGATTTGTTGAGCAGAACCACTCCGGGCCATGGCGGAGAAATCCAGCTCACCGATGCCCTGCTTGCGCTTTCCAAAAAACGTGAGATGTTCGCCTATGAATTTGAAGGCACAAGGTATGATGCGGGTGACAAACTCGGCTATTTAAAGGCCATAATAGCCTATGGTCTCCGTCATACCGAGTTGGGTGAACCTTTTAAAGAGTATCTAAAAGAGACATTAGCGGATTTATGATTTATCTGGAGGTGGCTGTTGCAGCACCTCTCTTTTCGACGTTGACCTATCTTCTTCGGAGCGAGGAACGTGAAGAGGGAGTAGGGGCTGGATCAGAATATATCGGGTATCAGGTGCTGGTTCCTTTGGGTCGTAGAACGGTTTCCGGATATATTCTGGGACGAATGGTTGTTGAGAAGGTTGAGTATTCTCTGAAATATATCCGGGAAATTGTCAGCCCTGGCCCGCTTTTTCATGCCAATATGGTCCCATTTTTTCGCTGGGTTGCCGACTACTATCAGTTTCCTCTGGGGGAAGTTATTACCACCGCCTTGCCCGCCGGACTGAAGCGTTCCTCAAACAAAGTATTGAGGCTTAAGGAAGATAGCGGTCTTACGGAGTTCCTGCAGTTAAATGACCAGCCCCCCTGGTTTGAGGAGCTGTCGGCAAAAAAATCTCTTAGTCCTGCGGTTACCCGGAGCATCCTGGCTGATCCACAGTATAAAAAGTATATCTCCCGGCTTCTGGACGAGGGCATTGCCGAGATCGAGCATCAGGTCAGTGAGCGGACAACCCGGGAGAAGATGGAAATCTGCTACTCCTCGACTCTCGATATTGTCCCTCCCGATCAGCTCGATGGTATCAACTCAGAGCAACTTCGGGAATTTGGCGAAAAGTTGCGCGGCGGCTGCCAGCTTGACTTGAAGCTCTCGGAGATCAAGGTTCTTTACTATTATGCCAGGCACCACGGCGCCACTTCTCAATCCGTGCCGCAGAAAGAGATTCTACGGTCATACAAAGGCGGAAGCGCCCCCCTGAAATCACTTTGTGAGTATGGTATCCTGAAAAAGTCCTCAAAGCGAATCTACCGAAATCCATTAGGTGAAATTCCTGAACATCTGCCTCGGCCTGAACGTTTGACCAAGGAGCAGGAAAGTGCCGTCAAGGCAATAGGAAGCAGTATTGAAGAACAGGATTATGCAGCTTTCCTTCTTCATGGAGTAACCGGCAGCGGCAAGACCGAAGTTTATCTGCAATCAGCACAAGCCTGCCTTGATACTGGCAGAGACGTCCTTGTTCTGGTTCCTGAAATTGCCCTGGCAACACAGCTGGAAGCCCACTTCCTGTCCCGCTTCGGCGAAGGAATCGCTCTTCTCCATTCAGGTTTGTCTCAAGGCGAAAAGTATGATCAGTGGTCTCTTGCTGTATCCGGTCAAGCCAGGATTGTTATTGGGGCCAGATCGGCAGTGTTTGCTCCTTTGCAAAACCCCGGGCTGATCATTGTCGATGAAGAACATGATGGTGGATTCAAACAGGATGACGGTTTAAAATATAATGGCCGTGATCTGGCAGTCCTCCGCGCCAAGCTGCAGAATTGTACGGTTGTTCTGGGCTCCGCAACACCTTCTGTTACCAGCTATTTTCACGCCAAAAACAAGAAGTATCAGCTTCTGACCATGCCCGGCAGAGTTGGAGGGAGTGAACTGCCGCAGGTTGAAGTCATTGATGTGAACAAGGATCAAAAAAAGAATAAAAAAAGTATATTTCACCAGAGATTCATCGATGAGCTGGAAAAAAACCTTGAGAAACAGGAACAAAGCCTGGTTCTTATTAACCGCCGAGGGTTTTCAGCTTCGTATATATGCCGGGAATGCGGAACTGCCGTGCAATGCCGCCATTGTAATGTCACCCTTACATATCACAAGGGCAAACAATCTCTGATTTGTCACTATTGCGGATATTCGGTGGGGAGCAGGCTTATCTGCTCAACCTGTCATTCCGACACCCTCGTTCCTGTAGGGATCGGCACCGAACGTATAGAAGAGGAACTGCGGCTGCGCTTTCCCTCTGCACGTATTGAACGGCTCGACTCGGATACCGCCTCCGACAGGAAAAAATTCCTGTTAATCCTTAAGGCAATGCGGCTCAGAGAAATTGATATACTCATAGGGACGCAGATGATCGCCAAGGGACATCATTTTCCCCATGTCACCTTTGTCGGCGTGGCCTGGGCCGACGGCGGCCTCAATATGCCTGATTTCAGAGCCGCTGAAAGGACATATCAGCTTCTTTCTCAGGTGACGGGAAGATCCGGCAGAGGTGAAAAGAAGGGCAGGGTGATTATACAAACCATGCGTCCCAATCATTATGCCATTGAACTCGCCAGAAGACATCAATATGAGGAGTTTTTTAAAAGAGAAACGACTCTGCGGCAGCGCCCGGTCTTTCCTCCATATGTCAGGCTTGCCTGTTATAGGATTTCGGGGAAAAATGAATACGAGGTGCGAAAAACTTCGGAAAAAATAGCCGCGGCCTGCAGAGGATTGGCACGAGGAGAGGAGCTTCCTCTTGAGGTTTTAGGTCCGGCCACTTCGCCCCTTGAGAAAATCAAGGATAAGTATCGCTGGCAGATTCTGTTGAAATCACCCCGGACTTCCATATTTCATCAAATCGGCAGTCATATCGGATCACGCCGCAAAGACCTGGTTATCGGTAAAACTCATATCACTCTTGACGTCGATCCTGAAAACATGATGTGATCCGGGAAATCATAGTAGAGAATCTTTGAAGATATACTGCAGAGACTGAAGATTGTCATCCAGTTCAAGATAGAGAATCTGCGCCAGACAATTGAGAATCACGATGGCATTCCTGTCTGCATCTTTTCTCGAGGCTTTTCGTATCCTCTCCAGAATACCGCTGTTTACGACTTCTATTTTGCTGTAGTAGGCTTTGACGTTTTCGAGATGGAAATCACTGGCGCCGCTATCCAGATGAATAAAATATTGGCGGAGCAGGTAGACTGAAATGGATCTGAACATTGATTCGTCGACTGTCGCAAAGGGCAGATGAAACCGGGCCATCGGCTTTAAAATATCCATGATGGGGCAGCCGCTGGTGGCCATAATAATTCCCATTATAGAGCTCAGTCCCTCTTGTACGATGGTATTCTTGGAGATAACGCGTTCAGCTGTGGTACAGGAGACGTGACAGGATTCATAGGAAGCGGTATCGGTGAATGCGCTTACAAGTTCCGAGAGATTGGCGGCTATGGGACAGTGCTGGTTTTCTTCAAGCGAGAGAGGGCAGCAAGAGCACTGGTTGCTGGAAAGTCTGGACCAGTCTGCAAAAATGTCGGTCCCGGGAATGAGCAGCAGCGTATTGTGGTCGATTTCTAGGGTAAATTTTTTTTTCTTACCGCGAGGAAAGGTAAAGCAATAGTCGTAGTGTATGGATGCCATATTAACATTCTCTTTTCTGAACAAACACAGTTTAGTGCCTTACAATTGAAATACCACCACAACCAACACGTAACATAAAACGTATTAAAATTCGCGACGAACCCTTACACCCAATGCACTTATCCAGCTCAGCTGGGATAGTGCCTTACCCCTGCAAAACTGCCCATCTATTAGAATTTGTGAGCCTGCCTCTATAGCCAAGGCTTTAATACACCTCAATGGGGTACTGTAAAGAGTCCATCTCAGCTGGCTAGAATTTAAACCACTTCTTCTTCGGTGAATAGATACATGAGGTATTTCGACCGCTTTCCTTGGCGGCGTAGAGGGCACTATCCGCTTTGCTGATCAGTTGGTTTTTGTCGAAATTGTCTTCAATTGCCGGCCTGCTACCGGCTACACCAAAACTTGCAGTAACCGCGTATTGCTCTCCGCCATCATCGAAGGAACTTTTTTCTATAGCCTGCCGTAGTTTTTCAGCAACGGTCAATGCCTCGCTTTCCTCCGTTTCGGGGAGAATAATAACGAATTCTTCACCGCCATAACGGGCCAGCACATCATATTTTCGCAGATGGTTTTTCAAGACGCCGCAGAATTCTCTGAGAACGAAGTCACCTGCCTGATGGCCGTAATTATCGTTAAATTTCTTAAAATGGTCGATATCTGAGAAGACAATGGAGAGACAGTTGTCATTGCGTTCGGCCCGGCTTATCTCCTGATCCAGGATATTTTGGAAGTACCTGTGATTAAAGACGCCGGTCAATCCATCGACATTGGCAAGATTATCCAGTATACGATTTTTTTCTTCAAGTTCTTTGGTTAAATTTTCGAGGGTCATTTTTGTTTGAATGAGCTGCTTGTTCATTTGGTCATAATCGAGGTTAAGCAGGCTCAAACGGATGTTGGCTTCCTGTAGAATATCCTGAATGGCACGGGTGTTTTTGATCTTCAGGCCAAAATAGTGGCCGGCCTTTTCCACCTGATTGTGGATATCATCAAGAATGGATTCGATATCGGCAGGGGAGATTTTAAGCAGTTTCCTGGCTTCCTTGCGGAATTGCCTGTGATAATCTTCAGGCTTTTCTGAATAGAGAATATTAATCAGGATATCGGAGAGATAGACGGCATTGATCATCTGCTTGAGTTTTGCGCTCTTACCTTCAAATCTATCTGGAGAGTGGTGATGCAGAATGGGCAGAAGCAGTGTTTCCGGGAAACCCCATTTCCTGGCGACTTCGAACCCGACGAAGCAGTGATTGGCCCCGATTACACTCTCTTCCGCAAGGATGGTGTCATGCTGTTTGTCGGCAACTTCGTGGAGCACCCGATCATATTCTGCTGCGAAAGTGCGGGCAAAGATGAGCTCTCCCAGATTCTGTAAAAGTCCGGAGATAAATATCTCTTCTGTATCGGCTTCCTTCACCTTTTCGAGAATAAGCTTTGAGGCAACCGCGAGCGCCAGGGAGCGCTGCCAGAATTGTTCAAAATTGAATTTGGAGGCATTACTGCCCGATTTAATGGAAAGAAAGGAAAAAGAGAGTACAAGGCTCCTGACCGCATTAGTGCCGAGAATCGATACGGCCTGATGGATGGAGCCGATCTGTTGCGGAAAACTGTAGAACGCCGAATTAGATACCTTCAATATCTTGGCAGATAGGGAAATGTCTTTTGATATCAGTTCGGCAATATCAGAAAGAGTGGTATCCTCCTTGGAAGTAAGGGTAATCAGCTTTGATGCCACCGTCGGCAGTGTTGGCAGATCTTCGGATCTCAGTACCTCTTTGAGGATATCTTTTTGCTTCATGATGCTCTCCAGGATAGGGAATGAATATACGCGCTAAGAGTAAGCTAATTTTTACTCTCGTTCAAGAGGGATAAATTTTTTAAATAACTATTTCAGCAAGGAGCTCAAAATTGGGGATCTACCCTGAAAGTTAGCTTTTTAAAAGGTATCGACGGGCTCAGGATAGTGACAGATCTCCCCGGTATAGTTGGTAAAGCTGAGATCTGAGCCATGATTGATTATATATTCAGGAGTCAGTGGTATTTTGCCTTTTCCTCCCGGAGCATCAAGGGCAAAGGTGGGTATGGCCATCCCTGAAATGTGACCAATAAGATCCCGCATTATAGCTATGCCTTTTGCCGTTGGGGTACGGAAATGATTGGTTCCACACGTCAAATCCGTCTGAAAAAGGTAATACGGCTTAACGCGGATTTTAAGGAGATTAAGGAACAGGCGGCGGAGAATCTCGCTGCTGTCGTTTATTCCTTTGAGAAGAACTGTGTGGTTGCCCAGCGGAATTCCGCCGTCTGCCAGAAGATTGCAGGCGGTTTTCGCCTCTGCGGTTATCTCCAGGGGGTGATTGAAGTGGGTATTGATGTAGAGAGGGTGATACCGCTTCAGCATGTCGACAAGCTGCTTCGTAATCCGCATCGGAAGTGTCCCGGGAACCCTGGTGCCGATACGGAGCACTTCGATAGAGGGTATTTCCCTGAGCCTGCGGAGTATATCTTCTAATTTATCATCTTCAAGGAGCAGAGGATCGCCTCCGGAGATAAGCACTTCCCGGATCTGCGGCGTAGCGCGCAAATAAAGATAACAGTCTTCAAGGGATTTGGCGGTAATCCGCATTTTTTCAGTTCCGACTTTTCTTTTGCGTGTACAGAATCGGCAATACATGGCGCATCGATTAGTCACCAGAAAAAGTGCTCTGTCCGGATATTTATGAACCAGGTTATTCACCGGGCTGAGATTGTCTTCATCAAGAGGATCCGATATACCCACAGTGTCCTGAATTTCCAGGATATTCGGAACTGCCTGACGGCTCAGTGGGGCTCCGTGCTTTTGAATCAATTCTAAAAAATATGGATTAATCCGCATTGGAAACGTTGCTATAACATCTTCTAATACGTTATTATCGCAATTTAAATGCTTTTGAAGATCGGCGAAAGTTGTTACACTTTGTCTGAGTATCTCTTGCCAGTTTTTCATGGAGGTCATTATGGTAGTGTACTTCTAGCTCAGCAGAGCTGGATATTTATCTTGGTGGTTGTAATTGAGCTGTTTGCTTTTTCTTTAAAGTACTTTCCGTTTTGCTGTTTTTAGTGGAAGACTTTTAGGAGCAATACACTAAAAAGTCAATGGACTCCTGAGCCAGCTTAACTTTTTGTAACTATTCAGCAAGAAGCTAAAAACCGGCAGTTTGCCCTGAACTATAACTGTTCAGCAGCGCTCCAGTTGTGCGCAGGTAAGCGCAGACTCCGAGCAGCCCGGAGAACTATAGTGTGCCTATGTTTTACGGGTTGATCGGGTGCAGATGGGATGCTGCTGAGGTTACCACTTTTTTATTGAATCGAGCATTGAGGATTATACATGGCGACTAATCAATACAGATTTAAATATGATGAATATGGAAATACCAGAGAAATCCTCGTCTACGACAGCGGTCCGTCCGTTCATGCGATAAGTTTTGTCAACAAGGGAACGGCGTTCAACCTCAAAGAGAGAAAAATGCTCGGTCTCGAGGGTGTTCTGCCGCCATCTGTTCGTGATCTCGACAGCCAGGTCGAGGCGACCAAAGGCAAGGTTGAGGCGCGGCAGGACGATGTCGAAAAATTTCGGTTTATTCGCGAACTTTTTGATAGAAATGTTACCCTTGCTCATGCGGTCATAGAAAGCGATATAGAAAAATATATCGGTATTATTTATACACCTACCGTTGAACTGGCTGTACAGCAGTATTCTTCGATGTTCCGAAAGGCCAACGGCATACATTTATACCCCGGTAATATTAATAATGCCGAGGACATCCTCAGGAGATATGCTCATCGGGATATCAGGATCGCTGTAGTCACAGATAATCAGGGAGTCCTCGGGGTTGGTGACCAGGGTGTCGGAGGAATTGCCAT
This sequence comes from Desulfopila inferna, assembly GCF_016919005.1. Taxonomy (NCBI): domain Bacteria; kingdom Pseudomonadati; phylum Thermodesulfobacteriota; class Desulfobulbia; order Desulfobulbales; family Desulfocapsaceae; genus Desulfopila; species Desulfopila inferna. Next base: position 190,624 of record NZ_JAFFQE010000001.1, read on the forward strand.
CTGTCTCGGCAAACTGATGCTCTACACTCAGGGTGCCGGAATAGCTCCCTGGCACTGTTTGCCGATATCGCTTGATGTCGGCACGAACAATGAATCGCTGCTGGCCGATAACGAATATTTAGGTTGGCGTCATGAGCGGCTCCAGGGGGAGGAATACCTCCAGTTTATCGGCAGGTTTGCCCGTGCATTCAGGAATGTTTTCCCCCATGCAATCTGTCAATGGGAGGATTTTACCAAGCAGAATGCCTTTTCCACCCGAGATGCTTTCAGTGATGAACTGATTTCCTTCAATGAAGATATTCAGGGGACGGGAGCTATCGTGCTGGCATCTATCCTGACGGCCATGAAAATAAAAAGAGAAAAACTTACCGATCAGATATTTCTGATTCATGGTGCCGGTACATGCGGAGTAGGTGTAGCCGAACAGCTCGAACTTGCTTTAATGGAAGAAGGCCTGTCTGCCGCCAAGGCCAAGGAGAGAATATTCGCCCTCGACTCAAAAGGCATAATCTATAAAGGGCGTCAATGTGAGCTGTATAAAAAGAGATATGCCAAGGATGTCAATCAATTCCCCTGGATAAGGGAAAAAAACCTTCATCTTGAAGATATAATCGCCAAATCCGGCGCCACAGTCCTGGTCGGCACCTCGGGGCAGGGAGGATGTGTCGGCTGCTTTACTCAGGAGGTGGTAGATGCAGTTGCCGGAAATACCTCCAGGCCCGTGATCCTGCCGCTCTCCAATCCTGAGTCTGTTATTGAAGCGCAGCCGCTGGATATCTATAAGTGGACAAATGGCAGGGCCATTGTCGCCACAGGCAGCCCATTTTCACCATTTCATATTGACGGGAAGGTGTATACCACCAGGCAGGCCAGCAATGTTCTGGTCTTTCCAGGCATAGGGTTAGGCATTCTGGCTTCCGGCGCAAAGGAAGTGCTTCCCCAATTTTTTACGGCTGCAGCCAGGGCGGTGTCCGATTGTGTAACACGAGACGAAATGGAAGAAGGCTGCCTTGTTCCCCGGCTTGCCGAGCTGAAAAATATTTCACTCAAAGTTGCACTTGCGGTGGCCATGAGTGCAGTAAGAGAAGGAGTAAGCAGACCTTGTGTATTTTCAGATTTCCAACATGAAAACGATGAGCAGCGAATGAAAAAGTTGATCCGCAAGATGCGCTGGGAACCAGACTATCTGCCGCTTGTTGCTATGTAATTCCGGATATCCGGTTTTTATGATAGTCTTGAATAGTTGCGGGTTTGATTGTTTGGCAGGAATTTATCCGTTGGCTTTGGTCAATTATTTATAATTCTTTGGCATTTTGTAGCAGGGCGTGGTATTTCAGCTGAATATAACTGTGCTGGAGGTACCGGCTTATCAGCAGAACCAATCTATTGATGGCATCATAAAAAGTCCCTGCACCCCAAGGGTATCCAAAGTACTTGCTTATCTCGGGTCTTCGCTACTTTCATCCAGCCATTCGGGGAACATAGCGAATTTTTGCACTATCATCATTTTAAAATATTTTTTTTTTGAAGAGATGGATTAACAATCATTCCAATAAATTGCCTTTTAAGCTATTATTTCGAGAGATTGTCCGGCAACCTGCGGACGGTATATAAGGGACTTAAACAGGGGTTCCAGACGAGAGGGAGAAACATTCAAGATAAGCTTTCAACAAGAGGTGAAAAAAATGACAGCTAAAATTATCAGCGGTACTGAAGTAGCTAAGCAAATCAGGGAAGAACTGAAAGTAGAAATCGCCGAATTAAAAGAAAAGCACAACATTATACCAGGTCTCGTGACCATCCTAGTAGGAGAAGATCCCGCTTCACAATCATATGTTGCTGCCAAGAACAAGACCGCGCATGCCATCGGTATCCATTCCGAACAGATAACTTTAGATGCCGACACACCTGAAGACGAGCTTCTCGAGCTTGTAAGAAAATATAATTCTGATGATTCATGTAACGGCATCCTGGTCCAGTTACCTTTGCCCAAGCATATCAATGAAGGGTTGATCCTCAACGAAATCAATCCGGATAAAGATGTAGACGGATTTCACCCGGTCAATATAGGGAGAATGGTACTGGGCGAGAAATGCTTTCTTCCCTGCACACCTCATGGTGTTCTCGAACTCCTGGCCAGAAGTGGTGTAGAGACCAGTGGTGCTGAGGTGGTGATCATCGGAAGAAGCAACATCGTCGGCAAACCTATGGCAAACCTGATGATGCAGAAAAGAGAATCAGGAAATGCCACCGTCACCGTCTGCCATACCAGAACAAAAGATATGGCGGCTCACTGCCGCCGGGCCGATATAATTATTGCCGCCGTCGGTGTTCCGAAAATGGTAACCGCGGATATGGTCAAAGATGGTGTGGCTATAATGGATGTAGGAGTGAACAGAATAGGCAAGACAGAATCAGGTAAAGCTATTCTTGCCGGAGATGTTGATTTCGACGCTGTTAAGGAAAAGGCCTCGGTCATCACGCCCGTACCTGGTGGTGTCGGACCTATGACGATTACCATGCTTATGAAAAATACTCTGCAGTCTGCCAAAATGGCGGCAGGACTGATTTGATCAGATAAATAAAATCGTCCTGCGTTCAGCCGAAAGCGGCAGTTTTGCAGGGCGATTTTCATTCCCCCTATCTTTCCGCAGGAGTTTTCTCAACTCCTGTAACTTCTTCACACCTGCTGGTTCGACGCAAGATCTTTCATCAAGGTATGGAGTTCAGTAAATGATGAGCTCTCATATATTTGTTTACGTATTTGGGCGCTTCCTTTCATATGCTTAACATACCGGCCTATGTGATTTTTTATGACGGCGAGCAGGCGCTCCACATCCAGGTGTTGCTGCATCAGCTCAAGATGGCGGCTCGCTCCCTTGAAAATATCGGCTGGTAGGCCAGGACGCCCGTCCTCAGAAAAAACCCAAGGGTTCCCTAATGCACCTCTGCCGATCATGACACCGTCGCAGCCTGAAGTCCGTAATCGTTCCCGTGCCTCCTGAAAACTGCCGATATCACCGTTGCCGATAACCGGAAGGGATATTGCCTTTTTTACCTGCGCAACACACTCCCAATCGGCAATACCGGTAAATCCCTGGCTCCAGGTGCGGCCATGAATTATTGCGGCAGCAGCACCGCATTCTTCAACCATTTTGGCGAAATCGACGCAGGATATCGAGTGGGCATTGATACCTTTGCGAAATTTGACCGTTACCGGAGCCTCGCTGTTTTTGACAACCTCTCTGATAATTTTCTCAGCCAGCTCGGGTGTAGACATTAAGGCGGCCCCCGCGCCTTTTTTGGTGACTTTTTTAACGGGGCACCCCATGTTGATATCGACAAGATCAGGAGAGAAGGAATTGAGAATCCCTGCAGCCTTGGCCATCATATAGACATCGGCACCAAAAAGCTGGAACGACACCGGCTTTTCTGCAGGAAAGGAGCTGAGCATCTGCAGCGTTTTTTTCTGCTGATAAGCCAGGCCATGACAGCTGATCATTTCCGAGACGCACATTCCTGCGCCGAATTCCCGGCATAATAGCCGGAATGGTAAATCGCTGTAGCCGGCAAGTGGAGCGAGGACAAAAGGCGAAGAGAGTTGGATGTTGGCGATACTGAGCATTATTTAAAAAGCAAGAAGAAAGGCGTTAATCTCGGACAAGGGTGCTTAAGTCAATTGCCGTAAGATCAGTGAACTCCTGACATCGATGGGTATTTAACCCGCAAAGATGATGGGGAGAGAGTTGGGCGAGGAACCTTTTAAACCATTATCCATTAGCCATTAACAATTAGGCAGGTTCAGGATAGCTGCCGTCAGCATCATGTTACTCCTGGCAAACCGCCATAAAAAATGTGAGGTTGTCTCTATGGGGCTGGGCTATTATCCTGTTTCGCCGCCGCTGGTTTAGTGCCTGACGAATTATTTTCCTGGTATTTTAAAAAGCAATTCGTCTAAAGGCACTTGTCAGGCACGGCTGGGTTTGGGTGGTGCTAAAGCGTGGGCAGTTTTGTCAAAGTTTGCAGATAAATATCCTGGGAGAGTTCGTCAATAATGGTTTCAAGGGCTTTTTCTTCACTGTCACGAGTGACTGAAGAATCTGCTGAAACCACATATTCTTCGGTGCGCAGCTGGTTTGGTTGCTGGAAGAGTATTTCCCCGGTCTCGATATCCTTGAGGATATATCTGACCCTAAGGAGAAGCTTGACCTCCTGAGTCGTGTTGTTTGCACCATAAGAGAGGCTCGGCAAGTCAATAGAGATAATTTCTCCGGCCAATATCAGATCCGCGGAGGACCTGTCTTTCACAATATTCAAGGAATCACTCTTCTGGAACCACTGCAGCAACGATTGATAAATTTCTGATTCGAGCTGAAGCTCACTGGTCCTGTTTTTCCAGGAGGTGATATAGATGGATTTATCAGGCCCGGTATAAACGTAAGGATTTCTATAACCACAGGATACCACAATCAAAAGCACGCCAATACATAAAAGAATAGAGATTTTGTTTTTCAATTGTAAACTCCGTTAAGTTGTGACAACTATGATCAAATTACCAGAAATCGGTTTCTTCGCCAAAGAATGACCGAATGGTTGAGCGGTAGCGCTTATCCCCAGACAAACCTATCTAAATCTAAATGACGATATTAACAAGTTTCTTCTTTACCACAATAATTTTTTTCACAGGTTTCTCGCCAAGAAAACGTCTGATCTTTTCATCTTCCATTGTCATTTCTTTAAGAGACTGGTCATCAATATCGGCCGGCACCTCCAGACGCGAACGGACCTTGCCGTTTACCTGCAGGACTATGGTCAGCATGTCTTCTTTGGCAGCTTCCTTATCGAATTCAGGCCAGGTTCTGCTTTCTATATCATCGCTATTTCCGCATATTTGCCACATTTCCGCGGTGAAATGGGGAACCATGGGAGAGAGCAGAAGCAGCAGAGTATCCACCGCCTCCTGGATAACTGCGTCCGGGACATCGGCATCTCCGCCCTCCGCGGTGAGGGAAGAAAGAGCGTTGAACAACTCCATAACCGCACTGATAGCAGTGTTAAAATGGAAGTTCGTCTCAATGTCATGGGTTACTTTACGAATAGTCTGGTGACATTTGCGATGCAGTTCCTGTCCTTTTCCAGATAGCTTCGGCAGAGTGCTTTTGCGATCATGCAGACTTGCCTTGTTGGCATCGATGAAACGAAAAACCCGGTTAAGAAAGCGTGAAGCGCCTTCAACACCCTGGGAAGACCACTCCAGATCCCTTTCCGGCGGAGCCGCAAAGAGACTGAACAACCGTACCGTATCGGCGCCATATTCAATAACGAGATCGTGCGGGTCAACCACATTCCCTTTTGATTTTGACATCTTGGCTCCATCCTTTATCACCATTCCCTGAGTGAGCAGGTTGGTAAAGGGCTCAGCTATATCCAGGTAACCGAGGTCCCTGAGAACCTTGGTGAAAAAACGGGAGTAGAGAAGGTGAAGGATAGCATGTTCCACGCCGCCGATGTACTGGTCAACTCCAAGCCAATATGATGCTTTTGCCTTGTTCAAAGGTCCATCAGTGTAGGAAGGGCAGGTGTATCTGGCAAAGTACCATGAGGATTCAACAAAGGTGTCCATGGTGTCGGTTTCCCGTCGTGCCGGGCCGGAACAGTTTGGACATGATGTTTCAATGAAGGAATTACGCTGGTGCAGGGGCTTACAACTGCCGTCCGAAGTTGGCGTGTCCTGAGGCAGTTTCACCGGCAAATCTTCCTGCGGTACCGGCTGTATCCCGCATTTGTCGCAATAAACCATGGGAATGGGTGCTCCCCAGAATCTCTGCCTTGAGATCCCCCAGTCTCTTAACCGATACGTCGTCTGAGCTGAACCAAAAGCATTTTCTCGGGCATAATCAATAATGGCCTTCTGGGCTTCGATACTTTCCATTGAGTCGAAGTGACCGGAATTTCTCAGCACGCCGGGAAGAATGGAGGCTTCCTCCATAGTTTCTCCATCTAAATCTCGGTTTTCCGGAATGACGACTGGACGGACTTCGAGATTATATTTCCTGGCAAATTCGAAGTCCCGCTGATCGTGGGCCGGTACCGCCATGACTGCACCTGTTCCATATTCCATAAGAACGAAGTTAGCGACATAAATAGGAATTTTTTCACCATTGAAAGGATTGATGCAATACCTTCCGGTAAATATACCTTCCTTGACCGGTTCTTCCTCATGGCTGCTGCGTTGCTTTTCGGTAATGATCCGGTTGGCAAATTCTGTAACTTCTTTTTCCCTGTCGGTGCCGGCAATCAAACTGTGCAGCAACGGGTGTTCAGGAGCAAGTGAAAGAAAGGTGACGCCGAATATTGTATCCGGCCGGGTTGTGAAAATTGCAATGGATGCGTCGGCGCCGTCAACTTTAAATTCACAATTTAATCCGGTGGATTTACCTATCCAGTTGCGCTGCATGGTGAGAACCTTTTCCGGCCATCCCGTCAATGAATCGAGATCGGCGAGCAGTTCTTCGGCAAAATCGGTGATCTTGAAGAACCAGCCTTTCATTTCACGGGGAAGAACGGCTTGATCACAGCGCCAGCAAACACCTTCCACTACCTGTTCATTGGCAAGAACCGTCTGGCAGGATTCGCACCAGTTCACCGTGGTGACCTTCTGGTAAACCAGTCCCTTGCGGTACATTTCCAAAAATAATACCTGTTCCCAGTGGTAGTATTTTTCATGGCAAGTGGCTATCTCTCTTTCCCAATCATATGAAAAACCGAGCTGTTTCAGCTGATTACGCATGTAGTCAATGTTTTGATACGTCCATTCCGCAGGGTGGGTGTTATTCTTGATGGCTGCATTCTCCGCAGGAAGGCCAAAGGCATCCCAACCCATGGGATGAAGAACGTTGTAGCCGCGCATGCGCTTGTATCTGGCGACGACATCCCCAATGGAATAGTTTCTGACGTGTCCCATATGAATACGACCGGAGGGATAGGGAAACATTTCCAGGACATAGTATTTTTCCTTGGTGGAATCTTCGGAAACACTATATGATTTTTCAACTTCCCATTTTTGCTGCCATTTCGCCTCAATGGCTTTAAAGTCGTACCATAAACTGTTTGTTGTATTTTCACCCATTGGAAGACTCTCAGTTGCGCTGTGTTGATAGTGGTATTGGTGATTCCTGAAAACAGTCGAATTATTAATGGTAATCGGAATCATCAAAGTTGCTCATGTTCTCGAACATTGTGAATTCTTTAATAAATGTTAACTTGGCCACACCGGTAGGTCCATTACGCTGCTTGCCGATGATGATTTCAGCCGTACCCATGTCCGGGTTATCCTCCGACTTGTTGTAAACCTCGTCGCGATAGATAAAACAGATGATGTCGGCATCCTGTTCGATAGCGCCCGACTCGCGAAGATCCGACATCATCGGCCGTTTGTCGGTTCGGCTTTCAAGCCCACGATTCAGCTGAGAGAGGGCGAGAACAGGCACATTATGTTCTTTGGCCAATGCCTTCAATGATCTGGAAATTTCACTAATTTCCTGGGTCCTGTTTTCGGTGCTGTTTCGTCCCCGCATAAGTTGAAGATAATCGACCAGTATCATGCCTATCGGATACTGTGAAGCAAGTCTGCGTACTTTTGACCGCATTTCCAAGACGGAGATCGCCGGAGTATCATCGATATAGAGCGGAGCCTCAGACAGCATGCCAACTGCGCGAGTCAGCTTGGGCCAATCTTCATCGTGAAGTTTGCCCGTGCGAATTCTCTGTGAATCTATTCTGCCGACAGAACTCAACAATCGCATGGTAAGTTGTTCCTTTGACATTTCCAGACTGAAAATCGCCACTCCTGTTTTTTCTACCAGAGCGGCATGTTGAGCGATATTCATGGCAAAGGCTGTTTTTCCCATGGATGGCCTTCCCGCCAGGATGATAAGATCGGAAGGCTGCAGTCCGGCGGTCATTTTATCAATTTCAAAATATCCGGTCGGTACCCCGGTAATGAGTTCCTTGCGTTTGAAGAGCTGTTCGATTTTTTCAAAGGCTGTCGGGATAATTTCTTTTAAAGGAGTGAAATTCTGCCCGCTTTTCTTCCCCGCAATATCAAAGATCGCCTGCTCGGCGTCATCGACAAGCTGGTCTATCTCACCCTGTTCGTCGTAACACCTGCCGGCAATTTCGGTATTAACTTCTATGAGTTTTCGTAAGACGGCTTTTTGTTTAATGATGTTGGCATATGATGAGATATTGGCTGTAACCGGCACAATAGAAGTGAGATTGGCCAGATATGCAGCACCGCCAACCTGATCAAGGGAATTTTGATCCTTGAGATAATTGGCCAGGGTAATGATGTCATGCGGGTCATTTTTTTCAAACAATGACATCATCGCATGGAAGATGATCCGATGCGCGGGAGAATAAAAATCATCAGGATGCAACACTTCAACAACATTGCCGAAAGCATTGTTTTTGAGCAGGATGGAGCCGAGGACGGATTGTTCAGCCTCAAGGTTCTGGGGGGGGACTCTGGACTGTGCTAATGAAGTTGACGGATTACTCATTGTCTTTTCTTTCTACACTGTTTTTTGAAAACACAAACACACCATAGAGAGCATTATCTCATATGGTGTGTAGAGGTCGAACGGGTCCGGACACCGGCAAAACTTCATGAAGCTGATCAATATCTCTGTTTGGCCGGATTTCAAATTACATTTACTCGTTAGTATCCTTGGCAGAAACTTTTATTTGAATATCTGCTGTTATCTCAAAACCAACTTTAATTGGAACAGTGGTGACGCCGACGGTTTTGATAGGATTGGGAAGAACAATTTGCCGTTTGTCGATATGTATGTTGTGCTCTGCAAGCTTTTCGCAGATATCGCCGCTGGTTACCGAGCCGAAAAGCCTCTCGTCCTCGCCGACGAGCTGTGTAATCTCAACAGAAATACCGGCAAGTTTCTTGGCGAGCGCCTCCGCTTCTTTACGCTCTTTTGCAAGACGCGCTTCAATGATTGCCCGATTTTTTTCAAAAAGGGCTTTGTTCTGAGCGTTGGCGATAACGGCCTTGCCTTTAGGCAGCAGGTAGTTCCGCCCAAAACCGGGCTTTACCTTTACTACATCGCCTTCCTGGCCAAGTGAATTAATAGTTTCTTTAAGAATGAGCTCCATTTTTTGACTCCCTCAATAGTACTGGAAAGAATAATCTATCGTAAATAGTTGTTATTCCGTATCAGTGGTATCATTTTTTTGTTCTGAATGTATTCGCCTTATGTCGAACCATACATCAGCTACCCCGGCAACGATTAAAAGAACCGTACCAAAGGACTGTAAAATTATCATTATATAGATGAGCGAACGGACCAGTCGTGGAATATTCCATTTATCCAGCAAAAAAGCAAGTATGGCCAGTCCTTGAAAACTGTATAGTATGGTAATAATAATTACACAGTTTATTGCAGCGATTCGGATCATATTACCAGGTATCATTGCAGCAACACCTGAAATAATCAACCCCCAAACCAACGTTTCGGGCAGGCACCAGCAGCGGTAGTCCGGCCAGGGTTGAGCAGCTCCAGTTTTGGGGAGTAATGCGTTACCCAGCACCAGCGTCACCCAGGAAACAAGAAGCAGTATACCGCCTAGAATCGCTGGCATAATCAAGGGAGCGCCTGCTTTTACCTGCTCCAGAGTCTGCTCCAGCATGGCAAAATTTTCAGCAGACAAACTGTCGCTTGCTCTGTATTGCCTTAAAGCCTCATCTATGCCGTGATGAAGCGATGCGGTAACAGCCTGAAAAAAAGAAATTTCACTGTTGATAAGCAATATGCCGAAAAACAGAAAAAAGGATAAACATAACGTCAGCCATGCTTTTAAACCAGCCTGCCAGGGTAAATCTCCGCGTTGAGCCGCGTAGGCTGCAGCATATCCAGCCGGCAAAAGTGCTGTAGAAAAAAATACCAGCTCCAGGCTTTGGAATAAGTAGCCCAAAAAAAGAGCGGCGGGCCCTGCGATTACCAAGTGGTTGTTAGTATATCTCCACCCATATTTGTTGATGAAAAAGAAAACAAGCAGGGGTAGAAAGCAGCTGGTCCAGCCAAATACCATCCACATTGTGCTCGGCAGCAGCAAGGCCAGGGCAAGCAGGACTATATGTGCCAGATTTTTCTTTCTCTCAGGTTTTTTTTCAACCTGCTTGGCCACAATAAAAATTCCTAGTAATGAGTGTCTTGAAAATTGTTTTCCTCAGGTGGTCCTTTAGAGGAAAACAATTTTCCAAAAAGACACTACACCCCCTTAAGGGATACTGTAAAATCTAACTTGGCCGATTATCCCTGCAGAGATCCGGAATAGGGCAGCAGGGCTATCTGGCGTGCCCGCTTGATCGCCTCGCAAAGATGCCTCTGATGAGTGGCACATGTTCCGACGATGCGGCGGGGTATAATTTTTCCTCTCTCTGAGACGAAATTCCTTAAGGTTTTTATATCCTTGTAGTCTATGGTCGCTTCTTTGTCAGCACAGAACCGACAGACCTTTTTCCTTGAGAATAATCTTTTTTGTGGTCTTTGTGCCATAACTTGCTCCTATATCGTATGCGTTGTTTCCACGCTGTTTTAGTTTCTTTACGATTGTGTTCCTGTTATTTTGCAGGGAAATAATCTATCCAGAGGTTCTGAATACTGCCAGGAATTTGTTGAAAACCCCTTCGCTGCTTTTATTCCGCCTCTGAATCAGATATCTCCGAATCTTCTTCTTCTTCTTCTTCTTCTTCTTCTTCTTTTTCGACCTCAGTAGCTTCAGCGTCTTCGGATTCTTCCTCGGCGACGGTTTTGTTTGCCGCTAAAGTTGTTGCTTCGGCTATCTCTTCTTCAGTGATAACGTCGGCTGTCTTGATTGTCATGTACCGGAGTACTGCGTCCTCGATACGGAATTTACGTTCCATCTCGGCAACCGCTTCAGGCGTACCAGAGTAATCGGAGTATATATAGAACCCCTGAATCTCTTTTTTGATCGGATAGGCCAATTTCTTCATGCCCCATCTGTCGAGTTCAATAATTTGCCCGCCGTCACCTGTAATGACTGCGGTTGAATTATCAACGATGATGTTGATTTCTTCTTCATTCAATGAAGGACGAAGAATATAGATTGTTTCATACCTACGCATGTGTTCCTCCTCGTGGACTCATGGTTTAAGGGATTGTTTGTCCCTTGTTGGTGGCCCTCGCTTTCCTGTTGTTTTCAAGCAGAGAGCGAAGAGGTAGCAGCCGCAGCCGAAATGGTGCGGTGCATACTTGTTGACTGTAACTGGTTCCTCAAAATTTAAGGCATTAAATCATGAAGAACAGAGCAGTATAGGTTAAACCAGCGAATGTGTCAAATAATTCCTTTTTTTTCCTCTCTTTTTATCTTCTCCCACTGAAGACGCAGATCCTCGTCATTTTGTATCTCTTTGCCGGCAAAAACATGTGGATGGCGTCGTATCAGCTTGGCATCTATCTCGTTAATGCTGTCGTTAAAAGTAAATTGTTCATTTTCCGCATGGATCTCGGCCAACATTATAAGAATATAAAGCACATCTCCGATTTCTTCACAGATATTTCCTGTATCATCATTATCAATTGCCTGGAGAAGCTCACCGACTTCTTCTTTGAGATATTTTTGCAGAGAGTCAGTTGTCTGTTTTTTATCCCAGGGACATCCCTGAGGTCCGCGCAGAATTTGAATGGTATTAAGTAATTTGTCAATAGATATAGTGCTGTTTTTCATAAATATAAGAGATATAATCTGTGTCCTGCAACAAAAAGCTAGCAATATTTTGAGAGATGCTTTAGGTTGTTAGACAGCTACGGAGAGAGATAGTTATTCGCACCTGATAAAGTAAAAAAAATGTTGACATAGGTCACCTGACCAACTAATTAGGTTTGCTTTCCGGTGAAATATGACAATATGGATGCAGCCTCAAAAAATAAATCTGAAGGTAAATTAACTCATTTAGTAAATATATGCTATCAAGCATAGCTATAAAAAATCAGTTTTTACATTAACAGTTAAAATCAGTGAAGAAGGAATAAAATGGAAGACGACAAGAAACAAAACATACTATTAGAGAAGCATAAGGATATTGCCCGAATCGACCAGGAATCCAAACGCACCCACGGTTGGTATGTGCGGGTTCGTTTTCTGGGTAAGACTCATTCAAAATTTTTCTCCGATAAAAAGTGTGGCGGACGTTATTCAAGCCTGCTTTCCGCTATCTCCTGGAGAGACAAGACAGAAGGCAAGCTCGGTAAAATTCGTACCAATAAGCACATGGTTACCGTCAGCAACTCCGGAACCGGAGTTGTCGGAGTGAGGTTGAATGACAAATTGAACAGGTATGAAGTAAGTTGGGTTACCGACAGCGGCAAACAAGGCAAGACATCAGTTTCCATTGCCAAACACGGCAAAAAAAATGCTTTCAATAAAGCATGCTCAATCCGAAAGCAGAAGGAATTTGAAAGATTGGGCTATACCACCTGATCTTGCTTAAAGATGATTGGCCTCTGGGTTGGGTTGTAAGGCAAGGGAACAGAAGCAGTATTCTTCTTCTGTTCCCTTTTTTGTTGTGATGGACTCGTAAAAAAAATCACGATCGGCTCATTTCGGTTTCTACGTTTAGTTTAAAGAGCTTTTTTAGAATCCATCCCAATGACTTTTAGTAAGATCACCTATTGTGAGAACAGATAGGGAAGGTATTCCATTTTCATGGAAACTGCTGTATATTAAAAATAAATATTGACATAAGTCTCATTAAAGTGTCAAATTCAATGTTCTGGTAAAAATAATTATATTGTAATTGAATAACTTGCGTAGATGAGGATCATATAATGTATGCTATAGTCCGTACCGGTGGAAAACAGTATCAGGTTGCCCAGGGAGATCAACTCCGCGTCGAGAAAATCAACGGTGAGGTTGGTGATACTGTCGAGCTCAATGATGTACTCATGGTTGTCAATGAAGAAAATGTTGATATCGGTACGCCGCAGCTTGAAAATGCTAAGGTAAGCGCGACCATTGTTGAGCAGGGAAAAGCAAAGAAAGTAATTGTTTTCAAAAAGAAAAGAAGAAAGGGATATCGCCTGAAGCAGGGACACAGGCAGCTCTACACTGCTCTTGCGATCAAAGAAATTACGGTGTAAACCTTCGGTGACGTAAAACTGGTGTCCGCCAGGAATGAACAATTTCGAACTACGCTATCTGTTCCTCATTGAACACATGGAGTTAGAGTGAATTTTTGCATTTATGGATGGGCACAAGCTGTAATAAGGAGTAAGAAATGGCACATAAGAAAGCGGGCGGAAGTTCAAGAAACGGTCGTGACAGCAAAGGACAGCGTAGAGGCGTAAAGAAATTTGGTGGAGAAGAAGTCAAGGCGGGCAATATAATTGTGCGTCAGCTTGGAACCAAGATTCATCCCGGTACCAACGTAGGTTGTGGGCGGGATTACACCTTATTTGCTAAAATAGACGGCGTTGTAACGTTTGAGGCATTCGGAAAAGACAGAAAGAGAGTCAGTATTTACCCTGCAGCATAGAAACTCCGATAACCATCAATGCCGTCAGGCTAGGCCTTTTAAAAAAATGAAAACTCGACCTCATGGAATTGATGGTCGAGTTTTTTTGTGCGGTTACACTCTCCTTGTCATCCAAGCTGTTATTTGCTGCGGTCTCTCCGTTCTCCTGGATTCAACAGGCAACATCAACAAAAAGAGTAATTGAAGTTTTTCCTCTGATGTTTCAGGATGAGAAAAGAACCGATAATCTGGATTGATAATCTCCTGAAGTCATCCGATAAGTGCAGATTTCGGGAAGGATCGAAATCAGAAGTGTGTGAAACGGTAATTCGGCACTACACGTGGTACGGCGAATCGTCGTGTCAGATCTACAACGATGTAGATCGAGCTTTTCACGAATCCATTTGGATAGATAATCATCCGGGAATACTCCTTCCTTATTCTCTTTCTTGATGCAGATAAATTATCATTATACACAGTTCCCGGTGAGAAAACTGAAATGACCTTTATAGATGAAGCCAAATTTAATGTAAAAGCCGGAGATGGTGGGAACGGATGCGTTAGCTTCCGAAGAGAGAAGTACGTTCCCAAAGGCGGCCCCAATGGTGGCGATGGTGGCCATGGGGGCAGTGTGGTCATCGTTGCCAGCAGCAAACTCCATTCTCTCATCGATTTCAGATTCAGATCCCATTTCAAAGCTGAAAGAGGCATGCATGGTCAGGGAAAGAACATGCACGGCAGGAAAGGGAAAGATTGTATCGTCACGGTTCCCGTGGGATCTGTGATCAAAGATGCTGAGAGCAATGATATCCTGGCTGATCTGGTCCATGAGGGTGACCGGTTCATTGCTGCTGAGGGCGGTTCCGGAGGTCTAGGCAACAGCCATTTTGCCAGCGGTTCAAACAGGACACCTCGATTTGCCACAAAAGGAAAGGAAGGGGAGGAGAGGTGGCTGAAAATCGAACTCAAGCTTATAGCGGACGTAGGTTTGGTCGGATTGCCCAATGCCGGTAAATCGACGCTTTTGTCAAAATTGTCTGCAGCTAATCCCAAAATTGCCGATTACCCGTTTACTACTCTGGAACCGCAGCTTGGAGTACTTCACCTTCCCTATCACAAAAGCTGTATCATTGCCGATATACCCGGACTCATAGAGGGAGCAAGCGAAGGAGTTGGTTTGGGCCATATCTTTTTGCGGCATATTGAAAGAACTAAAATCCTTCTTCATGTAATTGATGCTTCTCAGGAAAATGCAGTTCCTGATTTTAAAATAATTAATGCAGAACTGGAAAACTATAAAGAGGAGCTGCTGCAGAGAAAACACCTTGTTGTTCTCAATAAATCTGATATTACTGATGTCAAACGACTGGAGAATCTGAAGAAATACTTTGAACAAGAAGGATATCAAGCCGTGGAAATATCTGCTCTTCAGGAGGACAATATAGAATCCTTGAAAGAATTAATCGGCAATATTCTATTCTTAGACTCTTGATAATATAATGAAAAGCTGCTACCAACTTAGATGACTGGATAGTTAGTTTTATAAGGATCAGGTTGGAGATCGGGCTATTTCGACAGCATCACTATGATTGGGTTAATTACGGTGCGAAAATTCTCTAGTTATAGCTCAGGGGCCCGTCTGAACCTTTTTCCGGAATATATGTACTCGTCAGACGATATTCTCTCGTTTGAGAGAAATTTTCCTCCTGATGTTATCACTGGGAAATGATATGACATTACAACATATTAAAGATCACGAACTTCAATGCCGAGATGCTTTGTTTGCCAGGGCAAAACGAATCGTTATAAAGGTTGGAAGCGCTGTTTTGACCTCTTCCAATAGCATGAATCTTGAAGTTATTGAAAACATCGCCAAAGAGATCTCCTTTCTGCACAGCAGCGGCAGGGAAGTTATCCTGGTGAGCTCGGGAGCAGTAGCCGCAGGGAAAAACAAAATCTCCTTCATCGATGATAGAGATATTTCTTTGCAGGAAAAACAGGCCTTGGCCGCAATCGGCCAATCTCATTTAATGCATATTTACGACTCGGCTTTTCTGAAACACGGGAAAAATATAGCTCAAGCCCTGTTGACGCATGCCGATCTTGCTCATAGAGACAGGTATGTCAACTTCAAAAATACCATCTTCACCCTTCTGAAAATGGGAGTCATCCCCATTATTAATGAAAATGACACGGTTGCAACAGAGGAACTCCAGTTTGGTGATAATGATAATCTGGGAGCACTTGTCACTAATCTCATCGAAGCCGATATGTTCATTTGTCTGACTGATGTAGATTGCCTTTACACCGCAAATCCTGGGACCGACAGCACTGCAGAACCCGTCCATACAGTTGTCGAGGTCAACGAGGACATTGAGCGAATGGCCGGCCATAGCAAGAGCGCCTTGGGAACAGGCGGCATGCGCAGCAAAATTTTAGCGGCGAAAAAGGTGGCTGCCGGGGGTGGCTCATCTTTCATTGGACCCGGGAGAATGGAAGGAATTCTACAAAAAATATTTTCAGGTGAAATGATAGGCACCTTTTTCCTGCCCCAGGGAAGAAAACTTCAGGGCAGGAAGCAGTGGATCGCCTTCGTTTTAAAGCCCAAAGGTATTTTAGAGTTGGATTGCGGAGCAGGTCAGGCCATATGCTGTAACGGCAGAAGCCTGCTGCCCTCCGGTATAGTCTCTGTCAAAGGAAAATTTAATGTGGGTGAGTCCGTTCAATGTGTTGATAGCGAAGGTCGCATTATTGCCATAGGCACTACCAATTACCGGGCAGAGGAGATAGACCGTATAAAAGGTTCCAACTCGGGAAAGATCCAAAATATACTTGGACATCGAGAGAGTGATGTCGTCATTCACAGGGACAACCTCGTTATTTTGTAATGGTATACCGGAGGATTATATGAATGCACTGGAAAAAGACATTATCTCTGTAAGCCGGAGAGCTCGGCAGGCCTCGCGCGCTTTTCAATCTGCCTCATCTGAGATCAAGAACAGGGTGCTTGCCAAAATTGCCGACCTGCTCGATAAACGCAGAGCATTTATACAAGAAGAAAATGCTAAGGACCTGGAAAGCGGCAAAAAAGCAGGACTTTCCTCGGCCATGCTGGATCGGCTGCACCTCTCCGATGCTGTCATAGATTCTATGATAGCCGGTCTTGAAGAGGTTATTTCACTCCCGGATCCGGTGGGCAGGATCAGTTCACTGGCTCGCCGTCCCAACGAAATGCTGGTCGGACGCATGAATGTTCCCCTGGGAGTGATCGGCATGATTTATGAATCCCGTCCCAATGTCACGGTGGACGCCGCGGCCCTGTGCCTTAAGGCCGGTAACTGTGTTATTCTCAGGGGAGGTTCGGAGGCATTCCATTCCAATAACGCTCTGGCTGGGGTCCTGCAGGAGGCCCTTATTCTCTGCGGCCTCAATGAGAATACAGTCCAGGTGATTCCGGTTAAAGAACGAGAAGCGGTCTCTGTACTGCTGCGCCAGGAAAAATATATCGATCTTCTCATTCCCCGTGGTGGTGAGGGCCTGATTCGTTTCGTTTCTGAAAACAGCCGGATCCCAGTGTTAAAGCATTATAAAGGTGTTTGTCATATATTTGTCGACCGGCTGGCCGATCTCGACAAGGCCACTCCGATTATCCTCAATGGGAAGGTGCAGCGGCCGGGTGTATGTAATGCGCTTGAGGGATTACTGATCCATCAGGATATCGCAGAACATTACCTTCCTGTCATAGCCGGGGCGCTTCATCGGCACGGAGTTCGGCTGCTCGGCTGTGAGAAGGCCGTGAAAATTGAGGCAAACATCGAACAAGCAGATGATTCCGACTGGGGCACTGAATTCCTGGACCTGATACTCACGGTGAAAGTTGTGGAGGGGTACGATGAGGCCAAGGAATATATTGAACGATATGGTTCACAACATACCGAATGTATTTTAACAGAAGATTATTCTCTGGCACATAAATTTGTCCGGGAAATAGACGCCTCGGCGGTAATGGTCAACGCCTCAACTCGATTTAACGACGGCAGCCAACTCGGTCTTGGCGCCGAGATCGGTATCAGTACCACCAAACTGCACGCCTATGGCCCAATGGGGCTTGAAGAGCTGACCACGAAAAAATTCGTGGTATTCGGCGAGGGGCAGGTGAGAAGCTGATGCGGGCAACAGGTTTGTTCGGCGGCACTTTCGATCCCGTTCATGTCGGTCACATAGAACTTGCCCGGCATGCCCTTGAATATTGCCGTCTTGCAGAAGTTGTTTTCATACCGGCAGCCTCTCCGCCCCACAAGTCGCGGAAACACCTGACTGCCTTTCACCATAGAGTAGCAATGCTGACTCTGGCAACAGAAGGTGAAAGCCGTTTTTCCGTATGTGAAGTAGAAAAAGACCTGCCTCCTCCCACCTATACCGTAGACACTCTGAATCATCTTCTGCAAAAAAATACCTGCGCTACTGAATACTATTTTATAATCGGCATCGATGCTTTTCTTGATATTCATACCTGGAAGGAGTATGAAAAAGTAATCGGCCAGGTTCATTTTATCGTTGCTGCCAGACCAGGCTATACTGTTAGTGACCTGCAGGAATGTATAGCATCACTCCATTACCAAAAGAAAGTTGATCACTGGTATAATGCTTCGTCAAAGCGCAAAATATATTATCTCGAGCTTGAATTAGCTGACGTATCATCAACCGATATTCGAAAAACTGCTGGTAGTTCCACTTTGCCAAAGGATGCTATAGCACCCGCCGTATTTAAATATATTAAAGATCATAACCTGTATTCTTCCGGGAGATGATAGACGGCAGTTGCCCTGCCGCTACCCGGGAATCCACGGGCTGGAATAGATCAAACCATCAGGGGACTGGAGGGGAAATCTAAATTGAAGAAAATGGATTTGACGGAGCAGAGGGATCACGTTCGAGTCGTCATCGTGGATGACTCCATACAATACAGAACAATCCTCAGCCGATTACTCAAGGGACATCGGCAGATTGAAGTGGTCGGTGAAGCGGTAAACGGCATTGAGGCACTGGAACTCATTTTACAGGTGAAGCCCGATGTGATTCTCATGGACTTTGAGATGCCGCTGATGGACGGCATGACCGCACTGCAGCATCTCATGATTCACATCCCCACCCCAACTATTATGTTTTCAAGAATCACTCAGGCCGGTACTGCGAGATGTTTTGATGCCCTGAAAAATGGAGCAGTAGATTTTTTCTGCAAAGACAGTTTTCATACAACTGCATCGGACAGTTTTTTGCGGGAAGAACTCACTGAAAAGGTCATATGCGCCTCGGAAGTAACCATTGGTGCAGTTGAGCCGATCTTTGCCAAACTGCCCGCAGAAGACGGCAAAAAATCCCGGGTAAAAACTCTGGTCTTCTGTGAGGAATGTGGGTCGAAAGAAGAGCTGATTATACCAGAAAATCAAGATCAGGGCGGGGTATTATGCACCACCTGCGGTGAATATATTTCTCTTGAACAGCGAAATAAATATAGAAGGGCAAATTGTCTCTCAATCATCGTCGCCGGGGAAGGAGCATTTATTAATCTGCTCAAATTGGTTCCGCAGCTTCATCAGGATATGAATGGTGCAATATTTATTATTATCGATGGTACCGTAGAGCATGTTGATGCATTTGCTCAATATCTTGACGAAATCAGTACTGTGAATGTTGTCCGAATAAAAAACGGTCTCTCTATTCAGGGTGGCAACTGTTATGTCGGCTGTGATAATGAAAACATCTTCTTAAAACCTTTCAGTGCCGATTATTCTCTCAAATGTTCAGAGAGTGGTGTGGAGGATTTTCCTGTAGATAAAACAATCCATTCAATCGCCACGGTGTTCAAGGAGCGTACTACGGCAATATTTCTTTCCGGAAAGGAACGGCAGGGAGATTTCGGACTGATAAAGCTTCTTGAGAACAATGGAACTATTGTGGTATTAAACCCCGCAAAATGCCTCAATAAACCGATGGGAAAGAATATACTGAATAAGTTCAATGCACTTACGGCAACAGATGAAGACAGTCTTGCCCGGATAATCGGCAGGATTCATCTTCATTACCGAGATACCATTGTGACTGCATAGTCAATAACCCTGCAGGATAAGCGGCTTGGCTTCAGGAGCCAATGTATAGATCCCATTCATTTTTGATGGCGTCGCGATATGCGCCGACTTCGAGAAAGCCCTATCTTTGTTTTTCGTTTTCTAGGAGCCTGTCGGAGAAAGCACTTCTCGGAGTCTTCGCTTACCGGCCCATCTTGGCGTTGTTTTTAGAAAATCAATGCTCGCAGGTAAGCGCAGACTCCGATATTAAGTATATGGCTGTGCTTGATTTCCTAAAAACGCCTTAATCTGAGGAATAATTGCAATTCTCCGACACACTCCTAGTTGTTTGTCAGTTTTTCACGAATAAGGTTACTAATATCATTCAGAGAAAGAAAATGTTATGGGAAGAACAGGTGCCTCAGCTACAGCAGGGCTGCCATAGACAACTGCTCGAAAAGGCCCATGGAGAGCTCTCCGCCGGAAGAAAGGTGTATCCCCGACGGGAGAATACTTTCAATTCGATGCGATTGACGGCCTTTGATGCCGTCAAAGTGGTAATAATCGGTCAGGATCCGTACTTTAACGAACATCAGCGCCTTGGGCCTGAAGCCCACGGTCTCTGCTTTTCCGTGCAGGAGGGAATTCCCGCACCACCCTCGCTGCAGAATATCTTCAAGGAAATCAGGAGGAGCATATATCAGGATGATAAGGAGAAAGTATTTTCAACAGATCTGACCAGGTGGGCGCAGCAGGGAGTACTGCTCTTGAATGCCAGTTTAACGGTTATAGCCAAATCACCGAATTCGCATGCCAATATAGGCTGGCACAAGATAACGGATAATATTATTGAAACCCTTTCAAATAAAAGGGAGTTTCTGGTCTTTATGTTATGGGGAGCCTTCGCTCAGAAAAAGGCCGCACTCATTGATCACGATAACCATCTGGTATTGAAGACGAGCCATCCCTCGCCGCTCTCTGCCCATCGGGGTTTCCTCGGTTCGGACGTTTTTAAAAAATGCAATTATTATCTCGAAACCCGCGGAATTGAGCCAATTCAATGGTGATGGCGTCGTAAAAACTCTTCATCTGCGTCGTTGCTGCAAAATTTCTATCATTACGACGTACCTTAGTACGCCGAAATAATAGAAATTTTACGCGCCTAGCATATGAAGTTTTTTACTTAGCCATCCGAAAATTTAGGTTTTTACGAGTTTATCAATGGTGAAAATCTTGGAAAAAGCCCACATTCCGCATTGCAACACGGCCTAGGGTCGCGCTCGATACTCAGAGAGAGAGTGGGCATCGATTTTTAACCCCCTCCTGAAAATTTGCTGATCAACATAACCCCAAAAAGCGAGAGAGTTAATTTCCAATGTCTACGAGATCAAGGTCTTGATAATATCCCTTCGGCCGATTACACCGACCAACTGATCACCCTCGACCACGGGGATGGTATGGATCTTTTTCTCAGCCATTATGGTGGCGATATCTTCGAGCAGTGTTGATGTATTTACCGTTTTTACGTTTTTAGTATAAATTTCGTTGACGGTGACACCGGTGATCTTCTGCATTTCTTCACGCATTTTCTCTTGACTTTCCAGGTAGATGACCGAATCAAGTATGTTGATGACAGTGGGGATGTGGACCTTTTTCTGCTGATAAACCAAATCGTTTTCCGTGACTACTCCAATCAGGGTGTTGTTGGAATCAACCACCGGAGCACCACTGATATTGTTTTCCGTCAACAGTTGTGCAAGTTCGCTGACGGTTGTCTGCGGAGTAACGGTTATGACCTTGGTGGTCATGATATCTTTAGCTTGTTTCATAACGTCTCCTGTTGAAGGAATCTCCTCAAGGTAAATGGAATCTGATCGGCAACCTCTGTTGCGCTGAATCCGTAGCCGGCACGAAGATGAAGTTCATCCGCGGCGGTACCGTGCAGAAAAACACCCGCGGCTGTGGCCTCGAGACAGCTGAGTCCCTGACTTATCAATGAACCTATTACTCCACTCAGCACATCTCCCATACCGCCTGTAGCCATCCCCGGATTGCCGCTGGTATTGATCATGGCATATCCATTATCAGAGACAATGACGGTTCCGTCTCCCTTGAGCACGATAATAACCTGTTTATCATTGTTGAACGATGCATGTGCTTCACGAGCAGCCTCGAGTCTGTTATCCTGGATCGTTTGGGTGGTAGTATCAGTCAGCCGTGCCAATTCTCCGGGGTGGGGAGTCAGGATTCTCGGTCCGGCCGGTTTTTGAATTTTCTCACGATGCCGGGCCAGAATATTCAGGGCATCGGCATCGACAACCATGGGGCGCGAAACGTGATTGTACAGATGAACGACAAGTTCGGCCGTACGCTTGTCCTGCCCCAGGCCCGGTCCGATGACGATAACATTTTTATTATTCAAATGTTTTATGATAAAGGGGAGATCACTGACATTGATAATAGATGACGATGTCGGAAGGGGCAGTGTCATCGCCTCGATCACGCTGCTTTCCAGAATAGCATTAAGGTCATAAGGGGCAGCGAGTGTGACCAGGCCGCAGCCGCTGCGTAAAGCACCTCTTGCCGTAAGAACGGCAGCTCCGGTTTTGCCTGCGGAACCGGCGATGACAAAGAGATGACCGTGGGAGCCTTTGTGTGATGACTTATCACGGCTCAGTTTTTTTAGCCAGGTCCCGGCAATGTCTTCGGTAACGAGTTCCGTGGGAATAGGAGATTTGGCAAACGCTTCCGGCGGTATACCGATATCGATTATCTGCAGCGTTCCAGTGAGTTCTGAACTGCCGTGCATGATTTGGCCCGGTTTGGCGCAGCCGAAGGTGGCGGTGAGATTCGCAACGACGGAAGTCCCCAGAATCCTACCACTATCGGAGTCCATTCCTGAAGGAATGTCGACGGATACAACCGGGACATTATGGGCAAAATCGGGACGATTGATCAAGTTGATCGCATTGGCGAAATGACCTTCCAGGCTTCTAGAGAGTCCGGTGCCGAAAATAGCGTCGATCACGCAATAACATGGTTTCCCTCGTGATTCAATCTGTTTGTAGAGAACCGGAACGGTTTCGACCCTGGTCGAGTTGTCGACCACATGAAATGGGAGTTTGAGCTGCCTGATAATATTGAGGTTGACTGCTGCATCTCCTTTGAGCGAATCCGGACTGACCAGAAAGAAGAAGATAGGATGGCAGCCTCGCTGATGGAGATGCCGCCCTATGACGAGTCCGTCACCCCCATTATTGCCTGGTCCGACGAAGATAATGGCGAATTTGTCTTTACCGGGTCCAAGTTTCTGCTCCATCATCAAGACGGTGCCTAAGCCGGCATTTTCCATCAAGACTATTCCCGGGATGCCAAAATGTTCTATGGCGCATCTGTCCAAAGCCTGCATTTCATGTGCTTTCGGCAGTTTCATAGAGTTATCTCCAGCGGAGTGATGTTGTGTCTTTTAATAAAGAGACAGAGTGTTCTTATATGAAGTAATGCTGAATTAGCTGTTGTGCAACTAACATGTTATATTTTAACGTAATTAAGGATGCTCTGCCATAAAATTATAATTCAATAGAGCCCGGTTGAGTTTCTTGTAGGTATATTTGAGCTGTTCTGCTTTTAAGTATTTTTCGATTTTCTTGTAATGTATGACTATTTCCAGGAGTGCCTAAATCAACTGAACCCGGTAAGCGTCTGGCTTATAGATTATAGCAACAAATCGAACTTTCTCGAAGTCTGCGTTTATCGCAGAGTCCATCTCGGCAACTTCGATGAACGATATACGGGATAATGGTACTTGACAAGGCTCCATATCAGGCGTTATCAATTCAATCATGGATATTCGGCAGGTGCAGATTAGACTCCGCACTCTGCATCGTATAGATTTATCTGACAGGTGAAAATATGGACATTATTGTTTTTCAACAAAACGGCTCGGCTCTGAAAAAAATTGAGGGCATCAAAAAATATGGTCGACAACTGATCATTAAGGATCTTTTTTCCATTGATGAAGGTTTTCCAGAAGTTGTTGAATTTCCCGAAGAGTATGTCAAACAGGATTTTCAGGGGGATCTGGTTTTAAATTTCCTTAAGCATCCTGATTTGTCAGCTTATCTGGTTGAGTTGTGTGAGCAAAAAAATATACCGGTTGTAACTACCGGAAAGCCAGGAAAAGGGTATACGCCTTTTACCTGCTGTGGTCTGGGCAGAGGTGAGAAACTTGGAGAATATGGCAGACAGTTTGGTTTTCCGGAATACAGTGTCGAGATCGAAAATGACCGTATTGTCGGCATTGAGGTTTTGCGTGGAGCGCCTTGCGGAGCAACCTGGGCTGCAATTATCGACACAATCGGAAGTCCGGTTCAAGAGGCCCTGGTTAAGCTGCCGTTGCGAGTGCAGCAGAATTGTTTTGCCAATCCAGCCGCCTTTGATCCTATTTCCGGAAAAAGCCCTGTTCATTATGCAGGATATGTACACCTGGCGGCGCTTAAAAAAGCAATCGAAGATGCCACCAAGCTCCAGAAAACAGAATAATGCAGGAAGAGGGACTATCAAACTTCTTATTTGTTGCGTTGTTGCCTTTGGAGCTTCATTTCGTCCAGCTTTTGGCGGAGCACGATGAGTTTGTTATTTAAAGCCTCTGAAAAGAGAGGCTTCTCGCTTGCAACTCGATAGATTGCACCCATGGTGAGCAGGGAAAAGAAGATGTTTGGCGCCCACATCGAAAGACCAACGGGTAAAAGTGAATCTTCAGCCAGTGTCTTGCCGATCGTATAGACAACATAGTAAAAAATAAAGAATCCCAATCCAAGAGGAATGCCGATTGCTCGTTTGCCGGGACCTGACTGCAGACCAAGCGGCAGGGCCATCAGGCTCATGATCAGGCACCCCACCGGAAGAACCAGTCTTTTGTGAAATTCAATGAGATAGTCACGACCGGTCTCACTGTGGGAACCATGGGTTAATGCCGCCTGCCGGAGCTCCTTCATATTCATTGCCTTAATCCCGACCACGGTGTTTTTGGTCGCAGGAAGGGTCAGGGGAATGTTGACCGTATATCTGTCGAAAATGACAATCTGGCTCTGTTCTTCTCCGGTTCGATGAAGGCTTCCGTTGAAGAGATCTATGGTGACAGCCATGTCCTTTATATCTGCCGACATACCACCTGTTTGTGCCATGGTAATAGAGGGAGTGCTCTGACCCCGCATGTCCGATACCCAGACATCGCGCCATTTATTCGTCTGCTCATCTATATCTTCAACGTATACAACAAGATCTCCAAGTGCAGCTGTAAATTCCTTCTCTTTTATTCCCCTGTCGATCTTCTCCTTGGTAAGCTGATAGAACAGCTGTTTCATGGCAATTTCACCTGCCGGGATAAGATTAATGGAAATGTAGGCTGATATCATAGAGATGAGGAGAGACACAACGATGACGGGAGGCAATACATTGTAGAGACTGATGCCGCATGCTTTAAACGCCAGAATCTCAGCATCATTGCTGAGTCGGGTGAAGCCGATAATTACCCCCATCATGGCTGACATGGGTATGGAATAAATCATCATATTAGGAAACAGATAGGACAACGACCTGATGAAGTCAGAGAAGCTTATGTCCAGTTCCAGAACAACATCGAGAAAAGGAATCAGCCTTACCAGAAAAAAAATGCAGTTCATTATAATGAAACTTGCAAAAAATGGAGCAAGCATCTCGGTGGCAAGATAACTGTAGAGAAGTAATGGTTTAGGTCGTATTTGAGTCATGCTTTAGAACTGCGGGAATATAATCTCATCTCATCCGGTAAATGGTATACGGCGACAGGCCAAGAGAATACAGAATAAACGATAAAGCAACAAGTGGGAAATAAGAATATTTTTTCTTCCCCTGCAGTAGAGTGCCGGGCATGCTGCAGATGTGATCCCGATCACGCCATCCCATGGGTTGTGACCGCCTGTTTATGGTGGGAAAGCGGCAGAAGCCTTATCGGGAAGAGAAGGATTTTTGTTGAAAATCAGAATATTTTATCTTTTGCCGATAGCAGAGATTTGTTGATAAAAAAACTCAAATACAATAGTATTTCGACAATTTCTTCTCGTTCCCTAAACCATAATAAATGCCTAAATAATGAGTACATCCGCAGACATATACGACGAAAGCAAAATTAAAACACTGAGTTCTCTGGAACACATTCGCAAACGGCCCGGCATGTATATCGGACGTCTGGGCGACGGCAGTAACCAGGATGACGGCATCTATATCCTGCTTAAGGAAGTAGTTGACAATGCCGTTGATGAGTTCATCATGGGATCCGGCAAAAGAATCAATATCACCATCGGTGACAACGGATTCGTGACGGTCAGGGATTTCGGCAGGGGTATACCGCTCGGCAAACTGGTTGACTGTGTGTCCACCATAAATACCGGTGCAAAATACAATACGGATGTCTTTCAGTTTTCGGTTGGGCTGAATGGTGTAGGCACAAAAGCAGTTAACGCACTTTCACGTTTTTTTAAGGTATCCGCATTTCGCGAAGGCAAATTTGCCGCGGCAATTTTCAAACGGGGGAAGCTGGTCTCTGAAGAGAGTGGCGAAAGCACTGAAAAAAACGGCACACTTATAGAATTCGAACCTGACCCTCAACTTTTCCCGGAATATTTCTTTGATCTGGAATTCATAGACAAAAGACTATGGAGATATGCCTATCTCAATGCCGGCTTAAAGCTGTATCTCAATAAAAATTGCTATTATTCATCGAAAGGACTCCTTGATCTCCTCGAGAAAGAACTGGACGGCGGAGAATTATACCGGCCCATGTACTACAAGGACCCCACCCTGGAATTTGCTTTATCTCATATCGATTCCTATGGCGATACCTACTATAGCTTTGTCAATGGTACCTATACCAGTGAGGGAGGAACGCACCTCTCCGCCTTCAGAGAAGGTATATTAAAAGGAATTAACGAATATTCCAGTAAGAAGTTCGTCAGCAAAGACGTGCGTGACGGTATTTTCGGGACGCTTGCCATAAAAATTAAAGAACCTGTTTTTGAGTCTCAAACAAAAAACAAGCTCGGCAACACCGAGATACGTTCCTGGATCGTCAATACCGTCAAAGATGCGGTTTCCAGTGCGTTGTACAAAGATACAGATGCCGCGGAGATAATGATTGAAAAGATCCTTCGCAATGAAAGGGTGAGAAAAGAGCTGCAGAGCGTGCGTAAAGAGGCCAGGGCCAAAGCCAAAAAGGTGGCACTGAAAATCTCCCAGCTCAAGGATTGTAAATATCATCCGGCCAGAAACAAACCATCTACTGACGGCAGGGAAAACATGATCTTCATCACCGAGGGCCAGTCGGCGGCCGGTTCGATTGTTTCCTCGCGGGATCCGATGACGCAGGCGGTTTTCTCCCTCAAGGGAAAACCTATGAATGTTTTTGGACAAAAGCTTGCCATATTGTATAAAAACGAAGAGTTGTATTCATTGATGCGGGCGCTTGATATTGAGGATTCCATTGCCGGTCTGCGTTTTGATAAGGTAATACTGGCAACCGATGCCGATGTCGACGGCCTGCATATCCGTAATTTACTGCTCACCTTTTTTCTGCATTATTTTGAACCTCTGGTGAAGATGGGGCATGTCCACATCCTTGAGACACCTATCTTTCGTGTGCGCAACAAGAAAGAGACCATATACTGCTATTCCGAGAAGGAAAGGGAGGCGGCTACCAGAAAACTCAAAGGACGCGGCAAAGATGCCAAAAATGTGGAAACCACACGATTCAAGGGATTGGGGGAAATTTCACCAAAGGAGTTCAAACAGTTTATCGGAGCCGATATCAGGCTGCGGACGGTAAACATGGACTCGGTAAGCGAGGTGGCGAAAGTACTCTCATTTTATATGGGCAAAAATACTCCGGACAGGAAACAGTATATCATGGAACATCTGGTTTAGTACCTATCCGGAAATATTAACAGATACATATCACTGCAGACGTAACTATGTACACACCCCACGGAAAACTACACAGGCTTTTTGATGAAAACTTCCTTGAATATACCTCTTATGTAATCAGGGAAAGGGCCATACCCGATATCGATGACGGTTTTAAGCCTGTACAGCGTCGAATTCTGCAAACATTGTATAATATGGATGACGGCCGTTTTCATAAGGTGGCCAATGTCGTCGGGGAAACAATGAAGCTTCATCCTCACGGCGACGCCTCTATTTTTGCCGCTTTGGTCAATCTGGCCAATAAGGGTTTTCTCATCGAAACACAGGGAAATTTCGGCAATATTTTTACCGGTGATCAGGCCTCGGCTCCCCGATATATAGAATGCCGGCTGACCCCTCTGGCCAAAGAAGTTCTCTTCAACAAGGATCTGACGGAATTTGAAGAATCCTACGATGGCCGCATGCTTGAGCCAGTCAGCCTGCCCGCCAAAATCCCAATGCTGCTGCTGCTTGGTGCCGAAGGTATAGCTGTGGGTATGGCTACCAAGATAATGCCTCACAATTTCCGTGAAGTGCTCGAGGCCCAGATAAAAATACTTAAAGATGAAGAGTTCATACTTTATCCCGATTTTATCAAAAAGGGTTTTCTCGATGTCTCGCAATATGAGGATGGCAACGGCAGGTTGCGTTGCCGTGCCAAGATAGAAGAGCTGAATGAGAAAACCATAGTTATTAAGGAGATACCGTATTCAACGACCACCGAATCATTGATCGACTCTGTAGAGAAGGCGGCGAAATCCGGAAAACTGAAAATAACTTCTATCAACGACTACACCGCGGAAGAAGTTGAGATAGAGATAAAACTTGCCAGAGGTATTTACGCCAAGGATACTATCAAGGCGCTTTATGCGTTTACCGACTGTGAAGTATCGATTACCCCGAATCTCACCCTTATCAGGGAAGAAGTGCCGGAAACCAGTACCGTAACGAAGGTGCTCAAACATAACACCACCAAGCTGGTAGCGGACCTGACCAAGGAACTGGAGATCGAGCTGAGCCGATTACTGGAAAAGCTCCATGCCCGAAAACTGGAACAGATTTTCATAGAAGAACGGCTCTATAAACAGATAGAGGAAGAAAAAAGCTATAGCGGAGTGGTCAAGACCGTGGAAGAATCACTGCTCCCCTACAGGGAAGAGCTGGTTCGCGATGTTTCCAGAGAAGATGTGGAGAAGTTGCTCGAGATCAGGATAAAGCGCATCTCCCGTTATGACATTGACAAACAGCACAAGGAAATCCGTACCATAAACAAGGATATTAAAATTATACAAACCAACCTTAAAGATACTATCGGCTTCACTATTTCTTACATTGAGAAATTACTGGCAAAATATGGGAAATCCTACCCGCGGCAGACGGAGATTACTGAATTTAAAGAAGTCAGTATCCGCAAGGTGGCTTTGTCCAATCTCAATGTGGTGTACAACAGATCAACCGGTTTTCTGGGGTACAGTATTAAGGCTGAAGACGAAAAAACTGACATTTCCCTGGCATGTTCCGAATACGACAAGCTCTTCCTCATCTTTTCAAACGGAATGTACAAAATAATTCCGGTGACAGATAAGCTTTTTGTCGGCCACGAACTGGAATGGTTTGGAACGGTTGAAAAGGGCCAGTGTTTCAATATGGTCTATCGGGATGGAGAAGAAAATCTCTCTTATGCGAAACGATTTGAAACCCCTAGTTTTATCCTGGAAAAAGAGTATTATCTTTTCAATCAGCACAAAAGATCGAAAATTCTCCTCCTTTTGCACGGGCATGGAAAGTTTGCCCGCGTCAGTCTGGTGCCTTCCCCTCGGGCAAAATCAAATATTGTTGAAATTGATTTTGAAGAACACCTGATAAAGGGTGCCACAGCCAAAGGAAAACGCGTGTCGAACAGAGTGGTTCGACGTGTAGTTGAAGCCGCAGGTGTCGAGAACAGAGATGAAAAGGCTAAGAACCTTACCCTGCCCGGACTGGACGGTTCAGGTGAGCAGATTGGCAAACCGAAGAACGAGAGTGAGTCGGACGAAAAAGCGGACGACAAGGAGTAATCTGTAGCCAATTATCGGCAGAGATCAAGGATCGAGAGAACCTTCTCCCTGTCGTACTCCTGTAATCTCCAGATCTTGGCGAGAAAACGGGTGTTTTCGCCGATCGGCAGGAGATTGCATTCTCCTATCAGCGAGGTCAAGGACACAGGGCAATTGATTTGTTCAAACCATTGTTTAAACTGCTGTGCTGTCGCTGCGGCAATATCCTCATCGTCTGCTCCCGCCAGACCAAACAGACGTCGGCCCAGGCCGGCAATTTTGCGTGGCCGGCTTCTGCCTTCAAACTCTAGCCAAGCCGGCAATATAACTGCAAGACCAGCTCCATGAATGGTGTCATGCAGGGCGGATATGGAATGTTCTATCAGATGCATGGGCATTCCGACCCTGCCCAGCCCGGCCGACGGTAAACCACTGAGTGCCAGAGATGCCGACCAGAGGAGCTGTGCCCTGGAATCATAGTCGGTCGGATTCCTAAGGGCTATTTCCGTATTCTGCATCACGCTCTCGATGATCCCTTCCATAATTCTTTTCTGGAGCGGAAAAAACTCCACCGAGTTTGTGCAGTAAAATTCAACCAGATGGCTGATTATGTCGACCGCTCCATAAGCAGTTTGTTTCTCCGGGACCGTATAGGTTGTCCGGGGATCCAGAATCGAGACTTTGGGATGGAGAAGCCTGCTGCCGTAGCCGAATTTGTGCTGTTTCTCCTCGTTGGTGATGACCATGCCTGAGTTATTTTCAGATCCTGATCCGGCTACTGTGGCGATGCAGGTAAGCGGAACTGCGGATTTGATGCTTTTCTTTGCTGTAAAAAATCTCCAGACATCATGAGGGGCCGGATGGGCGCAGCTGATGGCCTTGGCTGTGTCTATTACCGAACCGCCACCCACCGCGCAGATGACACCGCAGTTCTTCCGCCGCAGAATGTCCACTCCTTCTTTTACCTGTCTGAGCGTGGGATTGGGCTGAACCCCTCCGAATTCCACAACTGTGCAGCCGGCCTTGTTCAGCGATTCAATGACCTGGTGGTGCACGCCGTTTCGCAGGATCGATCCCTGTCCGTATACCAGAAGAACATTGGCGCCATAGGTTGCGGTCTCGGGACCGATTCTGGAGATAGTGTCCCGGCCGAAGAGTATCTTGGTAGGATTATGGTAAACGAAATTTTTCACAAAGCTTCCTTTGAATCGGTCATCATTTCGGCTATGGCCTTGGTCAGATGCACAAAATCCAGCAAGGTAAGATTTTCTGCGCGCTCACCTGCATCAAGCCCGGCTGCTCTGATCGCCTCGGCTGCGGCTATCTTTGCCCTCTTCTTCTCCCCGAAACCGGTACAAAAATCGGAAAGGTTGTTTAACAGGGTTTTGCGGCGTTTGGCAAAACCAGCCCGGACGACCCGACGAAAAAGATCAGGGTCAAAAGAGGGCAGGTTCAGTTCCAGGTGGGGCTGGGAGTAAAAATCCAGACGGATGACCAGAGAATCTATTTTAGGCTGAGGGTGAAACTCCTGCGGTCTGATCAGCATGATCTTATTTACGCGGGCACAGCTTCCCAAAAGAATTGTGGGTATACCATACTCCTTGGATGAAGGAGCAGACATGAGCCTCTCAGCCACCTCTTTCTGCAGCATCACCACTACCCAGTCAATATATTCGCTGTTGTCGACAAGCTTGAAGATGAAAGGGTTGGAGATGGAGTAGGGCAGGTTGGCGATTATTTTGAGTTTGGCACCGCTCTGCTGCACAAGATCGGCAAAATTCGCCCTAAGAATATCACCATGGATGAGGCTGACATTCTCGGGAAGATCGTTTTCTTCAGAATGGTAACGGATAAGTCCGCTGTCTATTTCTATACCAATTACCTTCTTTGCCTGCTCTGCAAGTGGGGCGGTGAGTGCGCCCAGGCCGACGCCTACTTCAATAATGACATCATCCCGGTTGACGGCAGCGCGATCAACAATAGATTCTGCTGTATGAGGATTGATCAGGAAATTTTGTCCGAGACGCTTACTGGGCGCAAGGTTATGCTGCCGCAGTTTCTGTTGTTCTGTTTTCTTGATCATAATATCCTGACGAGGGTTACCGATTGAGTCTTAAGAGTTTTTATCAACACTCTAATCCAAATTAAATGTAAGGGAATAGAATAAATAATTACAGATGATCCTTTCGGAATACGCTAGCCCAGGGTCGAGCGGGAATAGACATCACCTTCCAACGGATGAGATGAGGGTGTTTCACGGTATTGATGATATCCGGCCATGGCGATCATTGCGGCGTTGTCGGTACAGTAACGGGGCTGCGGCAAAAAAAGTCGAAATGATCGGGCGCCGCAGTTTTCCATCATCGCCTGGCGCAGTCTGCCGTTTGCAGCAACTCCGCCACCCAGGACAATGGTATCTACATGGTGCTGCTCGGCGGCGAACATGGTTTTGGTAACCAGGACATCGACGACGGCCTCCTGAAAGGATGCGCAGATGTCAGCTGCAGGAAGGCCAGATTTTTCCGGAAAAGTATGGCACTGGTTTAAAACCGCGGTCTTCAGACCACTGAAACTAAAATCGACAGAATCGGCTTCAAGCCATGCTCTGGGGAAGCGATAAGCATTTTTGTCACCCTGGTCAGACAATTTTGCGACAATCGGACCTCCCGGATAGCCGAGATCGAGGATCTTGGCGACCTTGTCAAAAGCTTCACCGGCTGCGTCATCCCGGGTTCGTCCCAGAAGCTGAAAATCGGAATAGCCTCTGCACAGGAACAAAGAAGTTGTTCCTCCGGAAATAATAAGAGCGATATAGGGAAAAGCGGGGGTGTCTTCTTCGAGAAAAATGGAAAGAAGGTGACCGGCCAGATGATCTACGCCGACATAGGGTATCTTGCTGACATAGGATAAAGCTTTGGCGTAGGAAAAGCCGACAAGAAGGGAACCGATGAGTCCAGGCCCCCGTGTGGCGGCTATAAGATCAATATCCATGAGTTTTTTTTCAGCCCGGGCGAGGGCCTCTTCAACTATCGGATGAATAGATTCCAGGTGTTTTCTCGAAGCCAACTCCGGTACTACCCCGCCAAATCTACTGTGGATAGCATCCTGGCTGCTGACCACCGAAGATAATAGTGTGGTGTCATCCTCTAAAACAGCAGCGGCTGTATCATCGCATGAACTCTCAATTCCAAGTGTCAACATGGTGTCTGAATGAATTATGGGAATATGATTGATTTGTCATTAATGTATCACTGATAATCTCGTAGAAAGATGCCAGGAAGCCCTCAGAGGGTTAGATAAAATTTTGAGCAATAAGGCAAAGTGTTTTTGGCAGTGTAGCCATGAACGGTATAGATGACAATGAATTCATTGATCTGAGAGTGACATTGCACGCCGGGTACAGTGTGAAGTCTTCGAAAAGGCAATCCGTGACAGCATACTACAAATGCCTTCATGCCGCGGGACCAAACAAGGACAACAGGTCCCTATGGTGGATCCTGTCCGGTCTTTGATTTAGAAATGTCACGTATCTGAGGATGATTCATCAGCGCTCGGATAGGATCCCAGCCATTCAAAGTAAGAACAATGCTCCCGAAGCTTTTCGCAGCCGTTTTTGATGGCTTGATCCTCAATATGGCCCATCATATCGATAAAGAATTGATACATCCAGAGCTTGCCCTTGACGGGCCGTGATTCTATTTTGGCAAGGTTTATGTTTTCTTCCGAGAGGATCGACAATACCCTGTTGAGGGCTCCCGGTTTGTCCATCAGGCCAAGCAACAGCGAGGTACGGTCAAACCCGCTCGGGTTGGGTGATTTTTTACCTATGACCAGGAAGCGGGTGGTGTTCCCGCTGTAGTCTTCTATTCCTCTGACAACTACCTGCAGTTCATAGGTTTTTATGGCAAGAGAAGAGGCTATTGCCCCGATGTTGGGGTTGTTTGCCGCCATCTGGGCTGCAGCACCCGTTGAAAAAACCGGTAATGTAGGAACGTTCGGCATATGTTTTCTCAGCCATTCCCGGCACTGCGCCAAAGGTTGAGCGTGAGATGCAACTGTCTGTATATCCTCGATATCACCTGACCGACAGACCAGATTATGGGTAATTGAAAGCCGTACTTCTCCACAGATTTTCACGTTGTATTTCATGAAGGAATCAAGGGTTGAGAAGACAGCTCCTTCTATGGAATTCTCTACCGGTACGATTCCATAGTCAGTCCTCTCCTTTTCCACATTGGCGAAAACATCGTCAATGGATTCCATGGGGAGATACTCGGCGGAGTGGCCAAAGTATTTAACCCCGGCGAGATGGGTGAAAGTTGCCTCTGGGCCTAAGTAGGCGACTTCAGCTTTTTTTTGTGATAATCGGCAGCTCGTTATGATTTCGTGAAAGATGGAGCGGAGTGATTTTTCGGGAAAGACGCCGCTGTTTTGCCGCATCAGGTCTTCGTATATCCTGCGCTCCCGCAAGGGATCCCATTTTGCCCGCTTTCCTTCATCCTTGAGACGGCCTATTTCCTTTGCCAGTGCAAGTCTTTCCTTGAGAAGATGAACTATCTGCGAATCTATGTCATCGATCTTGGTCCGTGCTCTATTAATACCCTCTTTGGGTCTATCCGTCATGATATTACCTGCAATATGAGGAAACTAGAAAACATCTTGTTGGTGGTGAGATCAAAATCTAGGGGATTGAAATTGCTATGTCAAGGTATAAAAAAATAGTATCAGTTGGAAAATTTATAAACCTGAGGTAAGCTGTGAGCTCAACATGGGAGCTATAGCTCTAAAAAACAGGAGCTTACAGCGCAAATTCAAATACCGGACTGTGAAGATGGCTAAGACATATAAAGAAATTAATGCGAAGATACAAGCCGGAGAGGCTGTTGTCGTCACCGCGGAAGAGATGGTCGATATCGTCAGGTCGAAAGGAGCTGAGCAGGCAGCGGAGCAGGTGGATGTCGTCACAACCGGAACTTTTGCACCGATGTGCTCCTCAGGGGCTTTTTTCAACACCGGGCAGATGGTACCGACGATAAAGACTTCCAAGGTATGGTTCAACAAAGTTCCCGCATATGCAGGGCTTGCTGCAGTAGATGCTTTCCTTGGTGTTACCGAACCAAGTGAAGACGACCCTCTGAATAAAATTTATCCCGGTGAATTTAAATATGGCGGCGGTCACGTTATTGAAGATCTTCTTCGGGGAGAGCGCGTTTTCCTTGAAGCAAAAGCTTATGGAACAGATTGCTACAATGCCAGAAAAATGAAAAAATATATAGGGCTGGAGGATCTTCCCAACGCTCTGCTCTGCAATCCCCGCAACGGTTACCAAAATTATAACTGTGCTGTCAACCTGACCGATAAAACGGTATATACTTATATGGGCATGCTCAAGCACAGGTGTCAAAATGCCAATTACTGCAGCGCCGGCGAGTTGAGCCCACTGCTCAACGATCCTCATTATCGCACGATTGGAATGGGAACCAGAATCTTTTTGGGTGGAGGCGTAGGCTACGTGACCTGGCACGGTACCCAGCACAACCCTCATGTCGACCGGACTGAAGGCGGGGTACCCAGAAGACCTGCCGGAACCATTATGGTGCAGGGTGATTTAAAACAAATGACAGCTGACTGGCTCCGAGGCATCTCGATTCTGGGATACGGCAACACAATGGCGGTGGGGCTTGGTATTCCCATACCCGTACTCGATGCTGAGATGGCCGCTTTTACAGGTGTATCCGACAAGGAGTTGTTCACACAGGTTGTCGATTACGGTTATGACTACACCAACGGCATCTCCCGTAATTATGGCGAAGTGAGTTACTACCAGCTCAAATCAGGTTCAATTGTTGTCAACGGCAAGGAAGTTCAGACGGCTCCTTTATCATCCATAGTCAAAGCCAGAGAAATTGCCGAGACCTTGAAGCAGTGGATAATGGATCGCCGTTTTTACTTAAACAAACCTGCGGAAACCTTGCCTGGAGTGCAGTCATAGCAATGTTCCGGAGCCCATCTCAGTAACTGAGATAACTTTATAGAAATTTCCGGCAATAACCGACAGTTTTTCTGAACAGTTATATTTTTTCACGAGATCATCATGGAAAAAGATGTCTTTAAGAAATTTGAAAAATTAAAAGAGAATATCAGTAACTGCAAGAGGGTTGGAGTCGCCTTTTCCGGAGGTATCGACTCCTCTTTGCTTCTTTACGCCGTGGCAAAAACATTGCATTCTGCCGATGTTATTGCACTGCATGCCAGATCATCTCTGAGCTGTGATGAGTCTGCCTTTGTACGCCTTTATGAAGAATATTTTAAGCCGCTGGTCAAGTTGGAGATTATTGATCTTGATCCATTAAGCTGGCCGGAATTTACTAATAATGATAGCAAACGCTGTTATTATTGCAAAAAGAAGACGTACACTTCATTTTTCAACTTTCTTGGCAGTCGGAATACTGAAACTTTGCTGGATGGCACAAACAGAGATGATCTGGATGAATCCAGGGCAGGACTAGCCGTTCTGCGGGAACTTGGGGTCAAAACTCCTTTGGCGGAGGTTGGCTTGAGGAAAAAAGAAATCAGGTTTTTAGCAAAGATCTTCGGTTTGCCGAATTATGCCGCACCTTCGAATTCCTGCCTGGCGACGCGGTTGAATTTTATGCAGGAAATAACGGCGGAAGGCCTGGAAAAGGTGAAAAAGATAGAGGCACAGCTTAATGAGCTGGGTTTTTTGGGGTGCCGGGCCAAACCTTTCAAGGATGGTTTGGTGATAGAGCTCAGCAATCAGGATTTTCTCAAAATGTCCTCGAAACACAAGAGGTTAACAATTATAGAGAAATGCAGGAAACACGGCTTCGAGCAGGTTTATATCAACCTAAAAGGAAGGTAGAAAGGGCTTTCCAGCAAGAGATAACGAAGCAGAACAAATTATTTCTTGCTTATGGCTGATGATTACATTAAGGTAACAGATTGAATCGACGTAAAAGCCTGATTATAAAGGATTGTAGCTTGATAATTCTTTATATAAAAGAAGAAAAAATCTTTTTTTCTTTTGACAATTCGATGTAGTTTGAGTAAAGCATCAGACACTAGGAGAAAGGGAACAGTGCAAATAAGGCCTGTTGCTAAGTTAGAAAGATTTAGTAGGGAGGAAATTCATGAATAAGAAGGAATTGGTTGAAAGTATTGCAGGAGCCGCTGATATCAGCAAAGCAGCTGCGGAAAAAGCATTGAACGGTACGCTGGCAGCGATTGCTGAGACACTGAAAAAAGGCGACAAAGTAACTCTCGTGGGATTTGGTACTTTTTCGGTATCTAAACGTGACGCACGTCAGGGTAGAAACCCACAGACAGGTGCTGCCATAAAGATACCTTCCAAGAAAGTAGCAAAATTTAAAGCTGGCAGCAAGTTATCCGAAGCTATCAACTAAGTAACCTTCGGCATTCGTGAATATCCGTGACGTCACTGAATAGGTAGGTTCGTCTTACAGAGATAAAGCAGAGATAAAGCACTGCTGAATTAAGCAGCCTGTTCATACAACAAAGGAATTTACTGGACAATTACTCGCTCAATTGTTTAATCCGGCGTCGAGCTCGGTTAGAAAAGTCAGCTTAAAAGGTCATTCCCTCGGGAATGACCTTTTTTGGTTTTACATCAGGTATATAGAAATGCTTCTTGCTGGTAGATTCAATACCTTATTATCTTCTTCACGATGGACTCGTAAAAAGCGCGATCTGCGTCCTCGCAGATCTGAAACGGCGATTCGCCGACCACATGTACTGCCAAATTGACATTTCAGATCTTACTTCAGTATATTGAACTTAGTCTGTGCTTATCACAGATTCTCATCTTGACTACTTCAATGATTTTTCACAGGATCATCTTTTTATGAAGGGTATTAAAAATGATTACAATGCTTGATTATGGTGCCGGAAATGTTCGCAGCGTCAGAAATGCAATCAGGAGTATCGGGAGCGATGTAAAAGATATAGAATCTCCAGAAGATATACTACATGCTGAAAAGCTTATATTTCCCGGTGTCGGTAATTTTGGTGTTGTCATGTCGCGGCTGCGGGAGGCGGGATATATTGAACCGCTGATTCAGAGAATAAGAGAGAATAGGCCGCTTCTGGGTATCTGTATCGCCCTGCAGACATTTTTTGAAGGCAGTGAAGAAGCACCCGGGGTCCAGGGACTAGGCATCATTCCCGGTATGGTAAGAAGATTTGACGATGCTGCTCTATCAGTTCCTCAAATAGGCTGGAATGGAGTATCGGTTCACAGGGAATCCGGACTATTTCATGGTTATGATGGAGAAAAACTTTACTTTGTCCATTCCTTCTACAGTGAAATCACCAAAGAAAACCAGCCGTGGATCCTTACCACAACGGATTATGGTTGTGAATTTATATCCGCCGTGCAGCGTGGCAATATAGCCGCTTTTCAATTCCACCCTGAAAAAAGCGGGGCTGCCGGTCTCAATCTGCTGCGAAATTTTATTACAAGTGATAAGGATATCAGCTGCGGAACCATGTCCCTCTCGGAAAGGAAGAAAACATCGATTGTCAAACGTGTCATCGCCTGCCTTGATGTAAGAACGAATGATACAGGTGATCTCGTTGTTACCAAGGGAGATCAGTATGATGTCCGGGAAGAAGGTGAGGTGAGGAACCTGGGTAAGCCGGTAGAACTTGCCGGAAGATATTATCGGGAAGGTGCGGATGAAATAACCTTTCTCAATATTACCGGATTCAGGGATTTTCCCATGAAAGACCAGCCTATGCTTGAAGTTCTGCAGAGAACTTCGGAAAATGTTTTTGTTCCTCTAACCATTGGCGGAGGAATCCAGGAATTTACCGATAGTGAAGGTAACTTTTATTCCGCACTGGATGTCGCTTCCGCCTATTTCAGGTCGGGGGCAGATAAGGTATCGATTGGTAGCGACGCCGTCTATGTTGCCGAGAAATATCTTCAGACTCAAGAAAAAAGCGGAAAAAGTTCCATAGAACAGATATCCATGGTTTACGGAGCCCAGGCCGTGGTCATATCCGTCGATCCTAAAAGAGTATATGTCAAAGATCCCCAAAATTGCCCGCGGCACGCTATTACGACCGACTTTCCCGGGCCAGGAGGCGAAAAATACTGCTGGTATCAATGTACAGTCAGAGGCGGCAGGGAAGGGCGAGATATCGATGTCATTGAGTTGGTGCAAAGCTGTGAAGCCTTGGGCGCGGGGGAAATTCTACTCAATTGCATAGACAAGGACGGCACCAACAGCGGTTTTGACCTTGAGCTGATACGCCATGTCCGCCAGGCTGTCTCCATTCCTGTTATCGCCTCGAGCGGTGCCGGCAGTGCCGACCATTTTGTTGAAGTTTTCCGCCAGACCGATGTAGAGGCGGCATTGGCAGCTGGAATATTTCATCGTCGGGAAGTCTCTATTGACACAGTCAAGAAAAACATGAGAGCCAATGGCATTGAGACTCGTTGAAACTTTCGCGCACTGAAACCAGAATCAGTAATTTTCTGTGTTGTAAAAGTTCAGACTGCTGATAAATTTTTCTCCTTCATTTCTAAAAGATGGTGTCCGCAGTGCCGGCAGGGTTTGCTCCATATAATTGAGATCTATGCCTATCTCGGGAGCAAGAGGATGACGGCAGACCAAACCTTCACTGAACACTTCTATGTAGGGATAATGACCCTTTTTGGTGCTGCCATAATCATCATATTTAAATTGATAACGGATGCAAAGCCCGCTGGCTATTTTTTCGTATGAGTAGTCGAAAGTGGAATTGTGATAGCGACTTGCGGAACATGCATTTTGTTTATGTTTTTGCACATATTCCAGCAATTCTCCTTTATGATTACTTTCGTTTGCAAAGGTGAGTTCCGTTGCCTGTGTTGTTAAGGCATACCCATTTTCTCTGGTTCTCTTGAAGTAATAGAGGGTATTGCTGAGGTGCTTTTCGTACCAGTCTCTTCCCGGAGGCGGTGAAATCGAAAACCCAAGTGAACTCACTCTTAGCGAGTCATCATTTACAGGGTAATATTTTTCTTTTTTCGGACCGCATGCGATCAGTGAAAGCAAAACAAGGGTTGTGCCGATAGTTGAAAAACAATACTTCATCATATAAAATCCTGAAAAAACATTATACTACACAAGATGTGTTAATCCTGAATAGCATGGGAGCGAAGGGAAGTAAACGAAATACTCTGCTTCCACCCGGTATTTATCCTGTATTAATATTTGTTCATGAGGTAAAAAGTCTCTCACGATGTCAGATTGGCGGAGAGAAAGTTCGATATAAAGGCAACTTGTTTTTGGCATCCACCGGACTATACAGGTTGGTATATCGAAGCCCTCCAAAACACAATACAACTCAGGTAGTTGTGCTTCTGCGATGCTATCAATATTGTTGATATCTCTTTGAAATCAGTATCATGAAACTGTTGAAAAAACTTATTTCTTTTTCCACGCTCTACATTATAGCCGTAACAGTTATTATTCTGATTATCCTTTACTACGCTTCTACCATCACTTATCAGAAAGGAATCGAAAATTTAGCAAATGAAGGCTCCGTTAAGCTGGAACTCCATGTGACCTACCTGGATGGAGTTCTGGAAAAATATGAAAGCCTTCCAGAACTTCTCGCCTCCGACGAACGGCTCATCAATTATCTTATCCACCCGGGAGGCCAAGACAGGATTGCCGCACTCAATAAATATCTAGAGACCATAAACCGGATCAGCGATGCCTCGGATACATATTTAATGGATCGTGATGGTCTGACGATTGCAGCCTCAAACTGGAATGAACCACGACCTTTCGTGGGCAGAAATTTCAGCTACAGGCCGTACTTCAAAGAAGCTATGAGAGGGAGGCTTGGTCACTATTTTGCCCTGGGAACCACTTCCATTCAGCGAGGCTATTACTTTGCTTATCCAGTAAGGCATAAGGGTGAAATAATAGGAGTACTGGCCATTAAGATAGGGATTGATTCAGTCGAACAGTCCTGGGGACATAAAAAGCAATCTTTTTTGGTCACCGATCCCGATGGTGTCATTTTCTTCACCACAAATCACAATTGGAGATTTAAGACCCTATTTCCACTGGCGGAAAAGACACGAAAAAGAATTGTCGAAAGCAGGAGGTATCCTAATACCACCCTCGAACCTATCAGCATGGTGTATGAGAATACAACTCCATATGGTCGTGTAGTAAAAATAAAGAATGAAAAAAATTCTCAGACGGATACGTATCTCCTTCAAAGCGTTTATATGGAACAAGCCGGCTGGAACGTGCAGATACTATCGGAAACCGTGGGGGTGGAAAGATTTGTACTTCTGGTTCTGGCGATGTTTAGTTCAATTTTTATTCTTGGCGGCCTTGTCCATCTACTGGTCCGGCAAAGAAAGCAACGTCTGCTTGAGGTAAAGAAATTTGAGGATAAATCGAGAAAGGTGCTGGAAGATGCCAATGAACGACTGGAGAGCAGGGTCAATGAGCGGACGAAGGAGCTTACCAAAACAAATCTGCTTTTGAGAGGTGAGGTAGAGGATCGGCGAAGGGCTGAAGCCGCTCTGAAAAAAACACGATCTGAATTGATTCATGCCGCTAAACTGGCAGCTCTTGGGCAGATGTCGGCAGGTATTAATCATGAATTAAACCAGCCTTTGGCGGCCATTCGGTGTTATACTGACAATTGCAAACTTTTCCTAAGCAAGGAAAGGTTTATGGAGGTGCAGTGGAATCTTGAGCAGATCAGTGAATTGACTGACAGGATGGCCCGAATCGGTGTCCAATTGAAATTATTTTCAAGAAAAACCAGCGGGCAGATCACAATTATTCCACTGCATAGTGTCATTGACGGTGCTCTGGAGATATTACGGCCTGCCCTGAGAAAAATTACAGCTGATATCCAAGTAAGCATTGAACCGGAATCATTGGAAGTTAAAGCAAATAACGTTCTCTTGCAGCAGGTTCTGGTGAATCTCATCAGCAATGCCTTGCAGGCCATTGAAAATCAAGATCTTCAGGAAGTCCGCATTTCCGCAAAACGAAGCAAAGGCAAGGTCATGGTGACGATCGAGGATACCGGCAGCGGTATAGATCCCAATCACCTCCCTCATATTTTTGAACCTTTTTATACCACCAAAAAATCGGGACAGGGACTGGGGCTGGGACTGACTATAACAGAGAGAATTCTCAAGGATATGAATGGCGAGATTCGGATTGGAAAATCCATCGGTGGAACCAGGTTTGAATTTTTTTTAGAGGAAGCTGAGTAGAATGGACAAAGGGAAAAAAGTCGTTTTTGTTGACGACGAAAAACATATACGCCAGGCCAATAAACAGACTCTCGAACTCGCTGAGTTGGAGGTAACCTGTCTTGAGTGTGCAGAAAAAGCCATGACCTATATTTCTATGGAGTGGCCTGGGGTTGTGATTTGTGATATTCGGCTACCTAAAATGGATGGGCTTGAATTCCTGCAGGAGGTTCAGAAAATTGATATGGACCTGCCTGTGATTCTCATAACCGGACATGGCGATATATCGACGGCGGTTCAAGCCATGCGTGACGGTGCCTACGATTTTATCGAAAAACCATATTCAACTGAGCGACTGGTGAAAACTGTGGAGCGTGCGCTTGAAAAAAGAGCACTAACTCTGGAAAACAGGACTCTTCGCAGAGAATTAGAAGCACATTCCACTCCGGGACCGAGGATAATCGGCAAGACTCAGGCGATGTTGAGACTACGGGAAACCATCGCTCAAATTGCCGATACCAGGGCTGATGTGCTTATTCTGGGGGAAACGGGCACAGGCAAGGAACTTGTGGCCAGATCTCTTCACGAGCAGAGTGAGCGAAGGGTCAAGAATTTTGTAGCGGTAAATTGCGGTGCTGTTTCAGAATCTATAATCGAAAGCGATCTTTTCGGACATGAGGCCGGAGCTTTTACCGATGCAAGGGAAAGGAGGATCGGCAAGTTTGAACATGCCAACGGCGGCACCATTCTCCTTGATGAAATCGAATCTATGCCGCTCCGTGTTCAAGTGCATCTCCTACGAGTCCTGCAGGAGAGATCTCTGGAAAGAATGGGCTCTAATGAACTTATATCGCTGGATGTCAGATTTGTAGCAGCCTCCAAGGTAGATCTTCTGAAGGCAGCGGAAGAGGGTGGGTTTCGGGAGGATTTATATTATAGACTTAATGTGGTTTATCTGGAAATTCCACCTCTTAGAGAACGCCGAGAGGATATTCCTCTTCTTTTCCATCACTTCTTATTGGTAGCCGGTCATAGATATCAGCAGGAAGTTCCCTTACCGGGCCCTTCTCAGATGAATTCGCTTATGTCCTACTCCTGGCCGGGTAATGTCAGAGAACTGCGCAACCTTGCCGAACGCTATGTTCTGCTTGGAAATCAATGTGGCTGGTCATTGGACCATTTGCTGGTAGGGGCTGAAAAACAACCAAAGCACAATCTACCTCAACAGGTGGAAGATTTTGAACGCAGTCTTATCGAGCAGGCTCTGGTGTCAAGCAACGGCACCATTAAGGACGTCATGGACACCCTGGCTATTCCCCGCAAAACCTTATACGACAAAATGAGAAAATACGGCCTGGATAAAAGTGATTATAAATAGCCAATGATGGTGTGGCCCAAAAAAAAACCTGATCTTCGGCGTTGCTCAATGTCTTCGTTTTTTTCTTACTTCCATCATAGCCTGGGCATTTCGGTGGAAATCCAGCCATTATGGTAAATATAAGGGTGGATATCCGCCGATTTTCTGATCCTTTTTTTTGCCGAAATTGTCCTCAACTATCAATATTCCAGCATCTTATCATAATTCTTTTTGTATTGGTCTATTTGTTGCACCTCTAAATATCGAGTTGAGAAGGAAATAATTTCTATTCTCTTTTTGATTATCCGTTCAGCTTGCGGAGAAATCAACCGTTCTTACCGACAAATATATTGTCGGTAGCACTTTAAACCGATTTTAGGAGGAAAAGTATGTTCCGTAAAGTAACTACCTCACTAGCAGCGTTCGCAATTTCAGCCGCGTTTTTAGCCGGTCCCGTTCTTGGGGCGGATCCTGTGGTAATCAAATTTGCTCATGTTGTCGCTGAGAATACCCCTAAAGGCCAGGCTGCTAACAAGTTTAAAGACCTTGTAGAGGAGCGTTTAAACGGTAAAGTTGTAGTAGAGGTATTTCCGAACTCACAGCTTTTTGGCGACAATAAGGTTCTCGAGGCAATGCTGCTGGGAGATGTTCAGCTTGCCGCACCGAGTCTGTCGAAATTCGAGCGTTATACCGAAAAATTAATGATATTCGACCTGCCTTTTCTGTTCAAGGATATGGCTGCAGTTGAAAAATTTCAAAAATCAGATGCCGGTGTTAAGCTACTTGAATCACTTGAAAGAAGAGGCCTGGTGGGCCTCGGGTATCTTCATAATGGTATGAAGCAGCTTTCCTCCAGTACAGCCTTGAGAGTGCCGGAAGATGCTGCCGGACTCAAGTTCAGAATCATGACATCCGACGTTCTTGCCGCTCAATTTCAGGCTGTGGGTGCGGTACCGTTGAAAAAACCGTTTTCTGAAGTCTTTACGCTGTTGCAGACCAAGGCAATCGACGGACAGGAGAATACCTGGTCCAATATTTATTCCAAGAAATTTTTTGAGATCCAGCCGTATATAACCGAATCAAACCATGGTGTTCTCGATTACATGGTTGTAACCTCAAAAGAATTCTGGATGGGACTGCCGGACGATCTGAGAATCGAGATCAAAAAAGCTCTGGATGAAGCCATCGTTTTCGGCAACATGATTGCGGAGAAGAAATCCGTTGAGGATCGTCAAAAAATCGTGGACTCCGGACGCAGTGAAATTATCCAGCTGACCGATGCCGAAAGGGCACAATGGGTAGAAGCGATGAAGCCTGTCTGGAAGCAATTCGAGGAGAAAATAGGCGAAGATCTCATCGATGCGGCTTACAATTCAAATATGTAAGCCAATATTAAAGAGTTGAAGAACGATGGGCGGGTCACCGTCCCATGAAGAGCTAAGGGGCCTCTCCTGGAGAGGCCCCTTAGCTCTTCCATCACAAAGAGAAGAGGTTCGTTTATGTTACGTATCCTGAATCATGCAGAGGAGGCGATAATTTCACTCCTTCTGCTGGCAACTACTCTGCTGGTATTTGCTGATGTCGTTATGCGTTTTGGTTTTGGGACCGGATTCATGTGGACGCAGGAGCTGACACTCCTTATGTCTGCCTGGTTCGTTCTGTTTGGCGCTTCTTATGGCATCA
The DNA here is from genome assembly GCF_016919005.1 of Desulfopila inferna. Classification (NCBI taxonomy): domain Bacteria; kingdom Pseudomonadati; phylum Thermodesulfobacteriota; class Desulfobulbia; order Desulfobulbales; family Desulfocapsaceae; genus Desulfopila; species Desulfopila inferna. Next base: position 235,577 of record NZ_JAFFQE010000001.1, read on the forward strand.
AGGTCGGCAGCCATATAGGTATGGATGCTTTTGTAAGACTCTTTCCTCCTGTCGGTCGAAGGATACTTACAGGAATAGCCTGTTTATTGGCGCTCACTTACTGCGGGCTGATACTGTACGGCAGTTTTATCTATTTGAAAAAAATGAAACAAATCGGTATCTTCCTCGAAGATATGGATGTAATGGCATGGCAGGCCCATTCCATTTTATTAATTGGTTTTGGTTTGATTACGTTTCGCCTGCTGATTGTTTTATACGATGTCGCCACCGGCAAAGCTGATGGCTTTAAGCATTCCGACGAGGCCAAGGAAAGTATGGAAATTGTGTCGGAACTTAAAAGGGAGGGGAGCAAATGACCACTGCCGCACTATTTATTCTTCTCTTTGGCTGTATGCTTTTGGGTATGCCTATAGCACTTGCCCTTGGCTTGTCCAGTATCGGTACCATTCTGATGTTTTCCAGTGACTCGCTTGCTTCAATTTCCTTAAAACTTTTTGAAGCGCTTTCGGAACATTATACCTTGCTGGCTATTCCTTTCTTCATTCTGTCGTCAGCATTCTTGTCAACCGGTGGCGTTGCCAAGCGGATTATTCGTTTCGCTTTAAGCGTCGTTGGACATGTTCATGGGGGTATCGCCATGGCATCCGTTGTTGCCTGTATGATATTCGCCGCCGTCTCCGGATCCTCGCCGGCCACGGTTGCGGCAATCGGCACAATTGTCATTGCGGGTATGGTACGGGCCGGATATCCCAAGGCATTTGCCGCAGGAGTTATAGCCAATGCAGGAACCCTTGGAATCCTCATACCACCGTCGATCGTTATGCTGGTATATGCAGCAGCAACTGAAGTATCTGCAGCCAGGATGTTCATGGCCGGCTTTCTGCCTGGATTGATGATGGGCCTTATGCTCATGATCGTTATATACATTGTTGCCAGAATCAAAAAAATACCCTGTCAGCCGTGGGCTGGTTTCAGCGAAGTTCTAGCTTCCGGAATCAGTGCATCGGGCGGATTGATGCTGATTATCATCGTTCTGGGATCAATTTACGGTGGTATCGCCAGCCCTACGGAAGCTGCCGCTGTTTCGGCGGTCTATGCGTTTATGGTAGCCGTCTGGGGGTATAGAGATATAGGTCCCTTAAAGGATTCACCCTGGCGAAAAAAAGGTGAAGGCGTGGGACAGATGCTTTTCAGGAATGGATATCGGATTGTATATGCAGTGCCTCAATGCTTTTTAGACAAGGAGGTTCGTAAGGTAGTTCTCGATGCCTCGAAGGTCAGCATTATGTTGCTGTTTATCATTGCCAACGCCATGCTCTTCGCTCATGTCTTGACGACGGAACGAATACCTCATACGATAGCAGCGCTCATTATTGAGATGGGCTTGTCACCTTGGATGTTCCTGGTTGTCGTCAATATTCTGCTTCTGATAGCAGGAAATTTTATGGAGCCCTCGGCTATTTTGCTGATAATGGCTCCGATTCTTTTTCCAATTGCCTTACAGCTTGGTATAGACCCTATTCATCTTGGCATTATCATGGTTGTCAACATGGAGATAGGTATGCTTACTCCTCCGGTTGGCCTCAACCTTTTCGTAACCTCCGGCATTACAGGAGAGAGTATGGGCTGGGTAATAAAAGCCGCATTGCCATGGCTGTGCGTCTTGCTCGTCTTTCTGATGTGCATCACCTATATTCCGCAGATTTCACTTTTCCTCCCGGAATTGATAGATAAGATTAAGGGGTACTAACAACTCTGCTGAGCAGCATAAGCAACAATCTGTAAGGTAGATACATACATATTTTATAAAAAGCCGGCCTCACATTGAAGCCGGCTTTTTCTGTTTTTCCTTATAACTCAGAAGCAAAATATCCTTTAGTTCGATTACGATTATTTCAAAATCCCAAAATAGAGTATAGTAAGCACAAGCTGATCTCAGAAAGTGTTACTACAACTCTCAGATGGACGAATGATAATGAACGTTAGACGATCCGTTCTTCAAGAAAATGCGGTATAAAAAATGGACAAATTTGCAAAAGAAATAATTGTCGCTTCTCCCAGAGGCTTCTGTGCTGGAGTTGTCAGAGCCATTGAGACTGTGCGCAACACCCTGGCAAAATATGGAGCTCCTGTATATGTGCTCCATGAAATCGTGCATAATAAGCATGTAATCCGTGAACTCGAGGAAAAAGGTGCTGTTTTTGTAACAGGGCTCGAAGATATTCCCGTAGGTAAGATATGTATATTTAGTGCCCATGGAGTATCTATCTCAATTGAGGAAAAAGCAAATTCTCTGGGTCTAAGGACAATAGATGCAACATGCCCGTTGGTCAGCTCGATTCATAGAATTGTTGAACGTTATAACAGACAGGATTACGATATTATTATTATCGGCCATCATAATCACCCTGAGGTCGAAGGCACCTCCGGCAGGATCAGCCGGAATGTCCATATAATTGCCAGTGAATATGAGGCAAAAGAACTGCGCCTCGAAAGACCGGAGCGATGCGCTTATGTAACGCAAACTACATTGAGTCAAGATGATATAGTAAAGATACGGAATATTCTGATTGAAAGGTTTCCCCGGATAGAAAGCTCAAAATCAAACACGTGCTATGCCACCCAGAATCGACAGGATGCCGTTAAGCGGCTGGCGCGAAATACAGATGTCATACTTGTAGTTGGATCGAAAAACAGTTCCAATTCGAACAGGTTGAGGGAGGTTGCTATTCAGTCTGGAGTTCCTGCCTATCTGATAGATGATAAAAATGATATCGAAACAGATTGGATGGAAGGACGCTACTCTATAGGAATAACGGCAGGAGCGTCCGCACCGGAGAGGCTGGTCGAAGGTGTTGTCGACTGGATCAGCAAGCGCTGGACTGTTACTTACAAAGAGATGGAAGGCAAAGAAAAGAAGATATATTTCAGGCCGGCTGACACTCGTTAATTACTGCCGACGACCTGATGCCGCTCCAAAAACAAATGCAGGGCAACAGGTCTATTCGAGCGAGCTGTGATAAGCTCAACCTAACTCACGGCGGATTCGCGTCATTGCTTCTGCAACATTTTCATAACTGTTGAAGGCCGACAGCCTGATGTAACCTTCCCCGCAGCTACCAAACCCTGCACCTGGAGTACAAACCACTCCCGTTGAATTTAACAGCAGATCGAAAAAGTCCCAGGAATTTCTTTTGCCGTCTATCCAGATGTAAGGAGAGTTTTCGCCCCCATCATATTCGTACCCCAGTGCCTTTATTTCCTTGCAGATGAGATCGGCATTGCGAAGATAATACCGGATAAGCTCCGCTGTCTGCTGCTTTCCCGATTCGCTGTAAACCGCGGCCGCGGCGCGCTGCACCGGATATGAGACACCATTGAATTTAGTACAGTGCCTTCGATTCCAGAGATCATGAACATGATGAATATTTCCATCTTTGTCAAATGCTCTGCATTCTTTTGGTACAACAGTATAGGCACAACGTGTTCCTGTGAATCCGGCGCTTTTCGAAAAACTTCTGAACTCGATGGCTACTTCCTTGGCGCCTTCAATTTCATAAATGGTTCTTGGCAGGCTTTCATCCCGGATAAAAGCTTCATAAGCGGCATCAAAGAGAATCAGCGCGTTATTTTCTTTTGCATATTCAACCCAGGTTTTCAGTTCATCCTTGGAAATTGTCGAACCGGTGGGATTGTTGGGAAAGCAGAGATAAATAAGATCAACTTTCTGTTTGGGCAGTTGAGGAACAAATCCGTTCTCTTTGGTTGCCTCAAGATACACTATTCCTTCATATCTTCCATCTTTGTATTTTCCGGTGCGACCAGCCATAACATTGGTGTCTAAATAGACAGGATAGACAGGATCCGGTATGGCAATGATGATATCCTGGCTGAAGAGTTCCTGGATATTGCCGGTATCGCATTTTGCGCCATCGCTTATGAATATTTCAGCTGAAGAAATATCTGCCCCTCGAGCACGAAAATCGTTTTCGGCGATGGCCTGACGGAGGAAGTCGTATCCCTGTTCGGGACCATAACCTCGAAAACCTGTATCTGAGGCCATCTCATCGACTGCCTGATGAAAAGCCTCCACGCAAGCCTGGGGAAGGGCCCGGGTGACATCTCCGATGCCGAGCTTGATGATATTTTTTTCGGGGTTCATTTCCTGAAATGCTGTAACCCGTCGAGCGATATCGGAAAAAAGATATGAAGCCTGGAGTTTTAAATAATGCTCATTAATGGTTATCATAGTTGATTCTCGTAAGTAATGGTGTTTGACTGCGTTGGTTTATGAGTGTAATTTAACATGAATAGTTGAAATATAATTGAATATCAGCACATGTCAACGGCAGAGTCCATCTCGGCAGCTAGCTTCGTTGATATCCATTACAATGGGAGATTGTCGGTCTTCGTTACGGCATCAGGAATCTCGTTGGTAAAACGCAAACTGCTTATTTTGAAATTTTTGCTGTAAATAATATCAAGGAAACGAGTATGAAAAAAACAGATCACCGAACTGTGTACAGGAAAGACTATCGACCATCTTCCTATCTTATAAGTACCATACATTTGCTGTTTCGACTCAGCCCCGAAAAAACGACCGTGGTGGCTACTACGGAATTTTATCGAAATGCTGCTGCCGGCAAATGCAATCGGCTGTCTCTGGACGGTGAATTCCTCAAATTGATCGATATTACCATGGATGCCGCCTCTCTGGATGATGAAATGTTTGCAGTCAGTGCAAAAGATCTGACACTCTATAATCCGCCGGAGAAATTTACTCTCAAGGTAACAACTGAAATCAATCCGCAAAGCAATACTGCCCTGAGCGGTCTGTATAGAAGCGGCGGCAATTATTGCAGCCAGTGCGAAGCTGAAGGCTATCGCAGAATTACCTACTCTCTTGATCGTCCTGATGTCCTGGCCTCATTTACCACCCGAATAGAAGCGGACAGGGATGAATGCCCGGTCATGCTTTCAAACGGCAATCTCATGGAACAGGGAAGACTTGAGAATAACAGGCATTATACAAGCTGGCATGATCCCCACCCGAAACCAAGTTATCTCTTTGCCCTTGTGGCTGGAGACCTATCTTCTATTCAGGATCATTTCTTAACACAATCAGGCAAAGAAATTCTACTGCAGGTCTTTGTCGAGCTGAAAAACATTGAAAAATGCGAATTTGCCATGGCTTCCCTGAAAAAGGCAATGAGGTGGGATGAAGAACAGTATGGCCGTGAGTATGATCTTGATAATTATATGATAGTAGCCGTTGATGACTTCAATATGGGTGCAATGGAAAATAAAGGTCTGAATATATTCAACTCCAAATATGTCTTAGCTTCACCGGAAAGTGCAACGGATCAGGATTATACCGGGATAGAAGGGGTAATCGCCCACGAATATTTCCATAACTGGTCCGGCAACAGGGTAACGTGTCGAGACTGGTTTCAATTAAGCCTGAAGGAAGGGTTGACTGTTTTTCGCGATCAACAATTTTCCGCCGCTATGAATTCTAGAGCCGTGCAGAGAATACATGATGTAAATATCCTCAGAAATAGTCAGTTTCGCGAAGACGCCGGCCCTATGGCACACCCGGTACGACCTGATTCCTATGTTGAAATCAACAATTTTTACACTGTCACGGTGTATAACAAGGGAGCTGAAGTGGTTAGAATGCTTCATACCATCCTTGGTAAGAAAAAATTCAGGCAGGGCATGGATCTGTATTTCTGCAGGTACGACGGAAAAGCAGTAACCTGTGATGACTTTGTTGATGCGATGGCGGAAGCCTCAGGGCTTAATCTTGAACAATTCAAGCTGTGGTACTCACAGTCCGGCACCCCTGTGCTGGAAGTGACGGAAGAGTGGAATGAGGACAAAAAGGAATATTCGCTTAAAATTACCCAGAAGTGTGATCCGACACCGGGGCAGCAGGACAAGATGCCTTTCCATATTCCGGTTGAGATTGCTTTGCTGCAATCCCAGCCCGAGCATGATGGAGGGGAGTCTCATCTACTGGAACTAAGAGACAGGGAGCAGGAATATATCTTTCCAGGTCTCCGGGAAAAGCCTGTTCTTTCATTTCTTCGCAATTTCACCGCACCGGTACAGGTTAAGATAGCCCAAAGCCGTGAGGAACTTTGCTTTCGCATGGCTCATGACAATGATCTTTTTAACAGATGGGATGCCGCTTTTCAGTTATCTGTACAAATCATAAGAGAAACTTACGATATCCTCTCCCGGGAGGAGAAACCTTGTGTGAATAAAAGGTATATGGATGCATTTTCCATTTGTCTGCGGGATTATACAGATGCGGCTCTGACTGCCCAGGCTCTCACCCTGCCAACAGAATCATATCTTGTTCAGCAACTGGAGGTCGTCGAACCGGAAGTGCTCCATCGTGCTGTAAATGAAGTAAAGAAATCATTAGCTGTCCACCTCCGGGAAGATTTTCGAAAAATATACACTGTCTGTAAGGGTACTGGTGAATATTCAATATCTCCGCTCGCCATGGGGAGACGGAGTTTGAAAAACCGTTGTCTCGCCTTTTTGATGACTCCGGATGTTGCAGATCAGGAAAGTATCCGAACCTGTTTGGAACAATATCAACGCCAGGAGAATATGACGGATGTCATTGCAGCATTATCCGCTTTGTCTCATTTGGATTGTAGCGAGAGAGAAGATGCATTCTCGGATTTTTACAATAAATGGCGCGATGATTCTCTCGTGGTTGATAAATGGCTGTCCCTGCAGGCTCTATCGTCTCTCCCCGGAACCCTGAAAAACGTCAGGAAATTAATGAACCATCAGTCCTTTTCCCTGGAAAACCCAAACAAAGTGCGTTCGCTTATCGGCTCTTTCTGCAGTTTGAATCATGCCCGTTTTCATGATCATAGCGGAGATGGTTATAAATTTCTGGCAGAGCAGGTCCTGCAGCTGGATCGAATAAATCCCCAGATAGCCGCAAGGCTGCTGACCCCCCTCAGCTCATACAGACGATACACCCCCAGGCTCAAGGTAATGATGGAGGAGGAGCTCCAGGCTATTATCTCCCATGAGGGTCTATCTGCCGACGTTTATGAAATTGTGGAAAGATGCCTCGATTAGGCCTTAGTGAGAGCCATCTCGGCAACTTTGATTTTTTACGAGTTTCATCTGTCAAAAAAAATAAGAAAATCGAAAGTACTTCAAAAGCTGACACCTGATTATACCCACACGATACTTATTCAGCTCTGCTGAGTTGGTACACCATGTTCAAAATGTGCGAGGTAGGCGGACAATATCAGGCATCCCTCTTATGACAAAAGAGGCAGCGATATTCCGGAGGGTGGTTTTCCGGCAAAGGCGCTTCTTTGCCGGAAGAGTGACACTCCGTGCAGAATTTTTCGGCTTCTTTTTTACTCTCAATAGAAAATAACCGTAGGTGATTATCATCTTTTGGGAGCTTGGCAGTTGTTTCTTCAGGGGCTTTGAGCAGAAAAATCAATAAAGCCGCACTCGTCAGGACAAAGGCAACATTCAAAATGGTAACGATAGATTTTTTCATAACTTACATCCTCTTCCTTTTTCAATTTCAATACCATTTCCATGGTGCGGTGACAAACTCTCACAACCATTTTAGATTTCTTGTAAAAGTAGAAATGCTCACCTATAATGAAAAAAAACTATTGAAATGCAAGCATTAATTTTCGCTTGAGCATTCCGGTTCGGGAAAAACGACATAAAAAAACAGAGAGATTTTATATCAGGGGTGTCGCCAAAGGAATATAACAGGAGAAGGTAAGCTGGCCGAAATACCTAACTTAAACTAATTGATACAGAAGAGGTATTTATGAACAATCCCGAAGAGCTGAATCAGGAATATCCCTGGTTGAAATCGTATGATTCCGGAGTGCCTTTTTATCTGAATTACGAAGATCTCCTCTTGCCTGATTTCCTCAAGAGAAGTGCGTCGCAATTTCCAGATACGGTAGCCCTTCAGTTTCAGGGATATGAAATGAGTTATAGGCAACTCGATGAGAGAGTCAACGCCTTTGCCGTTGTACTGCTCGATTTCGGTGTCAAGAAAGGCGACAGTGTTGGAATACTGCTGCCAAATACCATTCCCTGCGTTATCGCCTATTATGCAATTCTGAGGATTGGAGCGATTGCAGTCATGAACTGCCCTCTTTATTCCGACAGAGAGCTTCTGCATCAGTTTGGAGATAGTGGGATCAAGGTTCTGATTACCTTGGATCTGCTGGGAAACAGAATGATCGACCTGCGTGAGCAGACTCAAATTAAACAGATTGTAATAACCTCGATCGGTGACTATCTGCCATTCCCCCAAAATTTCCTTTTCCCGCTGGTAGCTAAAAGGAAAAAACTGGCAGCCAGCGTCAAAAAAGCCAATGATGTCTATATGTGGGGCGATGTAATGAACTCCACACAAAAAGGAGAAATTCGTGGTGACATTGGTTTCGCGGATATTGCAATGTATCAATATACCGGTGGGACTACCGGCCGTGCCAAAGGTGTGATCCTCACTCACGAAAACATGAGCAAGCAGGTGCAGCAGATTGCCGCTTGGTTCCCGGAGCTCAAGAAAGGCGCGGAAACATTGCTTGGAGCGCTGCCGTTTTTTCATGTCTTCGGCCTCAGCGGAGCAATGAATTTTTCGATCTACATGGCTTGGGGAAATATTCTGGTACCCAGGCCCGAGCCCGACAAGCTCCTTCAGACTATTAAGAAATACAGACCTTCGTTTGGGCCTTTGGTTCCAACCATGTATATCGGCTTGATCAATCATCCGGATATTAAAAAAGTGGATATGACCTGCTTCAAAGGGTTCTTTTCCGGAAGTGCTCCTTTGCCTCTTGAGGTTTTGCGGGAATTTGAAGAAATGACAGGGGCAGTTATTGCCGAGGGATACGGATTGACTGAATCTTCGCCGGTGACCCACATCAATCCCTTCAATGGACAGCGGAAGGAGGGCAGCATAGGCATTCCCATACCTGATACCCTGAGCAAAATTGTCGATGTAATCGACCCGCAGCTGGAAATCAGCTCTGGAAATCCGGGTGAGCTGCTTGTCAAAGGCCCGCAGGTAATGAAAGGATACCTCCACCTCGATGAGGAGACACACAATGTTCTCGAGGATGGCTGGTTGCGAACCGGCGATGTCGCCACTATGGATGAAGATGGCTACTTTTTTATAGTGGATCGGATTAAAGACATGGTTATTTCAGGTGGATTTAATGTCTATCCTCGTGAAATTGATGAAATTATTTATCTCCACCCGCAGGTGAAGGAGGTTTCCTCAGTAGGTATTCCGCACCCGACACGAGGAGAGCAGGTTAAAAGCTTTGTTGTACTTATGGAGGGGGCCGATGTCACGGCAGAGGAGCTCCTCGATTTATGCAGAAAGAACCTGGCAAAATACAAGCTTCCTACCAGCATTGAATTTATAGATGAATTGCCAAAGACCATAGTTGGTAAAATTCAAAAGGGTGCGTTGAAAAAGCGTTCTTTCAACATCCTAGAGTAAATAATAAGCAAAAAACTTCAATCAATTGTGCGAATTGTTCTGCCAGTCATGCATTTGTGCATAAGTTGGAAATAAATATAATTTATGAAAATTGACGGTGTTTCTTATATTGAGTTGCGTTCAAAAAAGAATATACTCCTGCGGCTGGATAGATCTATTTCTTAATAGCCTCATGATGATTCCTTCATGATCATGCTGTTAAGCGTGCTGTTGAGCCATTGCTGTGAGATATTACCTGTACGTTCAGGATGAAGCACCTGAGAGCAGCCCTCTATCCAGTACTCTTTCATGTTGGTTTTAGTGCTGTCCTGCTCACCTTCCGCGGTCGCCTTTCCAGGTTGCCGTTTCCAGCCGTGCCTTGAAAGTAATCTGTAAATAGTTGATTTTGGTACTTCCTTTCCGATGTGTTCCTGGTAGGCATCTTTGATCTCGGCAACTATCAATACCTTGCCTTTTTCTGCCTTTTTAAAAAACGGAGTCAGAAAAAGCTTTTCTTCCTCCTTGCTTAAATGGCTGTTTCTGCGGCCGCCGCGGTCTTTACCGATCAGGGATTTTTCACCCTCTTTGGCGAAGGATGACCAGATTTTTCGAACCGTACCGGGCTGCAGACCGGTAATCTTTGCCACCATAGATGCTTTCATGTTAAATTCAATGCGTAGCCAGATGCACTGTACTCTTTGAAAATCTGACTTTTTTTTAGTTGAAGAGAGCAGCTTTTTTAGCGCTGATCTTGCAGTATGATCGGCAAATGTTGGTGTTTTCATAGTTGAGTGCTTTCTGTAATGAGTTGGCTAATAAAACAATATTGTGAATTATTGAATGCTACTATTTTCAAAATATACAAGCAAGTGTCAATTTTAACATAAAAGCATTGATTTTTAGACGGAGAAAAGGTTATAGCTACTTTGTATCTTTCAATTAATGACTATGGAAGATGCACTCTTACATCTGATCAATGAAAACCACCATAAGTACTTTAAATTCGGGCGAGTATCAAGTGGAGATCAATGTTAAAAATAATGCTCACGGAGAAAATGCTGTGAACAATGCCTTCTCAAAAGGACTTCGTTTTTCGTCCTGTCTCTTACGTTCTGATGATTCACATGGTATCTCTGGTCATTTTTTTCTTAGAAAAAAATACGACAAGGGGCTGTCATCAAAGTTCGGAATGTGCTGTTGATAATTCAGAATGCACCGCCAGTATTTGCCGATAGACATAAAACATATAGGATGATATGCAAAAATGTGTAGTAAAATTCCTACCTCATGAGCGTGAGATTGAGGTTGAAGCAGGAACAAACCTGATCCGTGTTGCCATGGATGCCGGTATCCATATCAATGCCTCCTGCGGAGGAGAAGGGGTGTGCGGTAAATGCCGGGTTGTGCGGGAAGACGGCGAACTTGAAGGCGGTATCACGGAACGGATCAGTCAGGAAGACGTTGAGAAAGGATATCGTCTTGCCTGTCTTTCCACAGTTGTTGAAGACGTAACGATCATAGTACCTGTTGAATCCGCGGTAGATTCAAGCATCCTTAACATGCAGGCGGCGCCCAGAAGCACTGCGGCGACGCAGCATATGGACATTGAGAGTCTCAAAGAACAGGGGTTGTTTATCAACCCGGTTAAGAAGACTTTTCTTGAAATTCCTCCGCCGACCAAGGACGATAATCTCTCCGATGTCGGCAGGCTGGTGCGTTCCTTGAAAGAAAAGGCGGATTGGCATAAGCTCGAGCTTACCGTTCCGGTTATACGAAAGCTTCCTGAAATACTACGAGAAAATGATTTTAAGGTGACAGCTACCCTTGTCAGACCCGTCAGAGATAATGGCAAAACCAGAATTACCAATATTCAGTCAGGAGATACCACCGCAGAAAATTTTGCCATTGCCGTTGATATAGGGACTACTACCATTTATGGACAGCTGGTCAACCTGCAGACCGGCAAGGTTCTGGCCGAGAATGGACTCTTCAACGGCCAGATCAGTTATGGTGAGGATGTCATCAGCAGAATCATTGTTGCTGAAAAACCGGAAGGACTGAAGAAACTGCAGAAAGTTGTAGTGGCAACAATCAATGAAATTCTGGACAATATCTTTAATGAATCGGGAATAGACAGAGAAAACATTTCCACCATTACCATAGCCGGGAATACAACAATGACGCAGTTGCTGCTGCGCGTCAACCCTAGTTATATCCGGCGAGCGCCGTACGTACCCGCGGCAACACTGTATCCACCATTCCGGGCCGAGACCATAGGCATTGATTTAAACGAACACGCTATCGCATTATTATACCCACAGATATCAAGTTATGTCGGTGGTGATATTGTGGCGGGTATCATGGGTTCCGGACTCTATCGTTCAGAAGAACTTACCATTTATATGGATATCGGCACCAATGCCGAAATAGTCATTGGCAACAAAGACTGGCTTGCCTGTGCCGCCTGTTCGGCCGGACCCGCTTTCGAGGGTGGCGGTGTGGAATTCGGTATGCGCGCAGCCAAGGGAGCCATTGAAGATTTTCTCATTGATCCAGTGACGTATGAGCCGATGATCCTCACCATAGGTAATATGCGCCCCAAAGGTATCTGTGGATCGGGATTAATCACCATGATCGCGGTGATGTTTGAAATGGGAGTGATAGACAACAGCGGGAAATTGAACAGAGAGATGAAGACACCACGCATTCGTCAGCGCAATGATGTCTGGGAATATGTGATTTCCTGGAAGGATGAAACGCAGATAGACAGGGATATTTCCTTGAGCGAGGTCGACATCGATAATCTGATCCGGGCCAAAGCCGCCATTTACAGCGGCTGCATGACCCTCCTGGATGAAGTTGGTCTCTCCATGGATATGATGGAACATATTACTCTTGCAGGCGGTTTCGGCAGCTATATCGATCTTGAGAAAGCCATGACCATTGGGCTGTTGCCGGAAATAGATCCTTCCAAAGTAACATACCTCGGTAACGGTTCACTGCTGGGAGCCAAGATGAGCTCGTTGACCAACAGGATTCGAAAAGATGTAGTCGAGGTCACCAGGAAAATGACGAATTTCGAACTGTCGGAGACGCCTTCATACATGGATAATTATGTAGCTGCCATGTTTATCCCCCATACGGATGTCAACAAATTTCCGAAACTGAAGCAAAGGATGGAGGGCAGAAAAAGCAAATTGGAATCAATCCGGGGAATTGCCGATTGATCTTGAAGTTAAAGAGAAGGAAAGATATTGAAAAAACGAAGAACATTTTTCACATTGAATTTATTGGCGAATTAAAAAAAGGGAAGGTCAGAACCGATCTTATCGTTACCTTTACGTGAACGTTACATCGGCTTAGCGACCTTCAGGAGACTAATTTTCACTTTTAAGGAGGCTAAAGTGGGATTTGAAATCAAGAAGGAATCCTTAACCGGAGGCATAAAGGAAATTTCCATCGGTAAGGGGGATAAAGCTATTACCGTGGGCGGAGAAACCTGTTATCCTTTTTATACATTCGAAGGGGATATGCCTAACAAACCTATAATAGCCATGGAAGTCTGGGATATGACGCCCACCGATTGGCCTGAGCCCGCTGTTGAGCCTTTTAAGGATGTTATTTCCGATCCTGCGGCCTGGGCCAAAAAATGTGTTGAAGAATATGGCGCGCAGGCCATTTGCCTACAGCTGAAATCGACCGACCCCAATGACCAGAATGCAAGTCCTGCTTCTGCCGCGGAGACTGTGAAAAAGGTGCTTGAGGCCATAAGTGTCCCGCTCATCGTCTGGGGATGCACCAATCCTGCTAAAGATGAAGAAGTACTTAAGGTTGTCGCAGAAGTATGCCAGGGAGAGAACTTGCTCCTCGGGCCTGTTGAAGAGAAAAATTACAAAGGAATCGGTGCAGCCGCCATGGGATATGGACAGAGCCTGATTTCTTCATCTCCCATTGATGTCAACCTGGCTAAGCAGGTGAATATCCTGCTGGAAAACCTGGGAATGCCGATGGATCGTATCATTGTCGATCCGACTACGGGTGGTTTGGGTTATGGCCTGGAATATACCTATTCGGTTATGGAAAGGCTCTATCTGGCCGCTATGGGGCAGGGTGATGACAAACTGCAGTATCCGATGATCAACAACGTCGGCAATGAGGTATGGAAGTGCAAAGAAGCAAAATTGAAGGTCGATGAAGCGCCTGGTCTGGGTGATCCGGAGCGACGCGGAATTCTGATGGAGGCTGTTGCCGCCGTCACTTATCTGATGAGCGGAAGCAATATCCTGATAATGCGCCATCCCGAATCAATCAGACTTACTAAAGAATTTATCGACGTTATGATGACAGGCGGCAACGCCATGGACTCCAAAGCTATAAATAAACGAATGGCCGATGTCGAGATCGATTTTGCCGCTCTTGCCCCCGAACTCGATTTAACCATTGAAGAAGAGGAAAAAGCAGCAGCACCGGCGAAGAAGGCTGCTCCGGTGAAAAAAGAAACTCCGGCAGCGGCCAAAGCCGAAACGCCGAAAGCAGAAGCAAAACCGGCAGCGCCAGCCAAACCTGAAGCAACCGCAAAACCGGCCGCAGATCCGGAAGCGGAAGCCAATGCCAAGGCAGACGCTGAGGCCAAAGCCAAGGTTGAAGCAGAAGCTAAGGCCAAAGCCGATGCCGAGGCAAAAGTAGCAGCTGAGGCGAAAGCCAAGGAAGATGCTGAGGCAAAAGCCCTGGCTGACAAAAAAGCCGCAGAAGACGCCAAAAAGAAAGCCGAGTCAGATGCGGCTGCCAAGCGAAAGGAAGAAGAGGCTGCTTTGCTGGCTGAAAGAAAGAAAGCTAAAGCTGCACAATCATCGGGGCAGAAGGAAAAGTCCCTTGAAGAAACCGTTACTCCCGCTGCTATCCAGTATACCCAGCAGGAAAAGATAATCCAGATGCTGAACAGATTTCATAAACGGTAGAGCAACGACCGTCTGAGCTGAAGTTCAGTATGAGCTATATTTGAAACAATATGAGGAGGAACCTCAAATGTCAGAAGAAAAAAAAGTACCCGCTGCAAAGACACCCAAACTTGCAGATCCAATGGAAGCATCCATTGATGTAGCAACACAGGAAATGATCAGACGTGCACAAAGGCTGGAGATCGAAACGGTTTTTGATAGAGCGGTTACCATGAAGCCATGTGCGATTGGCCTGCAGGGTATTTGTTGTAAAAACTGTGCCATGGGACCATGTCGTCTCCCTCTGCCGAAAAATGGTATAGAAGGGGAAGACACCAGAAAAGGACTTTGCGGTGCTACGGCAAATACCATTGCAGCACGGAACTTCGTACGTATGATTGCCGCAGGGGCGGCAGCGCATTCAGACCATGGCCGCGGGGTTGCCGAAACATTTTATGCGGCGGTCACCGGGAATGCACCCGACTATGGTATCAAAGATCCGGCAAAACTGGTGCAGATAGCGCCATACTTTGATGTTGCCACCACAGTTGAAGTTGATGGCGTTGTCAAAGACAGAGAGATTAAGGAAATCGCCCTCGCGGTTGCCGAGAAGGCAGTTGCCGAATGGGGCAAGCCGGAAGGAACCTTGAGGTATCTCAAAAGGGCACCGCAGCCTCTCCAGGACAAGTGGGAAAAAGAAGGGGTTAGGCCTCGCAACGTTGACCGGGAAATCGTTGACATCATGCATCGTACCCATATGGGAGTTGACCAGGACTACAAAAACCTTATGAAGCAGGGCACTCGCTGCTCGCTCGCTGATGGCTGGGGTGGTTCCATGATCGGTACCGATCTTCAGGACGTCATGTTCGGATCTCCTTCGCCGCTGCAGTCAGAGGCCAATCTCGGTATCATGAAAGAAGACCATGTCAATATCATCGTTCATGGCCATGAACCTCTGCTCTCCGAGATGATAGTCGCCGCCGCTCAGTCACAGGAAATGATTGATTATGCCAAGGAGCAGGGAGCCAAAGGAATCCAGCTCGGCGGCATCTGCTGTACGGCAAATGAGCTTTTACAGCGTCACGGTGTACCACCTGCGGGAACATTTCTCCAGCAGGAACTCGCTATCATAACAGGAGCCTGTGATGCCATGGTCGTCGATGTCCAGTGCGTCTTCCAGAATCTCGCCAATGTTGCCAAATGTTTTCATACCAAACTTATCACCACCCATCCTATTGCCAAGATGGAGCAGGAAAACGTCATTCATATCGAATTTGACGAGCATTATGCCATGCAGGATGCCAAGCGTATCGTCAAGATGGCAATCGACAACTTTAACAACCGTGGAGCAGATGTCATGATTCCTCAGCACAAAACCACGCAGATTGCCGGTTTTGGTGTTGAGTCAATCCAGTATCATCTTGGCGGCTCATTCCGTGGTGATTATTTCACCTTGAACGACAACATCATTAACGGCCGCATCCGCGGTATTGCCGGTGTAGTCGGCTGTAACAACGCCAGAACCAAACATAATGAAGAGCACATTACTCTGATAAAAGAACTGATAAAGAACGATGTTATCGTTCTTACCACAGGATGCAGTGCAATAGCCGCGGGTATGCATGGCCTTCTGACTCCGGGTGCCGCAGCAGTTCATTGCGGACCAGGTCTTGCCGAGGTATGCGAAACCGTAGGTATTCCTCCTGTTCTCCATCTGGGATCCTGTGTTGATAACAGCAGGATTTTGCTTGCCGCGACGGAAGTTGTCAACGCGGGCGGTCTCGGAAAAGACATTTGCGACCTACCCGCAGCAGGAAGTGCACCGGAGTGGATGAGCGAGAAGGCTATCTCCATCGGACAATATTTTGTCGCTTCCGGCGTATATACGGTCTTTGGTTATCATATGCCTGTAGAAGGTGCGCCGGAATTCAAGAATCATCTCTATAATGATATGGAGAAGATCTATGGTGGTAAATGGGATTGTGAACCGGACCCGATCAAGCATGCCCATAAAATGATTGCCCATATCGACAAAAAGCGAGCTGAGCTTGGTATCGACAAGGCACGTGAAAGGGTTCTCATGGATATGGCTGACAGACAAGCCCTTGGAATGGAATAATATTTCAGCCTGGTTGTGTTAATGAAAATAAATCCTCAAAGAAGGAGGAAAGCATGTCTAGATTAGTAGCGTTCGCAGCAATACAGGGCGGCTATAAGGTTGTCTCGCAGGTGGAAGGTGAACTTGAAAGAGCCTTGCAGTCATATGATGCCAGTACACCAATTGGCTTTCCCAATACAGCGTATTATCTGCCGGTAATTTATTCTCTTACCGGCATGAAATGTGAGACCCTTGAAGATTTGAAGAAGCCCATGGAGTTTGCGCGCGGCCTGCTGCCGCCGCATATGAAAGGACAAAACCATCTACCCTATCTCGGACCGCTTCTTGATGCCGGTATGGCCGGTATTTTTGCCTATGAAGTCAAAGAGGCAATTCGGATTCTCAAGGAACCTGATTTCTATATATCTCAAGAAGATCCCGATATCGAAGCGGGAAAAATCTGGGTAGGGCCTGCAGATGATACTATTTTGCGAAAACGTGGTGTCGAATTTGTTGATGGTTCCGCACCGGGTTTTGCAGCTATCGTCGGTGCTGCCCCTAATGCTGAAATCGCAAAAATGATCGTTGAAGATTACCAGCGTAAGAGTCTCTATATTTTCTGTGCTGCCAATCATTATGGCAAGACGGTTATTGAGCAATGTCTTGAGGCCGGTATGCAGGTAGGCTGGAATACCCGTATCGTACCTTTTGGACCAGACATTTCCTCTGCGGTTTTTGCCCTTGGTTTTGCCAACCGTGCTGCTATGGCGTTTGGTGGAGTTCAGCCGGGTGATTATCGCAAGATGCTGCTTTACAACAAAAACAGGATATTTGCCTTTGTCAATGCTCTCGGCGATATCGGTACCGAATGGGCTGTTGCCGCAGCAGGTTGCGTTAACTGGGGCTTTCCTACGCTTGCAGACACCGATATTCCAGAGATTCTACCTACCGGCATCTGCACATATGAACACGTTGTCGCCAATGTTCCTCATGATGAAATCTGCCAAAAATCGGTTGAGGTACGCGGTCTCAAGATCAATGTTACTGAGATCGATATTCCCTGCGCATTCGGACCTGCTTTTGAAGGCGAGAGAGTACGTGGAGCCGATCTGCACTGCCAGATGGGCGGGGGCAAGACTCAATGTACCGAGTTGGTAAAAAAGGCCGAGATGGGTGAAATTGAAGACGGTAAAGTCAATATTGTCGGCAAAGATATAGGCGATCTTAAAGAAGGCGATACCCTGCCGCTGGGCATTTTTATCCAGATAGCCGGACGTGAATTCCAGGATGATTTTGAACCGATCCTGGAGCGCCAGATTCATCATCTGATCAATTATATTCAGGGCATCATGCATATTGGACAGCGTGATATCTCCTGGGTCCGGGTTGGTAAGGCAGCGGTCGATAAAGGTTTCACCCTGAAAGATCTCGGTGTTGTTCTGCACGCAAAATTCCACCAGGATTTCCAGAAGATAGTCGACAAAGTTCAAGTAACACTTTACACTAACAAAGAGGATGTGGATAAACTTACCGAAACTGCCAGGGCTGAGTATAAGATGCGTGACGAGCGCGTTGACACCATGACAGATGAACAAGTGGAAACATTTTACTCATGCACCCTTTGTCAGTCATTTGCTCCTGCTCATGTCTGCACCGTAAGTCCTGAAAGAACAGGTCTTTGCGGCGCCTACAACTGGATGGACTGTAAGGCTTCTTTCGAGATTAATCCAACAGGCCCTAACCAGCCTATCGAGAAAGGAAAGGTTCTCGATCCTGTGCTTGGACGTTTTGAAGGGGTTGATAAGTTTATTAAATCGGCCTCTAAAGGCGCTGTTGAAACCTATAACTTTTACTCACTGGTCAATGCACCGATGACCACCTGTGGTTGCTGTGAGTGTATCGCCGCCATGCTGCCCAGCTGTAACGGTGTCATGACAGTAGGACGCGACTATTCAGGAGAGACTCCTTCCGGAATGAAATTTACCACCCTTGCCGGCGTGATGGGTGGCGGTGCATCTTCTCCGGGTTTTGTCGGTCATTCCAAATTCAACATTACTCAGAAAAAATTCATCCTTGGCGATGGCGGGCTTCTGAGAATGGTGTGGATGCCGAAGATTCTCAAAGATGAGATCCGGGATCGTCTCAATGCACGCGGTGAACAAATGGGTGTGAAGAACTTCGCTGATATGATCGCCGATGAGACCATTGGTATTACCGAAGATGAGATTCTACCATTCCTTCAGGAGAAAAATCATCCTGCGCTCAGCATGGACCCACTCATTGGCTAAGATAATCTAACGCAGGGGGCGGTTTTTGCCGCCCCCTGATTGTATAACAGAGGAGACAAATACAATGGCGTTAACTGGTATTCAAATATTCAAACTCCTGCCTAAAACTAATTGCAAGGAGTGTGGGGTTCCGACCTGTCTTGCTTTTGCTATGAATCTTGCTTCCGGCAAGGCCGAGCTTGATGCTTGTCCTTATGTATCCGATGAGGCACGCGCTCAATTAGCTGAAGCTTCCGCACCACCAATTCGACCGGTTTCCATCGGCAAGGGCGTCAGGAAAACGAAAGCCGGCGGCGAAACCGTTATGTATCGACACGAGAAAACCTTTTTTAATCCTACACTCTTTGCCGGTATCATCACTTCCGATACTCCCGAAGCTGATGTGGATGCAAAAGTCGCTGCCTGGAATGCCCTGCAGTATGAGCGGGTTGGACTTAACCTGCGCCCTGAGCTTGTTGCCTTAAAAGATGTTAACGGTGACAAAGTCGCCTTTGCCACACTGGCCAAGAACATCTCCGAAAAATCTGAATTCAATCTGATTTTGATGAGTGAAGATGCCGATGTCATCTCAGCTGCAGTTGAGACTGCCGGGTTCAAACGACCTCTAATTTACGCGGCAACCGATGCCACAGTTGATGCCTTCGGCAAGATTGCTTTGGATAATAATCTGCCTCTGGCGGTGAAAGCCGATTCAATCGATGGTATTGCCGCTTTGACCGATAAACTGGTGGGAATGGGAGTTAAGGACCTGGTAATAGATACCGGCAGCAGAGACCTCAAGCAGGCTCTGGAAGATCAGGTCGCCCTGAGGAGGGCCGCGCTCAAGGACCTGAATCGTTCCCTGGGCTTTCCAACCATAACATTTCCTGGCGAAATGACTTCCAATGGCGACATGGAAGCCTTGATCGCAGCGATGTTTGTGGCCAAATACGGCGGCATCGTGGTTCTTTCCGATTTATCTACGGAAGTGATATTCCCACTGCTTTTGGAGAGACTCAATATCTTTACCGATCCCCAACGACCCATGACCGTAACGGAAGGCATTTTCGAAATAGGCACTCCCGATGAAAATTCACCTGTTCTGGTTACCACAAACTTTGCCCTTACCTATTTTATCGTTTCCGGTGAAATTGAAGCAAGTAAGGTTTCTGCCTATCTGCTTATCAAGGACTCCGAAGGTCTTTCCGTTTTGACAGCCTGGGCTGCAGGGAAGTTCGGCGGCGATGATGTCGGTATGTTCGTTAAGAAGAGCGGCATCATGGATAAAGTCAAACATAATGAACTGATAATACCTGGTTATGCCGCTGCCATAGCCGGTGATGTTGAAGAGGAATTGCCGGGCTGGACCATTACGGTAGGTCCTCGCGAAGCCGCACATTTACCTGGTTTCCTGAAAGCTCGCGTGTAACTTTTATAAATTTACGGAGGAAGGATCATGATTTTATTTGGAGAAAGCTTGAATGTCATTTCCAAGGTTATAGGGAGGGCATACAAGGAGCGCGACCCCAAACCAATTCAGGAAGAAGTTCAGGATCAGCTTGACAAGCGGATGGACTACATCGATATCAATCTGGGACCAGCCAAGAAAGACGGTCACGAATTGATGCCCTGGGTTTGTCAGGTAGTTCAGGAAGTTGCAGGCGATGTGCCGCTTCTTCTGGATACATCAAATATCGCAGCAATTGAAGAAGGCCTGAAGGTACTCAAGCCGGCAAGAAAGCCGCATATCATCAATTCAATTATGGCACGCCCGGAGCGGTATGAAGTTATGTTGCCCATGGCTGCCAAATATGATGCTGATTTTGTCGCCTTAATGTGGGGACCGGACGGACTGCCCAGAGATGAAAATGAACGTGCGGCACTGTGTGTTGAGCTGGTTTATGCAGCCAATGAAGCTGGTATCCCGAATGAAAAAATCTGGGTGGATGGCATTGTCACACCTGTTAATATTCAGCAGCAGCAATGTGTCAGCCTGCTGAACTTTCAGATGATGCTCGAAGATATCGCACCCGGAGCCATGAGCACTTGTGGGCTTTCCAATATTTCCAATGGACCTCCCGTCGAGTTGCGTCCCATACTCAACACTACCTATATGGTAATGCTTGATAGATACGGCATGAAGTCGGTGATCTCCGATCCCCTGGATACTAATCTTACCGCGGTTGCCAAGGGTGAGCGTCCGGAAATTGTCGAAGTCATTCATCAGGCAATGGACGGCACCGCACCTGATTTGAGTACGCTCGATAAAGAACTTGCGGACTATGTAAAAACAGTTCGGGTTATCACCGGTGAGTCACTGTTCTCGGATTCTTATCTGGATCTTATGTAAAACAACAGTGTTCTGTTAAAAAGGCCTCATCCTGCTGGATGAGGCCTTTTTTATTTGATTGAACTCGTGTGTTTATCATTTCAGACTATTGTAATTTATCCCAGTATGTTTATTACTTTTGATACGTTTAGCCGAGATGCATCCAGTATTTTAATGCATACGAAAAGTACTTCCAGGGGTACTGAAATGAGTGGCAGTTCATCGGGAAGGCATCAAAAAACATCTTGCTTATATTAGAGGTTAGTCGTGACTGAAAAAGCCAGTACCAAAGGATGGGTTTATGTTGTTGTTTGCGAGCCGGAAAAAGAAGCCACTTTTTTAGGGCTCCACAATAAGGAAAAAAAGATCGATTTTATCCCGGCTTTTGAGTCGAAGGATGCGGCAAATGATTGCTTTCTTTCCTTGCCGCGTGAGAAGGGAAAAAAATACGAAATCCAAGCTGTCCACATTGAAGAGCTCTATGAAGATGCAGAAAAAAATGGCTTTGTAGTGGCTATGGTCGACAATGATGGTAAAGTCATTGGCGACGACCAGGATGACTGATTTAAACATGGAGAATTATTTGTGAGTCTTAAAGTTGCCTTTGGCGGAAAGGGCGGAGTCGGCAAAACCACAGTAACATCGCTGCTGGCTCGCTGTCTTGCCGCAAGAAATGAAAAAAATGTGATTGCAATAGACGCAGACCCGGTTACCAATCTGGCTGCCGGTCTGGGCATACCTGAAGATGAACCTATAACCCCGATCTCCGAACTAACCGAATTGATAGCTGAGAGGACGGGCGCCGAACCAGGCACCATGGGAGGATTTTTTACTCTCAATCCCAAAGTTGACGATATCCCCGATCGTTTTTCTCTTGAAAGAGATGGAGTAAAGCTTCTGGTAATGGGCACTGTCAAAAGTGGCGGATCCGGGTGTATATGTCCGGAAAGTACTATCCTGAAAGCCTTGATGACCCATCTTGTACTCTATCGTGATGATATTGTTCTGATGGATATGGAAGCCGGCGTTGAACATCTGGGAAGAGCTACTTCAAGCTCTGTTGATGCCCTGGTTATTATAGTCAATCCCGGAGCCAGGAGTAGGGTGGCTGCAGCCCAGATCAAGAAACTCGGCAGCGATATAGGCATCAAAAATATTATTATTCTCGGCAATCGTGTTCGTAGCGAAGAAGATAAATCGCTTATCAGAAACACTTTGCCGGAATTTGATATTCTTGGTTTTCTTCCTGAGATGGATGAGATTGTCCAGGCAGACCGTGACGGGGTTAGACCTTTTGAGAATATAGAAGATGCTCCTCAGGTCTTGTTTGAAATTGCTCAAAAATTATCCGACCTTCAATCCTGAATAAAAGTTGCCACCAAACTTTCAGACGGCTAGATAAGAGGGTTAAATAGAGAAGACCCGGCACGATGTTTTTTGCAGGCTTGCGATGTAACCTTTAGTACGCCCTAAAACTGTCGAAAAACTTGCAACACAGATCAAGCTTTTCCCGGTGCCGCCTATCCTGATATTTTTCCTCAGAATTTGCCATCCCGCCTATCCCAAAAAATCATTGGTAATCTGAATTAAGTGAAATAATTTCGCCACCATACCACGTTGTGGTATGGTGACTTTTCACATCAAACTCAACGTATTTGTTTGTCATTCCGTGGTTTTTTCCTCCAGTATTCTTGACTTTGAGTCATTGTAGGAATAATATCTATTCACGGCAGTAACTCACACTGTATTTTGAAACCGTGGAATTCCGGCTGGTATGACATTCAGCCGTAATCGTGTATTAACACCTGGAGGGAGCATGGCTAAGCTTAGGGAATTACAAAAAGTAGAAGATATCACCACCTGTGAATCGACATCGCAGATGATCATCAAGGCGAGACAAGATGGAGTCGAACTCTTTTTCGATAGAGCCAATGATATGAAGGCCTGCCCGATTGGTGCCCAGTCGGCATGTTGTAAGCACTGTGCCATGGGCCCGTGCCGCATGAATATTAACGATCCTTATGACCGGGTGGGAATTTGCGGCGCGACTGTGGACACCATCGCCGCCAGGAACTTCGGGAGAATGGTTGCAGCCGGAACTGCTGCTCATACAGATCACGGTATGGCCATGCTTGAACTGTTTAAAGGAGTTATTGACGGAAAAGTCAAAGACTTTTCCATCAAAGATCCGCAGAAGCTCTACGAGGTTGCCGAATCACTTGATATTGAAACAGAAGGAAGGGGTATCAAGGAAGTGGCCCTGGATCTCTATCGTGAGCTCGAGCTTACCTATACTCAAGTAAATGGTGAAATCCCTCTGGTAAAGAGGGTACCCTTAAAAACACTTGAGTCATGGCGAAAGGAAGGCATCGTCCCACGGGGAGCAATGCGCGAGATCATGGAAATGATGCACCGCACAGCTATAGGAGTGGATCAGGATTACGAAAACATCACCAAACAGATATCGAGAACGGCGTTGGCCGACGGTTGGGGGGGATCAATGGTTTCCACAGAAATCTCTGATATTCTTTTCGGTACGCCTTCCCCGATCGAAGTTCAAGTTGACATGGGGGTGTTGAAGGAGGACCATGTCAATATCATTGTCCACGGACATGAGCCGATTCTGCTTGAGGCCATGATGGTATCCGCGGCAGATCCTGCGGTTCTCAAAATGGCAACCGATGCCGGGGCAAAAGGGATAAACCTGGTAGGCATGTGCTGCTCGGGACTTGATGTTCTCTCCCGGCACGGCATTCCGCACGCCGGTAACTTTTCCTCTACCGAAGCCGTACTTGTCAGTGGTGCTGTCGATGCCATGACCGTCGATATACAGTGTATCAAGCAGGATCTTTTCAAGGTGGCCGAATGTTATGATACTGCGTTCATTACCACTAATTATAGAGCAAAGATCGAAGGGGCCACGCATATCGAATTGGATGACCATGATCCTACAGTCTGCACCGAAGAGATAATTATCAAGGCTGTGTCCAGGTTCCGAAATCGCAGTAAAAGAATCCAGATCCCTAAAAAAGTGGCTCGCGGCATTCAGGGTTTCTCAGCTGAGTATATAAAATATATGCTTGGCGGAGCTTTCAGAGGAAGTTATAAGCCTCTCAATGATAATATCATCAACGGCAGAATAAAAGGAGTTGCCGGTGTAGTTGGCTGCACTAATCCGCGATCGAAGCAGGATTTCTCTCATGTTGAACTCGTTAAAGAATTGATCAAGAATGATATTCTGGTCTTGCAGACAGGGTGTTCTCAAACTGCCCTTGCCAAAGCGGGCTTAACTGTACCCGGTGCAGCTGCTCTGGCCGGTGCTGGTCTGGCTGAGGTCTGTGAAACCGTAGGTATGCCTCCTGTATTGGGCTTTGGCTCCTGTGTCGACAACAGCCGGATTCTGGTGGCGGCTTCGGAAATGGTAAAGATGGGAGGATTAGGGGATTCCCTTGCCGACCTTCCTGCCGCGGGATGTGCTCCGGAGTGGATGAGTGAAAAGGCAATTGCTATTGGCCAGTATTTTGTTGCCAGCGGCATATATACTGTCTTCGGTCATACTTTTCCTATTATCGAGGGAACCCGTTTTGAGAAGCATCTTTTTGAAGAACTTGAATCCAAAGACTTCGGCAAGTGGGGTTTTGCAGACAATCCCTATGATATGGCAAGGCTCATGATCGCACATATTGAAAAGAAACGTGCTGCTTTGGGAATTCAGGACAAAAAAGAGCGTGTTCTTGCCAGCATGGAGGATCGGAGATCACTGGCCATGGTTTAACCTCTGACAAGGGGTGTAGTGCCGAACTGCTTGCACTATACCCCGGCTGAACTGGATAAGACCTCTGAACAGACTGTTTTCTTGCAATAACAAGAAAATAATCTGTAAGGTGATAAAAAGGCAGCCGCAAATCGTAAAACTTATGATTACTTTTTCTAAAAAGAAATTCTCCGACCTTTTTGCAGGCAGAACCTCTCTCACACAGGTTGCGAGAAATTAATCCACCTCCGTTAATGGTCGGAACAGTTCCTGCAATGTGTACAGGAGCGCTGCAGTGTGCATTTTTTTTTACGTTTAAGAGGTTACGATGGCTATCTTCAAAGGTAGATATAGTTGGGATGGCAAAAAATCGGAAAATAAGGAACCTATATCATGGTTTCCAGGTGCCTATGACTTGAGTATTTCCAACCTGACAAGGACTCAGGAGTCAATATCATATATCCGGCCTTACCTGTGTATCTTTACAAATACCGGATGGGGGTATTCTGTTTCAGCAAATCCTGAAAAATTTGCAAAAAGAATTTGTGAAGATTTTGGCTTGCCGATTGAGAAGGTACTCTGGGTCGAACAAACAGAACCCGGTTCGCACTCTTTTGAGATAATTACCTTTCGTAAGAGGGGACAAATGGGCCATCAGGTATTTTATTCAATTGAGAAAAGACGACCGTTGGAGAATGAATTGAAGCTCATCGAAAAAGAGCTGAGAATGAGCAACTAACCCAGCTGAGCTGGATAAGTACCTTGGCAGTAAGTGTAAGTTAACGGATTTTAAAATAGTTCCATTTTCTTGTTTTTTGTGTCGGCTTTTGGGGAGTAAGGTACTAATGGTATATTGTGCATGAACAAAAAGATTAGTCATCTTCGAGATAAGATCCATCGGTTGGAGAAGAAGATCAAGGAAACAAAAAAGAGATTACCGGCTCACTCGGTCAAGCCTCCGATTATGATGGAGCTTCTCGATTTGGAAGATGAGCTTTTTGAACTCAACAGGCAGCTGAAGACACTGATAGATTTAGCAACTCGTGAAAAAGAAGAGAGTTAGAATTTTTTAAATGGCAAAGTGCAAAATTCATACCGACAGAGAAACCGGCTATATGTGCCAAAAACATAAGTATTATCTCTGTGACGAATGCCTAAAATGCAGTGATTCTGAGATATATTGCAAATTTCGCAGTTCCTGTATTATCCATTTTATGGAAAAAAAAGATGGCGGAAATCTGGATAAAAAATGAACTGTTCAAGCTCGTCGTTATAAAGCATCAGCACCATTAAGGAGAAGAATATGTCCGACCAGCAGCACTGTCCAGGTTTTGAGAGCAATAAGTCGCTGAGTGAAATTAAGGTGAAGTGCCCCGAATGCGGAGTGGAGGTTGAATTGTTCTCCGACGAACTTCAAAAATCCGCAAAATGTTCAGCCTGCGGCTCGGAATACCAGCCCAAGGACAATCTGTGCTAATGATTTGAATTATTTTTATAAGGAGAATGCTCGTCGCCTCTCCTTATAGAAATTGCACCATTATGAAGCAACTGCAGCAAACACGGCTGTTGCTTCTTCCCGGCCTTTCTCTGAAAAAATCGACTCAAGCCTTTTCTCAAAATCTGCTGATGTCACTTTCCCATTTTTGAGCTCGAGGTCAAGTCGCGCTACCTGATAGGCATCGTTTACAATACGGTGAGCGATGTCATTATCATCGGCAGCAGGCGGCATTGCTTTCCCCACTATGTTGCAGACCTGGGAGATAAGCTCTTCATTCGCCCTCAGTCTGTGGAGGATTTCCGAAGCCACAGCCGGTCCTTCTCTTTCCAGATCTTTTTTTGACGTAGAGCCTGTTTGCTCAGCAAGCCTCTGTCCGATGTTGAGAAGATATGCTGAACAGAGAACGGCGGCAAGATTTGCTCCTTCAGTTGCCCTGCCGATTCTTTCAGCCAAATTAGCTACTTTCATCGCAAAGCCAATGCTTTTAAAGTCGTTTTTAAAATATCTTTTCATTTCTACTGCAACTTTGTCTTTGAGTAGATTGTCCTGTTGCATGACGAATTCTTCCGGAAGGGTTCCCAGGCACTGCTCAGCAAACTGACAGTAGGTCGCGCAGCCAAAATCCATTTTGGGATTGACGAAGCGGTGCTGACAATGGTGGCACTTCCTGGTGGTATCATCTTTGTAGAACTCTACCATTGCCTGACACTCAGGACATTTTACTTCGTAAATGGCGTCTTCGTTCCAGTACTGTGTGTCTTGTCCCGGACATTTCATGGTGTTATCCTCCACGTAAAATAAACGATCATCTGGCCATCAGACGACAGCAGAGACCGGTTCTTGTGCTTTCTTTCTATATTTTAAGCATATCACCTGCCGAAATAACAGCATTGACTTAGATCAAGTAAGGTAGGAAAAAGGTGTAGGGCAGGAGAGGATGTGTGAAAAGGAGGAGCAGGAAAAGCTCCTCCTTTGAAAACGGTTACCGAAGATTATGCAGGAACAGCCTTCTTGAGCATCGCCTCAATGGCCACAACCGAAGGTGAATCATCTGGTAGATCAAGGAGTGATTTTCGCGCCATATCAAACTCGAGTAAGGCTGGATCGTCGGGAATAATGGCCGCCATCGGAATGCCGATTTCCGCAACTTCTTGGAGAAAAGCCTCCCCTAACTGTGCAGGGCCGCGACTGACGATGATTCCAAGTTCTCCGATATCCAGTTTAAGGCTGTCCAGCATGGAATAAATCCGCTTTACTGCACGCAGACCCCGTAGAGAATAATCTGTTACCAGATAAAGCATATCGACTTTTCCGCTGGTTCTGCGGCTGAGGTGCTCCATACCGGCTTCGTTATCAACAACCAGATAGTTGTAGCTCGCTGCAAGTTTATCGCTGAAATTATTTAATATATTATTAACCATACAGTAGCATCCCTGTCCCTCCTGACGCCCCATGACCAGAAGGTCAAACTCGGGTCTTTCAATAAGCGCCTGTTCGACCAGCATTTCTAGATAATTCACCTTATCCATACCGGAGGGTACGCCCTGAGGATCCTTCATATACGTTTCACGGATATCACCAATGGTCTGAGGAACTTCAAGTCCCATGGTTTCACCGAGATTACTGTTCGGGTCTGCATCGACTGCCAGTATGGGAGTTTTGCCGTTACGCGAAAGATGCCTGACCACAAGCGTTGCCACCGTTGTTTTTCCAACCCCACCTTTGCCAGCAAAGGCAATAACTTTACTCATAAAAATCTCCAATATTAAAATGCATCAGATTATTAGCTGTACCAAGTCCAGTATAAGCACAAAAATAAATAATTAAAGGAAGAACAAGCGGATTCAACTATGAAACCTGATTTACCCCTCAGCTCAAGGTCGGGACTGCTCTTTCCACGGCTTTCTGCAGCCCCGGATGGCTGCAGCGACTCCCCCATAGGCGGGTTTATGGCGCCCCGATGAAAAGAGCAGCCCGGCCCAGGCCAGAAGGTGCTGATTTTCAGGAGTAAATCAGGTTATGAACGAAGTGCCGTCACAAAAAAAAGACGGCAGTCCAACTGCCGTCTTCATGGTTTTAGATAAGGTCTAAAAGTTCCTGTTATGCGGCTTGCTTCACCTTTCCTTTTTTCTTTTTATTTTTCTTGTCATCTACCGGAGAGCCAAGGGTGGATTTCACCTTTTCAATATCGTCGGCGCTTATTGTCCTATTCAGGCCGATACCAAGTTCCTCTGCACTTAGGCCAAGGCAGAGCCCAAGTATCTGAGGGTAGAGTAGTACGGGAAGAATATCCTTTTCTTCCTGGACAATGTTGGGCTGATTTGTGTCAAACTGCAGGTGACAGTAAGAACAGATCGGAGTTATATATTGGGCCCCGGCTTTTTTGGCGCCTTCTGTTTTTTCCAGCAGCAGGGTATGGCAAAGGTTATCGTTAATGCCTGCCAGGGCGGCTCCGCAGCATTCAAGTTTGCCCTGCCATTCCAGGTTTTCAGCACCGGTACAATTTACCAGAGCGTCGGTTATCTTCGGTACAAATGAATTGTCGAATCCGGTGATCTCCCGGGGCCGCAGCAGATGACACCCCTGAATAACCGCGATATTGAGATCTCTGACCTTGTAAACCAGTTTGGCAGCAATCTTCTCTGTGCCGATATCAGAGTAGAGAATGTCAAGGTAATGCTTGATTGCTGCCTTGCCGCTGTAGTGCAGGTCTTCCTTGGCCAGAACGGAATTAATGTCCCGGAGCAGCTCCTGGTCATTCTCGAGAACATTTTTTGCTTTCATCAGGCTGGCAAAACAGCAATTGCAGATCACCGCTATATCAAGATTTTCCTTTTCAGCGATGGCCAGATTCCGAACAGAAGGCAGAATGTATGATTTTTCATCAACATTGCGGACAGGATATCCGCAGCAGTTAAACTCGCGCAGTTCAACAAGCTCCACACCAAATTTATCTAACACCGCCCGGGTTGAATCGGCATATTGCTCAATTCGTACAGGTATATTGCAGCCTTGGAAAAATGCGTATTTCATTGTCTATCTCCTGAATCGATTCGGTTGATGGCAATATTCTTGAGCCTGTAGAAAATGTCGGTCAATTCAACCTTATTAGGGCAGTGTTCCTGACACAGGTAGCAGGTAGAACAACTCCAGATCATTTGCGCTCCCAGTGCCATATCGGCCTTGCCGATTCCCAGACTGTAAATGATTTGATGCGGCATCATGTCCAGAGCCTCCGATGGGTTTTCGTAACTTCTGACCACGGGGCATATATTGGTGCAGCGCTGGCATGAATAGCAGCTACGATAGGTGTCATTGTCGATTGTGCCCTGTTTGGACAAGGTAAGCGGACCCAGAAGAGCGGGAAGGGATTTGAAGCTGCTGCGGAATATCTCGTGAACGGACTTCAAGGCCTTCAGATGATTGCCGGCGAATTTCCGGTTCAGTGCCAATGGAAAAGAGAAGTGGCTTAACATTGAAGTTTCAACCATGCCCTCCTCAAGCAGATAGTACCTGGAATTTACGAAAAGATCTCTGAGGTTTATACCGGAAGGGCAGATATCGGTACAGCGGTCGCAACTGGTACAGATATACAGGCCCTCCTGCAGTCTCTTCAGGGTTTCCCTGTCCACTTTCTCGCCGGCAGCTATCTTTTTGAGAAACTGTACTTTTTCCGAAGGAAGAATGAACTCGTTCTGAAAGGATTCAAAAAACATCTTCGAAGAGCATTCCACGGTGCAGGCCCCACAGTGAGTACAGGCGGACAAACCTATCATCTGCCGATTCAGTTCATTAACCGGATCGTCGCTTTCTTTCCCCATTACCCTGTTGATGGCAAGACTAACGGGTGCGGAAACCATATGGAACATTTTGCTGAAGGGGAGCCAGGCTAGAAAGGCCAGAGAGGCCGCTATATGCAGAAACCAGAGGAACGAGACTGTCCTCTGATCTCCAAGAGCGGCTGCAACAGGGCCTATCACTTTGCTCAGGGAAAAACTGGCGAAGGCATTTTGCGTACTTGCATGGCATTCTATGCAGCTGCTTTCCTGGTTCAGTTCGCGGCCCGTCTCCACCAACTCATCATCGATGGAACCTGTGAAATTGGGGGATTGCACGCCATATTCGGCAACCCAGAAGGCCTCCAAGGCCCTGGCCTCTTCTTCTTCATACCAGCCGTACTCCTCAACCATTTGCTCATAGACGGTATACGAGGAGATTTTGGCGCCCTCCAGAAAAAATCCGGAGAGTATGATTACCGCTACAAATGTAAGCGCTGTCCAGTCACTCAGATAGGACTTCAGCCGCCTGGATCTTAATTGTATGCGCCGATACACCGCCAGAGCGATGCCGATGACGACAAGCAACCCGAGAATGTTTCGCAAAGCCAGGTCGGGATTAAGTGTGGGAACATACTCGCTCCCAAAAAGATCATAGGTGAAGTCGCCAGTGACATGAAGAAAGAAGAGCAACACAAAACCGAAAAAGATCAGGCCGTGCATTATCCAGCGGTAGAGGCTTTTGTTGAATATTCTTTTTTGGAAAAGTATATCGGCGAAGAATGACTGAAAGATGCGGAGTATTTTGGTGCTGAAAACCACTTTGAAGATGCCGGTCGCCCCCTTGGCGATTCTGGTGGAGAGCGGTATTTTTTCCTTGGTGGGGTCGATGCTCTGACTGAACCAGATAAAGAAGCGAATAAAGAGACCTATTAGACAGACAATAAGTGATAAACCCAGAAGAATATCGAAGCTCATAGAATTTATATTTCCTCAGCTGTAGTTTATTCGAAACGTTCGAATCTATTGTTTGTAGCCTTTTCTCCTTTTACTCAGTGCGGCATCGGGTGTTGTCTCACAAAAATTATACCTGGATTGTGGAAGAATCAGCATATTCCCTTTATCAGCAACGTTATGATTATAATAAAAAATACATTCCTTAACAATGTTTATCTCTTTTCATTTAATAGATGAAGTCATATTGGATGCATATTATTGAAAATAAGTTTCAATCTTTTGAATATTCTGTTAATCTTCACGCTGAAGTGAAAAATCTTCAAGGATGTCGTTACTGCAAAAGTAACAATGTGAAAAACGCTTTCATGTGCTCTTTCGCATGCTCATCGAAATCAGAGATGATGATAATTCTGCTGGATGAGCTTTGATGGTACTTATTGTAATATTCTGAGTAATGCCCGACATTCGGCTAATTAGCGAAAATGGCCGGCAATCCTAAATTGTCGGGGCTGATCTGATGGAGGATCTTCTTTTGACAAGAATTACCCCCGGACAGGAAAAAAAAGAAAGAACAGGTTCCGTACTGGTCGTTGGTGCGGGTATTGGAGGAATGCAGGCATCTCTTGATCTTGCCGACAGCGGTCTGCTGGTCCATCTGGTCAGCGATGAACCGTCTATCGGCGGGACGATGTCTCGTCTTGACAAGACCTTTCCCACCGGTGACTGCTCCATGTGCATGATATCCCCGAAAATGGTGGAAAGCAGCCGCCATCCCAATATCAAAATGCACACCATGTCCACCGTTCAGAAAGTAGATGGAACGGAAGGAAATTTTACGGCATCCATACTGCAGAAAGCACGATATATCGACGCTGACAGGTGTACGGGCTGCGGGGCCTGCGAAGAAAAATGTCCCACCAAGGTCTTAGATGTTTTTAACCAGGGACTTAATAAACGCCGGGCAGTCTATGCCCTTTTTCCCCAGGCTGTACCCAACACGCGCGCCATCGACCCGGACTATTGCCTGTACCTTACTAAAGGAGTGTGCCGGAAATGTGAAAAGGTGTGTGATGCCAAGGCCATTAACTTTGAAGATACCGACAAGGAATTTGATGTCAAGGTCGGCTCCATAATTCTGACCCCCGGATTAAAGACCTATTCTCCTGAAATACGTGAAGAATTTGGCTATGGCAGGATTAAAAACGTGGTCACATCGCTCCAGTTTGAGAGACTGCTTTCGGCTTCCGGCCCCTGCGGAGGAGTCGTTGAGCGGCCATTTGACGGCGCCCACCCAAAAAGGCTTGCCTGGATCCAGTGCGTCGGTTCAAGAAACGAGCATAATTCCAACGCCTGGTGTTCGTCGGTGTGCTGCATGTACGCAGCAAAACAGTCGATAATTGCCAAGGAACATGATGCGGAGGTGGAAGCCTCTGTTTTTTACATGGAGTTGCGGGCATTCGGCAAGGATTTCGACAAGTATATCGACAAGGCAAAAAACCAGAGCGGGGTTCTTTATAAAAGAGCTATGGTTTCAGAGGTCGTTGAAGATCCTCAAAGCGGCGACCTTACTCTGCATTATGTCGATGAGAATGGTAAACTGGTCAATGAAATATTTGACATGATCATCCTCTCCGTTGGCTTCGAACCACAGTTGAATGCTGCGGAATTCGCGAAGGTTTTCGGTATCGAAAGCGATGAATATGGTTTTGCCCTGACTTCCAGGCTGCGTCCTGTCGAAACGAGCCGCAAAGGAATTTATGTCGCCGGCATCTATCAGGGGCCCAAGGATATACCTGAAACAGTGATACAGAGCAGTGGTTCTGCGGCTGCCTCCATGGCTTTGCTTGGCGAAAGCAGAGGGTCCGAGGTGGAAGAAGTCATCCTTCCTCCCGAGAGGGATGTCAGCGCTGAAGAACCGAGAGTCGGGGTAATCGTCTGTCACTGCGGCGTCAATATTGCCGGAGTCGTGGATGTGCAAAAGGTTGCCGAGGAGTCTGCCAAAAATGAGGGCGTAGTTCATTCCGAGACAATTATATATGCCTGTGCTCCTGATGGGCAGCAGAAAATCCGTGATGTCATCAAGGAAAAAGGCCTGAACAGGGTGGTGGTGGCTTCCTGTACGCCCAGAACACACGCTCCGCTTTTTCAGGATACCATCCGCGAAGTCGGCCTGAATAAGTTTTTGTTCGAACTTGCCGATATACGAGAGCAATGTTCCTGGTGCCACTCCGATAATCATAAAAAGGCGACAGAGAAGGCAATCGACATTGTCAACATGAATATTGCCAAAACCAGGCTTCTTGAGCCCGTCCAGTCCGCTTCGGTTGGGGTAACCCATTCCGTACTGGTCCTCGGAGGCGGTTTAGCCGGAATGACAGCCGCACTTTCCGTGGCCGATCAGGGATATGGGGTCTACCTGGTAGAAAAAGAAAACGAACTGGGGGGCTTGTTACGCAGAGTACGCACCAATCTAGAAGGTGACGATGTCCAGAAGCATCTCCGGGAGACTATAGAAGCAATCAAGGAAAATCCCGCCATCAGTGTACACCTAGGTACCACTGTCAGCGAAACTGACGGTTTTGTCGGCAATTTTCATACCAAGTTGGACAACGGCCAGGTACTTGAGCATGGCGCTGTTCTGATCGCAACGGGAGGTATGGAATACAGCCCTGAGGAATACGAATATAAGCAGTCCGACAACATCATTACCCAGAGGGAACTCGAGGATCTCCTTGCCGAGAAGATCCCAGCCGCCGATGAAACCATTGTGATGATCCAATGCGTCGGCTCCCGTGAAGAACCAACTAATTACTGCTCTCGTGTATGTTGCCAGGATGCCTTGAAAAATGCGATTTTTATAAAGGAAAAATCCCCAGAAACGCAGGTAGTTATACTCTATAGAGATATTCGCTCCTACGGCCTTAAGGAAAAATATTACAAGAAGGCCAGGGATCTGGGAGTGTTGTTCTTTTTGTTTACACCTGACGATAAACCCCAGGTAACGCCAACAGAAGAGGGCCTCAAAGTCAGCCTGAATGACAAGATCCTTGGCAGAGAGATGCAGCTGAACGCGGATTATGTCGTTCTTTCTACAGGCTTGCGCCCTCATCCGGAGACGGAGGCTATTGCCAAGGCATATAAATTGACCTGCAACATTGACGGATTTTTCCTGGAGGCCCACGTTAAGCTCAGGCCCGTGGATTTTCCAAGTGAAGGATATTTTCTTGCCGGACTTGCCCATGCGCCCAAAAATATCGAAGAGACCATAAGCCAGGCAATGGCTGCAGCGGGTAGGGTAGGGGCGTTGCTCTCCCATGAAAAACTCACGGTTTCAGGTATTATTTCAAAACATAACAGAGATATCTGCATGTCTTGTCTGGCGTGCTTCAGAGCATGTCCTTTTGGTTCGCCGTTTATCGACGAAGACGGTCGTGTCAGCCATAATGAAATCAAGTGCACCGGTTGCGGAATTTGTGCCGGTGTCTGTCCGGCAAAAGCCTTTCAGGTCAACTGTTTCAGAGATGACCAGATAAAAGCAATGGTCGATGCCGCAACGGAAATCCACTGATAACGAAAAGGGGCGATATAGATATGTCACCTGGTGAAGAAAAATCAGCAGAAAAAATACATCCGGAAAAACCTCAGCAGACCCCGCAGGACTGGCAGCCCAATATTATAGCCTTCGCCTGTCATTACTGCGCCTTTGCCGCAGCAGATCTGGCCGGGGTCATGCGGTTGACCTATCCATATAATGTCAAGGTTGTCAGACTGCCATGCACCGGCAAGCTTGACCAGTCTCATGTTCTCCGGGCGTTTGAACGTGGGGTGGACGGTGTTTTTGTGGCAGGCTGACTGGATGGTCAATGCCATTTCCTGGAAGGAAATCTAAATGCCAAGAAAAGAGTAAAAAAGCTGCACGCTCTTCTGGAAACAGTTGGAATCGACAGTGAAAGACTAGAGTTTTTCAATCTTTCCGCAGCGATGGGGCCACGGTGGGCAGAAATTTGCACAGAGTTTACCGAAAGAATCTCCAAATTGGGACCCTCTCCCATCTATATCGCCTTGAAGAAAAAGGCTGAAAAACAACTGGAAAAACCTCAAAAGGCTTTATGAGCTTTACCATTGGCTTTATTCAATAAGGAGTACATCAACTATGATCGTAGGTGAGCAGAAACCATTTGATGAAATATGGGAGATGGTCAAGGGTCACAAGCAATTGACAGTATTCGGCTGTAACACCTGTGTCGCCGTATGTCATCAGGGCGGCAACAAGGAAGCTGAAATTTTAGCCTCCCTTCTGCGGATGAGGGCGACCCAGGACGATATCGATCTGGAAATCAGGGACAGCGGTATTGAAAGACAATGTGAACATGAGTTTTTTGATTCCGCCAGAGAGCTTCTGGAGAAATCGGAAGCGGTTCTGAGCCTGGCCTGTGGGATAGGTGTACAATTTATGGCAACAAAATACCCCACTACTCCAATCTATCCTGGGTTAAACACTACTTTTTTAGGAGATGTTATAGCCAAAGGCCTCTATACTGAAAAATGTCAAGCCTGTGGAGACTGCATGCTTGGTGTCACCGGAGGGGTGTGCCCGGTGACCAGGTGCTGCAAGAGATTATTTAATGGTCCCTGCGGCGGGTCGTCAAATGGAAAATGTGAAATCTCAAAAGATCTCGATTGTGCCTGGCAGCTTGTTGTTGATCGCCTTGAGGCTTTAGGGAAGTTAGATGATTATGAAAAGGTTACACCTATAAAAGACTGGTCAAAAGACAGAGCCGGTGGACCACGATCATTTAAACTGGAGGATTTTTAATAGTGGAATTGCATACTGAAAGTAAACTGGAAAAAGTTCTTAAAAGCGGCCAACTGGCAGTTACCAGTGAGTGCGGTCCTCCCCGTTCGAGCGATGCACAGGGCATAATCGATAAAGGAAGTTTATTGAAGGATCATATCGACTCCATAAATATTACCGACAATCAGACCTCCGTGACTCGTTTATGCAGTCTGGCTGCTTGTGTGCATTTAAAGCTGTTAGGGATGGACCCTGTCCTGCAGATGGTGGTGCGCGACAGAAATCGGATTGCCCTGCAGAGCGATTTGCTTGGGGCCGCTTCTTTTGGGATCAACAATGTTCTCTGTCTGTCTGGTGATCATCAAAGCTTTGGCGACAACCCACAATCTCAGAATGTCTTTGATCTTGATTCAATGCAATTGCTGCAGACCGTCAGATTGATGCGCGATGAAGGAAAATTTCTCTCCGGTGACGATATAAAAGTGCCGCCTAAGTTTTTTGTAGGTGCCGCAGCCAATCCGTTTGCCGACCCATTCAAAATACGTGTTCCGCGGCTTGCCAAAAAGGTGGCATGCGGAGCCGAGTTCATCCAGACACAATGCATTTACAATATACCAAAATTTGAGAAATGGATGGAGGGAGTCAGAGAGAGGGGTCTGCATAAGGAAGTGTATATTCTTGCCGGCATCACCCCTATGCGCTCCCTGGGTATGGCAAAATATATGAGAAAGGCGGTACCCGGCATGGACGTCCCCGATGATCTGATCGACAGGTTGGCCGGAGTGGAAAAGAGCAAGCAATCGGAAGAGGGGTTGAAATTCGCCGTCGAAACTATTCAGCGTCTCAAAGAAGTGGAAGGAGTAGCCGGATTCCATATTATGGCTATAGAATGGGAAGAAAAGGTTCCGGGGATAGTTGAAGCAGCAGGTCTTTATCCGAGACCGGTGTTTGATTAATTTCGATAACTTTTTACGAGATTATTCTAGAAAAGGAAGATTTTTTTCTCTCTTCCAAAGAGACAGCTAGAGAAACCAGTGGCCTTGCCGTGAAAATGGCAGGGCCTTTTTTTATTTGCCCATTTCGAGCATGGTAAAATTGATCATGTTATTGCGTAGGGCAAATACCCCGACCTCGGCTAAGATCGCCGAGAGAATTCCACTTTTAGAAGTGAGCGATACCATCCCGGCAAATTTCCGCTGCCGGCGAATTACCTCGTCAAGATCGGACAGATCGCTGTTTGGATCTATAATTTTCGATGCCACAGATTCACCCGTGATAATTGCAGGATAAATTCCCTCGCCTGTCAGTGCAGAGGCAAATCCGCCGGCATCACCAATAAGAAAAGTACGATTGAAGTGGTGGCCTCGGTAATCGTAATTTATATAACCGGCTTTGCAGGGATGCTGTGAAAGATCATAACCTCTGCCTAATGACCACTGACACAGTCTTTTTTTGAGATGAAGTGCCGCAATTGCCGTCGGGGAGTAGGCACCTATGGAGGTGGATTCTTTGTGAGGAAAAATCCAGCCGTAACCATTGCCGAAATATCTGTTGTTTAAGTGCCACTCCATCTTTGAACCGGTACACGGGAGCTGATAATTGATGCCAATACCGACTTTGTTTGTAGGAATTCCAAGATGCCGACGCACTGAACTTGTGGAGCCGTCGGCGCCAATCAGGTAATCAAAGCTCACGATGCTCCGTTCACTTGAAGGGTGATGAAACAGCTCTGCACCGCTGTCGGTTAGATGGCGAAGCGAGGTCGAGGTATGTATTTTAACGCCAGCGGCTTTTGCCGCGTCTGCCATATAGCGGCCGAGATTTTTTCTGTCGACTGTGGCAATGATCGGTGTCTCACTGGAAACACATATATTTTGCAGACGCGACCAAACATGCTGACAGGGAAAGGCTTTCTCAATTAATTGTTCCGGGACGGTTTTGAGGAGCCCGCTCCAGGTGATTCCGCCGGCACAGACCTTGGGGCCGATATGCGGCTTTCTTTCAATTACAAGGGTTGAAGCCCCGTTTTGGGACAATCTAGTGGCACAAGCCAGTCCTCCCGGACCGGCTCCTACTATCACTACATCATAATGCATTGCTGCGCTTTCCGCCAAAAAACTGCAATGCGGGAGAATGGACTTTCTCGAAGTCGGAGTTTATGCCCGTACGGGTGTTTCGCGACGCTATCATCCTTCGGAAAAGGATGCTTTGATGAATTCCCGGTTAAGTCGGGCGATATTCCTAATAGAAATACCTTTAGGACATACAGCCTCGCATTCTCTATAATTGGTACAGTTGCCGAAACCCTCCTTGTCCATGGTCTCTACCATGGAAAGGGCGCGCTGCTTTCTTTCGGCGTGGCCTTGGGGAAGGAGACAGAGCTGTGAAATCTTGGCGCTTGTGAAGAGCATTGCCGATCTGTTGGGACAAGCGGCAATGCAGGCGCCGCAACCAATGCAGGAGGCCGCATCCATGGCAAGTTCGGCGATCTGCGAGGAGACGGGAATGGCGTTGCCGTCCGGAGCCCCACCAGTATTGACCGAGACGTAGCCACCGGATTGGATGATCTTATCCATAGTTGAGCGGTCGACAACCAGATCCTTCCTAATCGGGAATGCCCGTGACCGGAAAGGCTCGATCACAAGGGTGTCGCCGCTTTTAAAATGGCGCATATGAAGCTGGCAGAGGGTGGTTTCCTTCTCCGGACCATGGGCTATGCCGTTAATTATTGCTCCGCACATGCCACAGATACCTTCTCGGCAGTCATGGTCAAAGGCAACGGGTTCTCTACCTTCGTGGGTGAGCTTTTCATTCAGCACATCCAGCATTTCCAGAAATGACATGTCCGTGGATATTCTCTCCAGGGTATACGTTTCAAGTTGCCCTAGCGCGTCACTGTTTTTCTGTCTCCAGATTTGTAGACTAAGATCAATGGTACTCATAGTGTCTCTTGTTGAGTTAAATTATCGCTGGAATGCTGCTATTTATAGCTTCTCTGGCTTGGTGTAACAAATTCGAAGGTGAGTTCTTCCTTGTGCATCTCAGGCTCGACCCCATCTCCCTTGTATTCCCACACCGAGACATGAGAATAGTTTTCATCGTCACGTTTGGCTTCATTCTCTTCAGTCTGACTTTCTTCTCTGAGGTGGCAGCCGCAGGACTCCTCACGACGGAGTGCATCATGGATCATGATTTCACCAAACTCGAGGAAATCCGCGACTCGTCCGGCGCGCTCAAGAGTCTGGTTAAGCTCACTGCCGCTGCCGGGGATATAAACCTTATCCCAGAATTTGCGGCGGATTTCAGGAAGCTCCTGCAGGGCTTTTTTAAGACCTTGTTCATTCCTTGCCATGCCGCAGTTATCCCAGAGCAGTTTTCCAAGCTCCTTGTGGATCTCATCGACGGTAACCTTGCCGCTGCTGCTGCCTGTGCTGTTTTTCATTATCCTGCTGAGCCGGTCACCGACATTTTGCTGGGCACTCTTGAAAGCGGAGTCGGAATCGGAGACCTTTTGAAGCTTATTATCAGCCAGATAATTGGCAACCGCTGTGGGGATGACAAAATAGCCGTCAGCGAGACCCTGCATGAGCGCGCTGGCCCCAAGCCTGTTGGCACCATGATCGGAGAAGTTGCATTCTCCAAGGGCAAAAAGTCCTGGAATGGTGGTCATCAGATCATAATCGACCCACAAGCCTCCCATGGTATAATGTACTGCAGGAAAAATCATCATAGGTTCCTGCAGAGGGCTGGAGTCGGTAATTTTCTCATACATCTGGAAGAGGTTACCGTATTTTCTCATAATAGTAGCTTCGCCATCCCGCTGTATGGCATCGGCAAAATCAAGGTAGACGGCCAGCCCCGAGGCGCCGACGCCTTTGCCGAGGTCGCATTGTTCCTTGGCGTTTCTCGAAGCCACGTCTCTAGGCACCAGATTACCAAAGCTGGGGTATTTATTCTCAAGGTAATAATCCCTGTCGCTGTCGGGAATATCTGCAGGAGACCGTTTATCGTCCTTGTTTTTAGGAACCCAGACCCTGCCGTCATTGCGCAGACTTTCACTCATAAGGGTGAGTTTAGACTGATAGTCGCCATGAACGGGAATGCAGGTTGGATGTATCTGCACAAAACTGGGATTGGCAAAACCGGCACCATGCTTATGCGCGCGCCAGGCTGCGGTCACATTAGAGGCCATGGCGTTGGTCGAAAGAAAATAGGCATTGCCGTAGCCGCCGGTACAGAGCAGTACCGCATCAGCCCAGTGGGACTCCAGAGCCCCGCTTATCAGGTTTCTGGTGATAATGCCTCGGGCACGTCCATCGACAATCACCAGATCCAT
The DNA here is from genome assembly GCF_016919005.1 of Desulfopila inferna. Taxonomy (NCBI): domain Bacteria; kingdom Pseudomonadati; phylum Thermodesulfobacteriota; class Desulfobulbia; order Desulfobulbales; family Desulfocapsaceae; genus Desulfopila; species Desulfopila inferna. The sequence goes on from NZ_JAFFQE010000001.1 coordinate 275,832, forward strand.
CATTTCCCGGCGGTTGAACATGTTGACGCCGCCTCCATGAATCTGGCGGGAGAGGGCACTGTAGGCTCCCAACAGAAGCTGCTGCCCGGTCTGTCCTCTGGCATAAAAGGTTCTGGAGACCTGGGCACCGCCAAATGACCGGTTGGCCAGGCTGCCCCCATATTCTCTGGCGAAGGGGACGCCCTGAGCGACACATTGGTCGATAATATTGTTGCTCACCTGCGCCAGCCGGTAGACATTGGCCTCCCTCGCCCTGAAATCCCCACCTTTTATAGTGTCGTAAAACAGACGAAAGACGGAGTCTCCGTCTGTCTGGTAATTTTTAGCAGCATTTATACCGCCTTGAGCAGCAATGGAATGAGCTCTTCTGGGGCTGTCCTGGATACAGAAAGCATCCACCTTATAGCCCTGCTCTGCCAGGGTGGCAGCTGCTGATGCCCCCGCGAGACCTGTGCCGACAACAATGATTTTAAATTTTCTTCTGTTGGCGGGGTTGACGAGCTTGTCGCTGAATTTATGGTTATCCCATTTTTCGGCTAAAGGACCTGAAGGGATTCGAGCATTGAGTTCCATATTGTAAACCTTATAATGTAGAGTAACGGTTTATGCGTGCATAGTAGAAAGTGAATATCGGTATACTCTCTACCCTGGGAGCTGCATGGTACCACAGGTATGTTTCCGCAGATAAAAAACAGGAAAAATTCCCTGGAGACTAATAATTAGCTCCGATTCCCGTCATAAAATAGAGCACGATGGAACCAAAGAAGACGAGAAAGAATCCCGGAACAATAAAAGTCAGTCGTGCGATCCCCTCGTTATATCTTGGGTGATTAACACCAAAAGTCTGCAGCATGCTCCAGAATCCATGACTCAGATGCAGCGCTAAAACACAGAAGGAAAAGAGATAGAACAATCCATAGAAAAAGTTGCCGAGCAGCTCACTGACTAAAACGGAAATTTTAGTGTCCCCGGGATTTATGCCGAAGCCGAAGACATGGATAAGAACAAAAACAAAGATGAAAAGACCGGTGTAGGGCATAGTCGAGGACGCAAAGGTATTTTCACGAACCTTGTTATAAACCGCATACTGGGTCGCCGCACTTTTACGATTCTGTAAAAAAAGCTGTATTCCAATGGTGATATGGACAAGAAAGATAACCAGAAGCCCGAGACCGAAAAGGAAAACTACCACCGGCAAACCGTGCAGGGCATCCGCATAGGCCTGAAAAGCAGCGCTGCCGAAAAAAATCGCGGCATTGCCAACCGCATGAGCAACCAGAAAGAGCATCAGCAAAAGGCCGGTAGCGGCCATGAGAATTTTTTTGCCGATGGAGGATGTAAAGAATCTGAATAGCCACATAACTAATATCCTTGGATTGAATGGTAGATGATGTATTTATCGCCTCTCATATTTATATAATTTCAAGATAAATTGAAAGAAAAGTTTTGCAAAAAAAATAGAATACGTTAATAAACACACCGCTGCACAGGTCATACAGGGAATAATAGGAATTATTATATAGTGTTTTTCTCTAATTATCTCAAGCAGAGTCACCCGCGGTTGATCCAGCTATTTCTCATTCAGTACTATTCGTTGCAGAGCCGGAGTATATAATGTTTGATGTCTCACATTTTTCCATCTATTTGCCATATATTGCTCCTCCCCTGATAGGAGCCTTTATTGGATACCTTACCAATAAGGTAGCTATCCGGATGCTTTTTCGCCCCCTTAAGCCATGGTTTTTGTTTGGCATACGGTTGCCGATGACACCAGGCGTCATCCCCTCTAAGAGGCATCAGCTCGCCATAAATATAGGAGAGATGGTCGGCAGTCATCTGCTGACCAGCCGGGAAATCGGCAAGGCCCTGCAGAGTCAATCCTTTCAAAAGCACCTCGGCAGTCTGATACAAGAGCGTGTCGGAGCAATTCTCGACCGTGATCTTGCTCCTCTGCCTGCGCTTGTTCCCAAGCGCTACAGCAGTTATTTCGGTATAGCGGTTAAGACCGTCTCTTATCAATGTAAACAGCAGATTTACAAGTACCTGCAAACCCAGGAGTTTGAACTCCTCATAACCACGGTCGTCAGAGATGGCTGCGAGCAAATCCTGAACCGGGACATAGACGAACTCATTGATGGAGAAAAGCGGGAAAAGCTCTATTCATCCCTGGATCAACTCATAAAGACAGTGCTGGCAAGCAAGAGCATGGAGCAGTGGCTTGAAGATTTTCTCTACGTGCAGACCAGCAGGATTCTTAAAAACAATAACAGTCTTGACCAGGTACTGCCGCATACGCTCACCGAACTTATCGTTGATATCGTCGAATCGAAGACCCCTGATCTCCTGGAGAAAATAGCTGAAATAACAAAAGATCCGGAAATCCAGAAAAGGATAATCGAGGCCGTCAAGAAAGGAGTTGATACATTTTCAGCAACGCTTGGTCCCATGGGAGGAATGGTTCAGAATTTTCTCAAAATAGAAACCATAGAAAAGGCAGTAAAGGATTATCTGAACAATAATGAAGAAGATATTGCCAAATGGCTGCAGGATAAGGAAGTTCAGGAGAGAGTTGCCCGATTGCTGGTTGAACGTGTTCGACATTATCTGCATGTCCCGATTTCCTCCTTTCTCCCAGAGAGTACGCAGATGAACACCAGAAAAATATGCAGGACCGTGGCGGAGCAACTTGCAACCCTGCTGCGGGAAAAGGGGACAGCCAAAGCCGTTTCTACCCTGCTGCGCGAAAATATTGAAATATATGTTGGCGGTGGCCGTGATATTCGCACCATTTTTCTGGATACAGTCGGTGAAAGTGGCCTGGAAAATCTGAAAAAAAGTGCCTCTGCCGAGGCAACTGCGCTGCTGCGATCTTCAAAGGCAAAAAATCTGGTCGATGCCACTGTAGAACAAATGCTGACAACACTGCTGCAAAAGCCTGTGGGTAAACTGACAAAACTACTGCCTGCCGGAGTCAGAGAGGGGATGTACACTTCTTTTCAAAAAATGTCATTGGCTATGCTGGCAACCGAAGTTCCCGGTCTTGTTGCTTCCCTGAATATCCAAGGCATAGTTGCCGAAAAGGTCGACTCTCTCGATCTGCTGCGCCTGGAGCGGCTCCTGCTCTCCATCATGGAGGAACAGTTTAAATATATCAATCTCTTCGGTGCGCTGCTCGGCTTTCTGATTGGCACCCTTAATGTGCTATTTCTTTATGTATTATGATACTGAAATAAGGAACCTTCTATGGTCGGCCTAAGAAAAAAATGAATGAATATCTAAGAGGACTGATTGCCAATCAATTTAGAAATACCCCTTTAGGGTTTTTGAGAATCAAAAGAAATCTTGGCCTTTACCATTTTGGAAATAATGAATTAGAAGCATTTTTAAGAAAGATTATTTTATCTGCGCCTCTGGAGGAGATAGAGGCAAACGGGAAAAATTACTACTTCAAATGTTTCGAATATAATGCAATTTTAACTATAAACTGCAGAACCTTTACTATAATAACAGCAAAACAAATTAAAAAAGCGCTGGGTTAGACGGCTTTCATCTTTCATGGAAAATGAGTCTATTAACAAAAGCGAGTCCTGCACCAACCACTTATTGAAGAGGTTCGACCTTAAAGAGACTGCTTGATCTTCTTCCTCTGTAGAAAAATGAGTTCCTGACCATCTGTAGCCTTGATCCTTGATAATTTATCGAACGATACTATTCTAGTCATTGAGGATCAGTGAAATCAGGGGAACCAGCGGAGTAGCAACGAGTTCACTATGTCTCTCTCCGGATGTTGCCGCGTTTGTGCAGGTGAATCGATGGCTAAGATTAATTAACCTGGCGTCTAGCATCGAAAGCGGTTGAAGCAACTCACAAATATCTATCATGTATCAGTGCTCCTCAAAAGATTTTTGCGTTCAGCCGGTTTCTTTATAGATTACAGAGTTCCGTTGGAATGTGCCCTCATCGATTTTATAATTTTTTTGCTATGAATCAAGAGAGGAGTGTAAACTAATGAGAAGAATAATAATCGGCGCCTTCGTTTCTCTGGACGGAGTTATGCAGGCTCCCGGCGGTCCTCATGAAGATCCATCCATGGGTTTCAAACACGGCGGTTGGGTAGCACCGCTAAGGGACGATGTTCTTGGCGAAGAAATTGGCAAGATGTTCAGCGAGCCGTTCGACTTGCTACTTGGGCGGAAGACTTACGAGATCTTCGCAGCACACTGGCCCTATGCCGAGAATGGGCCAGATGATTTCATCGCCAAGACCTTCAATTCGATAACCAAGTATGTAGCGACCAGGAAGGGCTTGGATCTGAAGTGGAAGGGGGCGTTGGCCCTCAGTAATGCATCTTCCGATGTCGCCAAGCTGAAACGAGGGGACGGGCCGGCACTCCTTACACAGGGCAGCACCGACTTGATTCAAACGCTTCTTGCGGATAACCTTGTCGATCAGATCAATATTTTTACGTTCCCGGTCGTACTCGGGCAAGGCAAGAAGTTGTTTGGCGCAGGCTCAAGAGCTGCAGCGTTTCGATTGATCAGCAGCCGAGTGTCGCCCAACGGCATTATAATCGCCAAATATGTACGCGACGGCGAGATAAAGACCGGGGATTTCTCCATGGACCCTCCCACGCCGCCAGAAGCCGCACGTCGTGAGAAGATAAAGCGAGAGGGCCAATAAATCTTCTCCAGATCGCGGGTTATGGTTGACTGGTTCATTGTCTTTAGGTTGCTGCGCCGTTCGAGGTTGGTGGCAGTTCATGAATATCTCTGGTCCGGCCATACAACAAACTGATGCAACCAATGAACAGCTTTCTTTTCACCCATTTCTCCCGAAGCCGCTTTGCCGAAGATAGATCGGCTCAAGCGGTGAATGATTCGGCCACCCCATTGGTTGGTTTTTCGCCGCGATTGCGGTAGAGAAACATGAGAATAGCCAGGTAGACCACGGGAAAGATGCCGCCGACAATGAACAGCGTATCCCCGATCATGCGCAGCCATTCAAACAGATGCACCGTGGTGCTTTGAAAAAACTCCGGCTCGCGTGCATGCCAATAGCCGTTGGCCACCGCGTCGTAAAGCTGCAAAGTCCCTATGGGAATGAGATTGACAAAAAGCATCAGAAGCAGACCGATATTTAGACTCCAGAAAGATATCGCCATGGCGCGGCCGCCGCGATCCGCCGGAATGAAATAGCGGGCCACGAACACCAAAAAGGCCACCGCCAGCATGCCGTACACGCCCATCATGGCCCCATGCGCATGGTTGGCGGTAAATTGCGTGCCGATTTCATAATAGCTGACGATAGGCAGGTTGATCAAAAAGCCGAAGACACCGGCGCCTAAAAAGTTCCAGAATCCCACTGCCACCAGGAACATGACAGCCCACTTGTGTGGAAAATCCACCGTCGAGACCTGCAGTACACTGCCGTTGGCAGTATCAGAGGGCGCTCCCAGGCGCATAAAACGCCATGCTTCCAGGGTCAGCAGTAGCAGCGGAATAACTTCCATGGCCGAAAAGAAGGCCCCAAAGGCCATATACATCGAACTCGTGCCACTGAAGTAAAGATGGTGCAGGGTACCGATGACCCCGCCGATGGAATAGAGGATGATATCCAGGTAGACGATGCGGGTGGCCACCGTCATCCGGACCACCCCGAGCAGCACGAACAAATAGGCGACCATGATGGTAGTGAACAGTTCCAGGAAATCTTCGACCCACAGATGAACTACCCAGAAACGCCAGAATTCCATGACGGTAAAATTGACATCCTTCCAGAAGGCCAGTCCTGCCGCGTAGAAGAGCGGAATGGAGAGCGCGCTGTAGAAGAACAGCCAGGGCATGTTTCCGGGGTGTTCCTGGCGCAAACGGCTTCTGAGGGCGCGAAAAACGATTACCACCCAAAAAAACATGCCGGAAACCAGCAGGATCTGCCATAACCGGCCCAGATCAAGATATTCCCAGCCCTGGGTACCCAGCCAGAACCAGGGGCCTTCGCTGGTGATCAAATTTTTGATGCCGCCTGCCTCGCCCAGCAGGCTGCCCACAACTACCACTACGAGCGCACCGAACAGCGTGATTGCCAGGGCCGACTGGTGGCGGGGTTCGCTGCCGGCGACCATGGGCGCCAGGAAAATGCCCATGGCCAGAAAGGCCGACGAAGTGAAGAAGAGAGCCAGCTGCAAATGCCACATGCGCGAAATATTATAGGGAATCCACTCATCCACAGGAATGCCGTAGAAACTACCAGGTTCAACATGGTAGTGGGCGTTCAGACCCCCAAGCAGACCCTGAGCCAGAAACAATCCGGCAACAACCAGGAAGTACCAGGCCGTGGCGCGCTGGGAGGGGGTAAGGCGGACCTCACCGGGTGGCCGGAAGGCAAGCTCATAACCTTTGGGGTCTGCGCGGTGCCAGCCTAGAAGATCATACCGGCCGATAAAGAAAAACAGCAGGCCTGCTCCGCCGAGCAAAGCAATCAGGCTCAGCACGCTCCAGAGCAATGCATCAGGCGTGGGTGTATTGGCTGCCAATGGCTCGGGAGGCCAGTTGTTGGTATATGAATATACTTCCCCGGGACGCTCGGCCGCTGACACCCAAGCCGCCCAGGTAAAGAAAACTGTCAGCCGTCGGATTTCATCGAGCGCCGTGATAGCTGGTCGTTTCAAGCCGCGTTGCTCATCAGGCTCAGAGAAGTAGTCCGTGTAAAACCCTGTCAGACCTTCGAAGGCCGCGACCTGGGAGGCCGCCAGCGTGAGTCGCTCGCTTTGCGGGTCATAGCGGTTCTGCTTGAATTCTTCTCGGACTGTGGCAATTGCTTCGTTCTCGGAGCGACCGTTCTGCTGGTGGAAATCCACCATGCGCAATCCCGCGCGATGAAGGTATTGGGCGGTGAAATCCGGCCCCAGGTAGGCGCCGTGACCGAAAATAGTACCGTACTGCATTAGACCGTATTTCTGAAAAATATGCTGCCCGGCCATAATGTCGGCACCTGTAAACAGGATCCGCCCGTCTTCGGAAACCACTTCGGAGGGAATGGGTGGGCTTTCATCGTAGACCATGTAGGACAGGACTCCGAGAATTGAGAATCCGAGCACAAAAGTCAGTATCGCCGCCCCTAACCACTTAGTAGATATCACCATGCTTTTTCCATCTTTGGACATATTCGAATCTCCTGGCTGATGGGTGGGTCCTGCTAGTATGGGTTAGCCTAAGATAATCCTACCTTGTTGTTGCTGCATATACCAGAATATTTTTAGCGAATGCCTCATCCAAAGGGGGGCGATTTCTGGATATGGAGGTACAAGCAGGAGCCACCACTCGATCAATGGGTTTTTCAGTGAGTCAGCAATAAAAATAGTGATCAACGCGGCGCCAAAGAGAACTGTGATAGAAGTGATCAAGGTTTAGTGAGCTTCACCGATTTCAGAGGCTCCATGAATTACCAGAGGCAAACTGACTCCAAGGAGCATCAGGCCATGAAATCTAAGCCTCGATCGGTTTTCAAAGAGCCAGCTGCAACGAATGTTATTTGAGTTGGCTCGGAGGTACTGCAGCTGGAAATCAGCTGCTTGAGAAACTTTTCTGGCACCTCGTGTTAATAGGTTTTGGGGCGAAAATGTCTTAATTCCATTATCTGATTACCCTTGAAACTCAGCATCTCCAGGCCTTGAGTTGAGGATTAGGGGCAATCATGTTTGTCGGGGAATAGCTCAGGAAACATATCAATTTGACTTGAAAGACATTCATCTTACATTACCAATAAGCACAATGACGCACCACAAAACCGATCCTGTTAAGGAGGCGTCAACAATGCGCACGTTAGTCGCTCATACCGGCGGTATAGTGGCTGGATGGACGGGTCGTAAATGGAGGTCAAGACACACATGGGATGCCTGCGGCGTCGGGGTCTTCACTAAGGAGAGGTGACATGGTTAAGCAAGCTAAGAACACGATCTGTCTTTGGTACGATGGCAACGCCGAGGAGGCGGCGCGGTTTTATGCCGAGACCTTTCCCGATTCGTCCGTCGACGCGGTGCATCGCGCACCTGGAGACTTTCCGTCGGGAAAGAAAGGGGACGTGCTGACCGTCGAGTTTACCGTGATGGGCGTTCCGTGCCTCGGGCTTAATGGTGGACCTGCATTCAAGCACAGCGAAGCGTTCTCATTTCAGGTCGCAACCGTTGATCAAGCCGAAACCGATTGTTATTGGAACGCAATCGTCGGCAACGGCGGCCAGGAAAGTGCATGCGGCTGGTGTAAGGACAAATGGGGAGTGTCCTGGCAAATTACGCCGATTGCCCTGACGAAAGCGGTCACCAATTCCGATCCCGCTGTCGCTAGGCGCGCGTTCGATGCGATGATGCAGATGACCAAGATCGACATCGCTGCAATCGAGACGGCGTGCCGCGGTTGAGGCTGCAATCTTTGCACCGTCCATCCAGCGCAAGGCGCGATATAACAGCCTGTTTTTGCTGGACCTTGGCTGCATCGCCTGCAGTGGTTCAACTGGTCGTAGGTCCGGCCTTGGCCAATGAACGGCAGCCCGTTACCTTAAACAACCATGCAGCTCACTCTACCGCTGCCTGTTGATCCACATCTATCTTGAGTATCTTCGCACCGGGCTGCAGCGCATCTCCCTTGCGGGCATAGACGGCAGTGACTATGCCGTCTATTTCACTAAGAATAGGGGTCTGCATTTTCATGGCTTCCATTACCGCAACTCTGTCGCCGGCCATTACCTCTTGTCCCTCATTTGCTGAAATTTCGACCACGGTCCCTGAAAAGGGTGAGCGGACATCACCAGCTTGGGCCAGATCAAGGATCTCTTCCTTGCTAAGTATCGGCATGCTTCCGGCAGCAGTGTTCTGCTGCTCTGAGAGAAAGGTGAAGACCGTGGGATGATGATCAACCGTCAGATAGACACTGGTCTCTCCGGTATCATTAACAGGGGAGGGGCCAATCTCCACCAGATGTTCTTTGCCGCTGTTGTCGCGAAATGCCAACTTCTCGCCGATATCAAAACCTCCGCGGCGAAAGAAGATGGCAGGAGACAGGACATGGGTCTTGCCGTATTCTTCTTCGAATTTGAAAAAATCAACGGCATCATTCGGATGCTGCAGGTAGAGCACCAGCTGTTCATCCGTCGGTTCTATACCAATCTGTTCAGCAAGAGCATAACGCTCCTGACCTAAGTCCATGTCAGCAATTTCTTCTGTCCCGCCACCCTCTTCCAGAATTTTACGCCAGTCATCGCCGAGAACCTTCCTGTAAATCCATTCATCCGGTTCATAAAACGGAAAAGGACCATATTTTCCCAAAAGGAGGTTGCGCAGGTCTCCGGAAGGGGTGCCGTATCGTTCTTCGCCGAGAACATTAGTTACAGCGGTAGTCCATAAAATCTGAGAACCGGGAGTGACCGACCAGAAGTTGCCGAGCTCTTTCTGAACCCGAGGTAGTTCCTTGTGCAGAATGTCGGGCATTTTATCGAGGAAATCTCCATTTACCGCCTGCTCAAGACTTGATCCCATGGCACCTCCCGGAAGTTTGTGAATCTGCACGGTAGGCTGAAACCCTTTTATCTGGGACTCGAACTGCTCATAAAATTGGCGTTGATCACGCAGGATTTCGGAGGTATCAATTATGGCCTCTTCGTGAATTGAAGGCGACTCAAATCCAAGTTCCCCGAGAGCCTGGATAACACTGAGAACGGGCGGGGGTCCGTAAAAACCGGTAAAGGCGGAATCGGCGGCATCAACTATCTTGGCACCGTTTCTCACGGCCTCGGTTATCCGGCCGATGTCGTTGCCATCGGTATTGTGGCCATGATAATGCAGAGGAACCTGCGGCAGCGACTGTTTGAGACTATTTACCAGTTCGCCTATCCGTGTTGGCGTGCCGAGGCCACCATGGTTCTTGATGCAGAGGACAATATCCTCTCCGGTAACTGAAACAATTTCTCTGGCCTTGTTAATATAGTATTGGTCGGTATGCTCCTTACCGGTGGAAAAGCAGAGACAGGGTTCGTTCAATTTTCCGGCATGGGCCACTTCCTCCAATACCGCATACATATTAGGAACATGATTGAGAAAATCGAAAGTGCGCCAAACATCGATATATTTAGCAAAATTCTGTACCGTAAAACGGATAACGTTTTGAGGATAGGGACGATAGCCAAATAAATTGACGCCGCGGCAGAGCGTTTGAAACATGGTATTGGGCATCTCCTTGCGCAACAGTTTGAGTTTGGTGAAGGGGTCAACCTGCTTGCGCAGCATGTCGACATGAATGGATGCGCCGCCGCTAATTTCCAGAGAGAAATAGCCGGCCTTATCCCGAGAAGGTGCCGCAAGCAAATCGGTGTGGAGGAGAATTCTGTTTTTGAAATCCGACTGGGAAAGATCCCGTGCGGTATTGGTGATATAGTATCCTTCCTCGCAGCGCAATGCCTCGAGGATATCTTTTACCGGTGTGTTGTGATAGATGACAGCCATAATTTATCCTGTTCTTCTGTGGGATGAGATAGATTAAGCCGCAAAGGCATTGGTTTTCTTATAATGAATTTCGGCAATAAATTTAGCCAGCTTACCGACCTCACTGCTGTCTTCGTCATACACGAAAATGAGTGGATGGGTATCGATATAGGAAGTATCGAAGTTACCGCTGACAAAATCCTTTTCTGTGGCGATATTAAGATAGAAGGGAATAGTAGTTTTCGGTCCCCGGATATGAAAATTACGCAGACAGCGGATCAACCTGCCTACCGTCTCATCCCAGGTGAAACCGTGGACGGTAAGTTTTACCAGGAGTGAATCATACACTTCCGGTATTACATAGCCCTGATAGACAAAGCCGTCGAGACGTACCCCGAACCCGCCGGTAGATCGGTATACCTCCACTGTTTTTCCCCCTTCAGGCATGAAATCATTCTTGGGATCTTCTGCGTTGATGCGGACTTCAATGGCATGTCCGCGGATTTTAACATCTTCCTGGGAGAAGGGCAGATCCTCGCCGAAAGCCAGATTTATCTGGTTGCGCACGATATCGATGCCGGTGATCATTTCGGTGACAGTGTGTTCGACCTGAACCCGTGTATTGATCTCCATGAAGTAGTAATTGAAGTGTTCATCGATGAGGAATTCCACCGTTCCCGCATTAAAATAGTTGGCGGCCTTGGCTGCCTTAACGGCTGTAATACAAATCTCATCGAGAAGATCCTGATTTTTAATCATGGACGGTGCAATCTCGATCAGTTTCTGATTTCGCCTCTGTATGGAGCAGTCCCTGGTGCCCAGGTGCACGGTATTTCCGGATTGGTCGGCAAGAATCTGGACCTCCACGTGCTTAGGATTTATCACTACTTTTTCCAGATAAATGGAATCATCGTTAAATGCCGCCAGAGCTTCGGAGCGTGCCATCGGAATCTGTTTCCGCATCTCATCATCGGAATCTATCCTTCGAATACCACGGCCTCCGCCACCCGAAGTAGCTTTGAGCATAAGAGGATATCCATGAGTGTCGGCGAAATGCAGCGCTTGCTCTATCCCCTCCTTTCCCTGGGCAAGATTTGAGGTCCCCGGTACCATAGGTATTTTGGCATCGGCCATAATCTGTCGGGCAATGACCTTATTGCCGAGGTTGTGTATTATTTCAGAGGAGGGGCCGATAAAGAGAATGTCAGCTTCTTCACAGGCTTTAGCGAAGTAGGGATTTTCTGCCAGAAAACCGTAGCCGGGATGTATGGCTGCAGCGCCTGACATTTTGGCAGCCCGAATAATCTTATCAATGTCGAGATAATCCTTTCTGGGGCCATCTCCGAGCAGAATGGCTTCATCGGCTATGCGAATATGCCTGGACATTTCATCAGGTGTTTCAAAAACGGCTACTGCCAGACAGCCTAGTTCCTGAATGGCCCGTATTAACCTGATGGCAATTTCTCCACGATTGGCTACAAGAATCTTTTTTTTCAAAATATTTCCTCTCTAAAATCAGTTCCTGTTCTCTGATAAACTTTAGTGCCTTACCCCTAAAAACTGCCACATATCAAGAAAACGAAAAACATATCAGAACTCGAATCCGCCTCAACAGCCAAGGGACTTATACCCTTCAAGGAAGTACTGTAAAGAGTCCAGTTCAGCTGGGTTAGGTAATTTTTAAGGTATTATGGAAAACGGAGAAGTCGTTTCTCAATATTTAATAATTAAATTGTATTAATCAAGTGTATCAATCAAATTTATCAGAATCTTTGGTCTTAAGGGAATATTTTGATGATGATATGAAAACAGGCCAACAGGGGGAAAAAAGATTCGGCAGGAAGGGTAATATCCGGAACGGGAACCACCTTGCAGGGCAAGGTAGAGTGAAGACGGGAAGGAACCAAGGATTAGTTGTGTTTTCCGGCAAGCTGGCCACAGGCAGCTGAGATATCAGCTCCTCTGCTGGTCCGTATAAAAACGGAATAGTTGTTTTTCCTTAGAATTTCCTGAAATGCCAGCATTCTCTCGAATGTTGGAGCTTTGTAAGGGAGATCTTCCGATTCATTATAGGCAAGCAGGTTGATCTTACAGGGGATGGACTGCAGTTGATGTGCCAGCTTACGGGCATCCCTGTCGCTGTCATTAATATCCCTGAGCAGAGTGTACTCGAACATTATGCGGCGGCGTTTAGGCATAGGGTAGGTTCTGCAGGCCTCAAGAAGCTGATCCAGAGGATACTTTTTATTAATGGGCATAAGCATATCTCTGGTTGCGTCGTCGACGGCGTGCAGTGAAACTGCCAGATTAACGGATGAGTTTTCGCCAAGCAGCCGCATTTTGGGAATTATGCCGCAGGTCGACACGGTTATGCGGCGACCAGTAAAATCAAGGCCTTTCTGTTCAGTGAGAATGGAAATAGAGGTTAAAAGATTCTCAAGGTTGTTGAGCGGTTCGCCCATACCCATAAAAACGATATTAGTTACTTCCTGTGGTCCTATACGCTGCTCTTCCGGTTCATCGAGAAGGAAATCCCGTACTGCACAAACCTGGTTGACAATCTCGGCAGGCTGAAGATTACGGATAAACCCCATTGTTCCGGTAAGGCAAAAAGAGCATTGCATGGCGCAGCCAACCTGTGACGAAACACAAAGCGTATTGCGATCAACTTCGGGAATCAATACTGCTTCGATCATATAGCCGTCATCCAGGCGAAAGCCGAATTTTACGCAGCCGTCACCGGATCGTTCTACAAGAGGATCAGCAAAGGTGGAAATAAGGGCATAATCGCCGAGGATTTCCCTGAATACTTTGGCGAGATCGGTCATTTGTGCGAATTCATGAATACCTGGTTTGTATAGCCAGGCCATGAGCTGGCGACCTCTGAAAGCAGGCTGATTGAGGCTTTCGACATATTCTACAAGGCCTTTTTGATCGAGATTCTTAAGATCTGTTTTTTTCATTTCCATCTATAAAGCGCGGTGCTCCTCGGCTATAAGCTGAATGGAGCCTGAAAGAGCAGCATCGATCAGGGAAAGCATTCTTTCCTTATCCTTTTGCAACCGTCCGGATAACTGCAGGTAATTAGAAGCGTGATTGGCATAAAACTGGACACGATCCAGAGATATGAACTGTATGACTTTTTGAAGTTCCCGCAAGAGAGAATGTGAATCCGGCAAAAAGAAGCGCTCTTCCTGAATATCGATAAACAATTTTGTGCCTGGAATAGGCATTACGGTGAGGGCTGCAATCTGTCCTGGTGCCATTCGAGTGAGTACCTTGCCTGTATTTTCGGCATGTACCGCAGAAAGTTCCCTGCCGGCAATGCCTAAAAGCAGGGTGACCGAGAGAAAAAGGGCGCACTCTGTTATCCTGTCTGCCGCCGCTATCATCGAGCGTGAGGTTTCCCCTTTTCTGATACTGCTGAGAATCCTGTCGTCTCCGCTTTCCAGACCAAGATATACCCTATCCAGACCCAGGGATTTAAGGTGCAGCAATTCTTCTTTGGTTTTTGATCGAATCGCACGGGCATTGGCATAGAGTGAGATTCTGTTGACCCATGGAAGCTCATGCCGGATTTTAATAAAGATGTGCAGCAATTGCGCAAACGGTAGAATAAGGGCGTCACCATCGGCGAGGAATACTCTCTTTTGGCGCCGGCAATACTGCGCTGCAAACTCAATGTCGGCATCAATGGATTCATGACGAATTCTGAAAGGCTTATCTTTGTAGGCTCCGCAAAACGTGCATTTATTATAGGAACATCCGGCCGTCACCTGAAGAATGATCGAATTTGCTTCACTGGGAGGCCGGATGATATTGCCTTCATACTGCATAGTTTATATTAGCGCTTAGGCGGGATTATTCTTCTGGAATTCCAGCATAAAGCGGCTGAGTGCAACGACGCCTTCATGTGGGAAGGCATTGTAAATTGAGGCCCGGCAGCCACCAATGGAGCGATGTCCCTTGAGCCCGTTCAAACCTTTTGCGGCAGCCTCTTGTATGAAGGCGGCTTCCAGTTCCGCTGTCGGTAGATTAAAGGCGATGTTCATCATTGAGCGGGAATCTTTCAGAGCATGGCCGCGATAGTAATCACCTGCATCGATTACATCGTAGATAAGCATGGCTTTTTCTTTGTTTTTCTTCTCAATAGCTGCGATTCCACCATTATTCTTGAGCCATTTCAGAACGTTTCGAATAATGTATATCGAGAAAGTAGGGGGGGTGTTGAACATCGAGTCCTTATCGGCATGAGTTTTGTACTTCAGCATTGTCGGAGTGTTTTCAGGAACACGGTCAAGCAAATCATCCCTGATAATGACTGTTGTCGCTCCTGACGGTCCCATATTTTTTTGTGCCCCGGCAAATATAAGACCGAATTTGCTGACATCGAAATTGCGGGAAAGGATATCGGAGGACATATCGCTGACCAGCATCTTCTCAGACTGGGGAATGGGATCGAACTGGGTGCCGAAGATGGTATTGTTGGAAACAAAATAGAGATACTCGGAGTCAGCGGAAACGGCGTACTCATCGTCTGTGGGGACCCTGTTGAATTTCTCGTTCTCACTTGAAAAGGCTACCTCGATATTGCCGAAAAGCTGTGCCTCTTTTATCGATTTCTTGCTCCAGGTGCCGGTGTTGAGATACGTTGCTTTTTTACCGCCGCCGAGAAGGTTCATCGGCACCATAAAAAATTGGCTTGATGCTCCTCCCTGGAGAAAAAGGACTTTATAATTTCCTGGAATTCCAAGTAATTCACGCATAAGTTCTTCTGCCTCGGCGGCAACCCGCATGAACTCCTTGGATCGGTGGCTGATTTCACAGATGCCGATGCCGGAATTATCAAAATTAATGATATCTTCACGTGCCTGCTGCAGAACTTCAAGAGGGAGTGTGGCAGGTCCCGGACTGAAGTTATAAATTCTCTCACCCATTGGCTGGTTCTCCTTGTATGTGTTCTTTAATATATAGGACAGCGATCTATTGTAGTTTTTCAGATTCCCCTGACTTGCTGACGAATAGCTTCATAGACAACGATACCTACGGTCATCGCAAGATTGAGGCTTCTGATATTGGGGTTTGCCATTGGTAATGTATAGCTTCTTTCCTGATAGAGTTGAAGAATTTCTTGCGGTAATCCCTTGGTTTCTTTTCCAAAGATCAAGAAATCACCAGCTTTGAATGTCGCTGAAGTGTATGATTTACTCGTTTTAGTCGTAAAAAAATAGAGATTTCGTTCATCCTGCTCTTCGAGGAACTTCTCCAGATTCGGCCAATGGACTATTTGTACATGCTTCCAATAATCCAGACCGGCACGTTTGAGGTGCTTATCGTCCGTTGAAAAACCAAGTGGATGGACAAGATGGAGGACGCAATCCGTAGCGCCGCATAATCTGGCAATTGACCCGGTATTAGGTGGAATCTCGGGTTCAACCAGAACAATATTAAATGAAGGTATTGCAGGCATAGTAGGGGTGCACTTTATTCATAACTGTGATAAAAAGTAGAATTTTATACCGGTCAAACAGATATAAGACAATAGAAAAGGTATCGAATTCTCGGGTATTGCTGGGAGGAATAGGTAATTAATTGTATTTATGGTACAATTTTGGACATCTTTTTCAACTTAAAAACTTTATCAACCGCAGTTTACGGAATAATGCACTGCCATGACAAATTGCCGCTCAAAAAATGACGATACAAATCTATGCAAGATTCACATCCTCGCTCTGCTTGCAGTATGTATCGGTGCCATCATGTTCTTCAGAGGCGGAGGGGGTGAGGATTTTTTTCAAAGCCAGGGGGAAACTTCTTTTCTGACCTGGAAAGAGTCACAACTACTACTGACCTCCGCAGACAATAAAGAGATAGACGACAATACAGCCTTGCCTATTAATCTGCGGCCTATATTTTTTCAACCGATACCTTTTAACGATGCCGGCTATGACCTGCTTCTTACCATTCCGGGCGTCGGTCCCAAAACCGCAGCAGACATGCTTGAAAAAAGATCAGAATTTGGAAAATTCAACAGAGCGGAAGAACTTGTGGTGATACGAGGAATAGGAGCCAAGAAAGCCGAGTTTTTAAAGAAATATTTAACTTTTGAGTAAATAGGGTTTAGTACCTGGACAGAGAGGAGAATTATGATAAATAAAAAAAATTGCCGCTAATGACTTCGAGTAAATTTCCAATAAAAGCCCCTGTGATTGTGCTGGTCGGACCAACGGCAATAGGCAAGACGGCCCTCTCTCTTGAAATTGCCGACAGGTTCGGCTGCGAGATAGTCAGCCTCGATTCCATGCAGATATACCGTCACATGGACATTGGTACTGCAAAGGTTTCCCCACAGGAAAGGGAACATACCACGCATCATCTTATCGATGTTGTCAATCCTGATGAACACTATGACGCCAGTGATTACGTGAGAGATGCCCTTGAAGCAATTGTCGGGATTCATCAAAGAAAAAAAATTCCAGTGGTAACCGGGGGCACCGGGTTATATCTTCGTGCATTAATCGAAGGTTTATTTAAGAGTGGTGCAAGTTTTCCGGAATTACGTGAGGAACTGCACAGAAGACTGGAGACGGAAGGGAGCTCGAAATTACATGAAGAGCTTCTGTCAAAAGACCGAATTACTGCACAAAAAATCCATAAAAACGATACTCACAGACTCATTCGGGCTCTGGAGATTTACCATGGAACCGGAAAGAGTTGGAGTGATCATATAGCGGGGCATGCCCGGGAAAAAGGTAAGATAAGATTCGAACACATTATCCGACTTGGCCTAACCTGTGAACGTGAGCTTCTTTATCGCAGGATAAATGAGCGGACCTCTTTGATGCTGCGGCAGGGACTGCGAGAAGAGGTACTCAAGCTGCTGGCTCACTATCATCGTGATCTCAAGTCCATGCAGTCTATTGGCTACCGCCATATGGCCGAACATTTACTCGATGGCACCCCGATAGAGAAGACAGAGGAGTTGTTGGCCAGAGATACCCGCAGATACGCAAAACGGCAATACACCTGGTTTAAAAAAATGAATATCGAATGGTTTGAAACTGCTTCTCACCGGAAGATAATTACAAGAATACAGAATTTTCTCGGCTAGAAGTGTGTCGGAGAAGTGCAATTTTTCCTCAGATTTACTTAAAACCCATCATGAAATCTTTGACAGAAAGATATTGGCGCCTTCCTCTGCCGTACATCGCCTCAGCGGACGAAAAAACATTAGCCGGGAAGTTCGGGGTAGAACCGGAAATTATCAAAATCCTGAATAATAGAGGACTTAGCGAGAAGAAGGAGATCGAGAAATTTCTCTATCCAACTCTGTACGATCTTGAGAATCCTTCAGAACTGCTGGGGATGGCGGAGGCCTGCGCCCTTGTTTATCAAGCATTGATTGAAGAACAGGAGATTATCATCTGGGGAGATTATGATGTCGACGGAGTAACAGCAACCTGTGTGCTTGTTTCCTTTTTTCAAAGCCTGCAGATCAAAGTACGTTGGTTTATACCCAACAGGTTTACGGATGGATATGGCCTGGAACTGCAATCACTTAAAGTGTTACTTGAAGAATGTTCATCGTCCAATCCCTTGTTGATCACGGTGGACTGCGGCATTTCCAATGATGAGGAAGTTGCGTTTGCACGGTCGCGAGGCTGCAGGGTCATAGTGACGGATCACCACGAACCGGGGGAGGGGAATTGTTCAGCTGACGCAGTCATCAATCCTAAACAACGTGGTTGTCAATTTAAGGATAAGAATATCGCCGGAGTAGGCCTTGCCTTTTATCTGGCTATGGGGATACGGGCCTTTCTTGAGAAAAAGATGTTTTTCAATAGGGTGGTCATTAAGCCTAATCTAAAACAATTACTTGAGCTCGTGGCTATTGGTACCATTGCTGATATGGTGTCTCTGACCAACTGTAACAGAATTCTGGTTAAAGCTGGTTTTGAAGTTCTCAACATCAGTCCCAGTCCGGGAGTTGCTGCCTTGCTGGAAGAATGCGATATTCGCTCAGCCAACATTACTGCAGAAGATATAGCTTTTCAGGTGGCCCCTAAGATAAACGCAGCCGGCAGACTTGAAGAAGCAGGCTTTGCCGCACATCTCTTACTGGAGAATGACCCAGCAATAGCTAAAAAGCTGGCGAGGAAATTATCAAATCTTAACAAGAAGCGTAAAGAATTGTGCGAAGAATGTCTAGAAACAACATTAACTAATATAGAATATAGTTTGAATTCAAATGATCATTGCTGTATAGCGAAAGTCGATTATTCCATAGGAATACTCGGAATTGTAGCATCTCAGATCGGAGAGAAAACAGGAGTGCCGGTTATATTGGTAACATCGGCAAATGATAAAAAACTGGGCAGGGTGCTCAAAGGCTCATGCAGGTCAATTCCAGGCATAAATATTCACCAAGCATTGAAAAATTGTAAAGATTTCCTGATTAAATACGGGGGGCATCCAATGGCCGCCGGAGTAACTCTGCACGAAGAAATGTTTGACGATTTCAGAAATGCATTTTCGGCACAGCTATCCGAACTCTCTTCCATGCCGGCAGAACCTAGGGAGGTCGATCTGGAAATGGAGATGGAAAAGGTTCTTTCGGCAAAGATAATACAGCAGATGCAGATGCTGGAGCCTTTTGGGGTAGACAACGAAAAACCGATTTTTATCGATAGAAACATAATCTTGCAGGATATCAACAAGCTGGGCCGCAATGGTGATCATTTATCTTTTCGCAAACGAGGCAGGTTCAAGAGTTTGAAATGTGTCGCATTCCGGTTTGGTGAATATGAAAACATCATTAAAAACAGTCCTGAATTCAATATGATCTATACCATTTCCATCTCAAGATATAAGAAAGCGGCCAAGTGGCAGGCTCAACTGGTGGATTTTCTTTAATGATGAAATCATTCCCGGCTAACGCAACTTAGAAATCCTTGCTTTCGTTCTAAATATCATATATTTCTAGATATTTAAGTATTCACTAGTCGAATTTTCCCTTTCTCTGGCTGCAATATTTTGATCTACAGCTAATTCCTTCCTGCAGAATTACACCCAAAACTCGGCTACGTCGTAAAAATAGGCTAGTCAGCCTGAATAGTAATTATTCCCCAGCAGGCGAACCGGAAAACCTGCCGGATCGCCGAACATTAATTTCGAATGAACTCCATCAAAACCTGGAGAAAGCGAAATCAAAAATAAGATGAGCGGGGAGAAACAGGAATTACATTAAAAATGTTCCTATGTAACTGTATTAACATATTATGCAAATACTATACATAATATATATTATGCGACATTGTATATATATCGATTCCAATTATAAATCTGGATGATCTTTTGCGGTTTCTCTTTTTAGCCAAAAATGGTAAGTAAAAACGCTCAGGTTGATTACAGGTGGAGATTTTTCCAATGCAATCTAATTATTATATTTGCTTGATTATGCGGAATAACAATAATATATTTTCCAGCGCTAAAGTTATTTGGAGATTTCATGCGTAGAGATATTTACCAGGAACCACTTGTGGGACGCTATACGAGTACTGAAATGCAGTTTCTTTTTTCTGAAGAGTTTAAATTTACTACTTGGCGGAAATGCTGGACTGCATTGGCGGAAGCGCAATTCGAGTTGGGCCTTGATTTAATAGATGGTGAGATGATTCGCCAGATGAAGGAAAATCAAAGCAACATCGATTACGAAGCCGCCTCACAAAAGGAAAAAGAGATTCGGCATGATGTTATGGCCCACGTCTTTGAATATGGTACTAAATGTCCTAAAGCTGAAGGTATTATTCATTTAGGAGCAACCTCGCAATTTGTTGTCTGCAACACCGATTTGATTATCCAGAAAAAGGCCCT
The DNA here is from genome assembly GCF_016919005.1 of Desulfopila inferna. NCBI lineage: Bacteria > Pseudomonadati > Thermodesulfobacteriota > Desulfobulbia > Desulfobulbales > Desulfocapsaceae > Desulfopila > Desulfopila inferna. Next base: position 296,176 of record NZ_JAFFQE010000001.1, read on the forward strand.
GGAACTTATCCGGCGCGGGCTCCTCCAGGTAATACAGAATCTCTGCGATTTCTCGTATGCTCACAAAGACTTGGCCACTCTGGGATTCACACATTACCAACCTGCCCAACCTACCACTGTCGGCAAGCGAAATACCCTCTATATCCAGGACCTTATTTTGGATCTCGAATATATTGATTCTTTTCTCAAACAGATACGTGCTCGTGGCGCAAAAGGAACAGTCGGTACACAGGCGACTTTTCTGGAGCTTTTCAAAGGTGATCACAAAAAGGTTCGAGCGCTTGATCAACGAGTTGCTGAAAAGCTTGGATTTAACAAGACATTTGCCGTCACCGGTCAAACCTATAGCAGAAAATTGGACTGTAAATTAGTCGAATCACTAGCCGGAATTGCCACAACGGCACATAAGTTTGCTGTTGATCTGCGATTGCTGTCTAATCTCAAGGTCCAGGAAGAACCTTTTGCCAAAAACCAAACCGGCTCTTCTGCCATGGCTTACAAACGGAATCCTATGCGATCAGAACGGATGACCGGACTATGCCGGAAACTTATGGGACTCCCGACAAATTTTATGGGAACCTATGCCAACCAGTGGTTCGAGCGTACTCTTGATGACTCCGCCATTCGCAGGATGGATATCCCTCAAGCTTTTTTATTAAGCGATGCAATATTGAAGCTTTTTGTGAATATTACCTCGGATATGGTTGTATATCCGAAACAAATAGAAAAGCATTTACGTGCCGAACTCCCCTTCATGGCCACTGAGAAAATATTAATGGCGGCAGTGGAAAGAGGCAAAAGCCGGCAGGTGATGCATGAAGTGGTCAAGGAACATTCTATCGCCGCAGGGAAAAAGGTAAAGGAAGAAGGTTGCGAAAACGACCTTCTTCTTCGCCTTGCCAATGATCCAGCCATTCCGTTTGATCTTGCCGAGCTCGAAGAATTGATCTCGCACTATGCTTCTTTTACCGGACGAGCCTCAGAACAGGTGCAGGAATATCTCGACGAAGTCGTTCTGCCGCTTCTAGAGGAAAATAAAAATCGTATGGCAGCCATTGACTCCTCCTTGAGTGTCTGAGAAATTATGCAGCCAACACAAAATTTGGAAGTGATATATCTGCAAATTCGAACGGATAAGTTTTATTATCTCAAATTTATTCTCGAGGCTTATGATGGTCTGGCAATCCTGTCCAGTTCTGGGATTCGTAAAGATATTGTTTTGGTGAGATATCCTGGTGAATTGCGGCAAACAGTGTTTGAACTCCTCGCTTCAATCGCCGCCCAAATAAACCCTTACGGGAAAAATTAAGCCCCCTACTTTCTCTATATTATGTCCTCGTCATTTTTTATTAAAACCTTTGGTTGCCAGATGAACGAACGCGATTCTGAAATCATTGCCCAATCCTTGCAACAGCATGATTACGTTGAAGCTCTGGATATGGATTCTGCCGATCTTATTGTCCTCAATACGTGTTCCATACGCGCAAAGGCAGAGCAGAAGGTCATGAGTTTGCTTGGCTATCTCCGTAAAAATAAAAAGCGGAATCCAAAATTGAAAATTTGTGTGGCTGGATGTGTTGCTCAGCAGGAAGGCAAGGCTTTAATAGAGCGAATGCCTCATGTCAATCTGGTAGTCGGAACTCAGCATATCAACCAGATTCCGGCATTAATTGCCAACACCGACAAACACAGCCAGGTGGCAACCGAACTCAAAACTGATTATCAGATCCCTCGGTTCATTCCGGAAACGGAAACACACGATAACTGGGAAGCACCTCAATTCTCGGGCGGTAAAAGACCTTTTAGTAAATTTGTAACCATCATGCAGGGCTGCAATAATTATTGTACGTATTGTGTTGTTCCGCATACACGCGGGCGAGAAGTGTCTCGAATGTTCAAAGACATAGTTGATGAAGTTAAAGTATTGGTTGAATCAGGTGTGCAAGATATCACCCTACTTGGCCAGAACGTCAATTCCTATGGATTAACCAATCAGGTAAGCGATGATGGTTCCGCGTGCTCCTTTCCGCAGCTTCTGAAAAAGGTCTCTCAGGTGCCTAATTTGAAAAGGCTTCGTTTTACTACTTCAAATCCCAAAGACCTGTCCCATGATTTGATGAGATGCTTTAGGGATCTCCCCAACCTTTGTCCGCAGTTTCATCTCCCTGTCCAATCCGGCTCCGATAAAGTACTTAAACGGATGAATCGTAAATATACCATGGAGAAATATATACAACTCGTCCAGGACCTACGAGAATATTGCCCTGAGATCATTCTGACTACGGATATTATAGTTGGTTTTCCCGGGGAAACGGAGGACGACTTTCAAAAGACCATGGAACTACTGGAGATTGTCCGATTTGATGGCTCTTTCTCGTTTAAATATTCCGACAGACCGGGTACTTCGTCCGTCAAGCTCGCCGGGAAAGTTGATGAAGAAGAAAAATCTCGCCGATTACGGCTTTTTCAAAATAGGCAGAACGAAATATGTCTGGATCAGAATAACAAGCATATAGGCAGGATATATGAGGTAATGGTTGAATCTGGAAGTGCAGGAAAATATCAGTGCCGATCCATCACCAATCATATCGTCCATATAGAGGCTCCTTCCATCTTTGAGCCAGGCAGCCTGATATCAGTCAAAATCCATCATGCAGGGCACCACTCTCTCCAGGGAAAAGTTTTATAGTTGCTGGCCCCGAATGTATTTTGAACATTCAAGGCCTCCTTCTGATTGTCCTATCTTTTTTATTGAGTTATTTTCTCGTATAACTTTCACTCCTTAGATCTTTCTGGGATTTTTTTTTATCTCCGGCATTGGACAAAAATTTTTCTTTTATATAGAATATATTTAACCCTGATGACTTGGATAAGAACATTTGACTGATTATTTTCCTATAATTGCAATAAGAAAACGATCTGTCTGGAACGAATTAACATTTCTGCTATAACAAAATTCTTGACGTAGTCACACAATAATATACAATGGTCGCTTTTTTCGTCTGCCTGGTAACCCGGCGTGGAAGTAGAGTTCTGCGGGTACTTTAGCTACCTTTGCAGGCTTTTTTGCCTGGTATTCATGGTTTTTAAATTCCTGGTACTCCCTAGATTTAACCTTCTGAACAGATACATGCCTCAGGTTAAACTCAGTGAGTAGTATTGCAATCAGCAAAAACCTTCGCTGGCGAAATTTCGCAGTATTGGTAAATAGTCAGATTTCTGATCTTTTGCTTAATATGGCGTGTGAGGAGGGAAAGTATGACAATTTTAGAAGGAATTTTGTGGCTGACTCTCAATGTGTACCACGAAGCGCGGTCGGAACCGCAGGTAGGTCAGGTTGCTGTTGCTCATGTTACCCTTAATCGGGCCGAAACTCTTAACTTATCGATAAAGGAGGTTGTACGGCAACCATATCAGTTCTCCTGGACATTTCAAAAAAAATCATATATCCCCGATGATCCGCAAGCTTTTTTCAAATGCATGCATTCCGTTTATCTTGCCCTTCAAACTCATGATTTCACTACGGGGGCGACTTTTTACCATCTTGATAAGATTGATCCCTATTGGGCATCTGAACTCCAGTATGTCAATCAGTACGGCTCCCATAAATTTTATAAAAAATAATGTTTGAGTCGTAAAAAGCTCGATATACATCATTGTAGATCCGAAAAGGCGTTACTGCGTATCCACACGATGCCCCCAAATCGTCATTTCAGGCTCTACGCCTGACATCTCGAAAGTTCTCCAAGCCTGCGCCAAGCAGAGTCACATCCCGGCAGGAAACTTAAGCCAATACCCATTACGAGGAGTAAAAAAATACTCCTCGTGATTTTTTCTTCTAAACGGCAGCGGCACCTTGCAGTGCTTCGCATATATTTTTCAACCTATCGTCATCCATTTTTACTGAGATCGGAAATACCAGAGTGCGCTCCAGGATAGCGGTGGATTTAGGCAGGAGTTCAGGGCTGTAAACCACCCTTCTCTTTCCCTCCGGTGTAGAAAAAGGCCATCCCGAAGAGGTAAGCGTCGAACCAGCGAGAAGATGTTCCCATTGAGGATAGAAATGCCAGGTGTTTTCCGAGAAATTAATGGCACCGGCGCCCTTTTCTCTGAGATGTCGGTTCACTCTTTGACACTGTTCCTTATCTGCCAGCAGGAAGGCAAAGAAAGTAGCGGAGTCCCCTTCTGCATCGATGATTTTTCGCAGAGTTACACCTGGGATCGATAAGGCCGCCTGTTGCAGTTTAGCCTTGTGCTGTTTCTGCTGCTTGATCATGAAATCCAGCTTGGCGAGCTGAGCAATACCTATAGCTCCCTGCAGTTCCATCATTCGGTAGTTAAAACCGATAAAATTTCTGCCTTCGCCTCCACGAGTGCCGGGATTAGGAATATGATCATGGCCATGGTCATGATATTCAGACATGTTCCGCCACAGTTGCTCGTCGTTGGTAATGATCATTCCCCCTTCTCCGGTGGTCATGGTTTTTACCGGATCAAAAGAGAAGGTGCCGCATCTGCCAAATGATCCCAGGGACCTGCCGTTGACTTTTCCTCCGGCAGCCTGTGCAGTATCTTCCAGAACAGGAATGCCGAACTCCTCTGCAATAGAGATAATCTCACTGATTTCGGCAGCGGAGCCGAGCATATGTACAGGAATGATACACTTTGTTCTGTCGTTGATCTTTTTTCTCAGATCCGCAGGATCCATATTCAGGGTTTCATTGACTTCCGTAAAAACAGGAATAGCGCCGACATCGAGGATTGCCTCCCAGGTTGCGACAAAAGTAAAGCCCTGAGTTATTACCTCATCTCCAGGTCCAACTCCCAGAGCCATAAGGGCTACTTTTAACGCAGCAGTTCCTGATGTTACCGCCTGGGCATGAGTCACTCCGCAATACGCGGCAAACTTATCCTCAAGCTCTTTAACCTTATAAATTCCTTTTCTCTGCTCGGGGAATTCATATCTGAAGAGAACGCCTGTATCAAGGACATCCGCAATTTCTTTTTTTTCTTCTTCTCCAAAAAGCTCAAAACCCGGCATTGCAAGGCCTCCTTCCATGAAGATTGGGTTTATTTGGTTAACATCTGTTTTATCGTGTTATTTTGGTCGATCAAGGCAATTCTGGGATGGTATCCTTCCAATTCAGTGCTGGAAAAGTGAGCAAAAGTGGCGATGATGATTCGATCTCCGACCATCCCTTTTCTGGCCGCGGCGCCGTTCAGGCCGATCATTCCGGACCGTCTTTCGCCGGCGATAGCATAGGTTTCAAACCTTTCACCATTGTTGATGTTGTATACCCTGACCATTTCGAACGGAATGATGCCGACGGCGTCCATAAGATCTCTATCTATGGTCAGGCTACCCTCGTAGGTAAGATCAGCCTGGGTTATTGTTGCCTTGTGAAGCTTGGCTTTCAGCATTTCTATCAGCATAAAAATAGTAATCCATTAAATATTTTTTAAAAAGTATTCAGGCAGGTTCGAATGAGCAAATAACCAAACCTCATTAAAATTTTCGACAGTGCCCGGAAGAGGAGGATGGCTGCTGCCGATAAGTAACAGTATATCTAGAGAATAGCATTGTCTATGAGTCGCACTTTGTCGTTGATAAAAACGGCCAGCGCTACAAGAGCACCTTTTTGGGCAACTTCCTGTGATTCCAGGGTTGCCGGATCGACAACGGCTATATAATCAGCTCTGCATCCCTGCCCTTCATTGACAATGTCTTGCAGTTCTTCTATGAGCTTAACTACCGGGATTCTTTGTGATTCAGCTATTTTCTTGATTCCATGCTGCAATGCCTTATAAAGACATACAGCCGTTTTCCTCTCATCCCTATCAAGATACTGGTTCCGGGAACTCATGGCCAGTCCGTCTTTTTCTCTTACTATAGGATGACCAATGATATCAACGCCAAAGTTTAGATCAGCATTCATCTGTCGTAGAAGAGCAAGCTGCTGAAAATCCTTTTCACCAAAAACGGCTGTATCAGGTTGGACCAGATTAAAAAGTTTTGCCACGACAGTGGCAACGCCATCGAAGTGACCGGGACGGCTTTGGCCGCAAAGACCCTTAGAAAGGTTTTGTACCGAAATAGAGGTCTGGTATCCTCTGGGATACATCTCTTCAGGCGTTGGAGCAAAAAGAAGGTCCACTCCTGCTTCCTTTGCAAGTTGCGCATCCCTGTCAAAACTCCTGGGGTATTTCTCCAAATCCTCCCCTGGACCAAACTGGCGCGGGTTGACGAAAATACTGACCACAGTTTTGTTGCATTGCTTCCCCGCCTCCTGCATCAATGCCAGATGACCGGCATGAAAAAACCCCATGGTAGGCACGAGTCCAATGGTCTTTCCTTCTCGTTTCCATTGGCTTATCTGTGGGGCAAGATGCGAGGCATTCTTAACGATTATCACATTGATGCCTTTAATCTCGATATTTTTTCAGTTATGTAGGCATGTTCACCGGTACCAGTTGAGTCACCGCTCAATGTACCTCGATATTGCTCATATTCGTTGATTGCCGATTGAATGTTCCCCTGGATTTCGTGGATACGGGCCGTGCCGTTATAGCCGATACTTTCATATCCGGTGATATTTTTCAAAGTTGTATAATGCTGTATCGCCTCGTCGTAATGTGCAAGGGATTCCTGAACCTGGGCCAGGCCGAAGGTGACCAGGGGATAGAGAGGATTTGTGGTGCTTATGTCCTCGCTGACTTCGCCATACTGCTGCAGTGCTTTTTCCAGATTATCATTTTTAATTGCATCTCTTGCCAGTTCTATTTTAGCCCAGTTAGCAGCATCTGTTCCGGAATAATCAGTGGCAACCTGCTCCAGTGCCTTCATCCTTTTCTCGTCTTCAAGGTTTTGCGCTACTGTTAAAGCCGTACTGCTTTCGGCACGTCTGTTATCCTCATAGGATCCATACAGCGCCCAGACAACGACAATAACCGTAACCACACCAATAATAATGAATATGCTTTTCTGGTTTTTCCGCACAAAATCTATAACAGCCGGCGGCAGGTTCAACTGATCAAGGACTCCGCCCAGATCGGCCTTGTCTCTTTCATCTACATGAATTTTTTCAAACGGACTCCGTTCTGACATATATTCCTCCGAAACAATTGACAATGAGTATTGATTTTGTAGAAAATAACGATTTAAATCTTCCTTTATAATATATAGAATAATTACTGTCTATTCGTAATATAGACTTTATTCGGCCAGTGACCGTTTCTAAACTTTTTGTCAAACTCTCTGAGATGTTTTGCAGCCTTTTCGAGCCTATTGTATGTCCATGCATAAATTATGAACTACGCAGACACCATCAACATTCTCACCGTATCCGAACTTACCCAGTCCATTAAAAGCAGCCTGGAACTGCAATATAGGTTCATTCATATCCAGGGAGAGATCTCAAATCTGCGTATCCCCTATTCCGGACATATGTATTTTACTCTGAAAGACCGCGATGCCCAGATAAAGGCGGTTCTCTTCAAGGGACAGCAGAGATATCTGCCCGGGAAAATCAAGGAAGGTCAATCCATTATCTGTCATGGTAAACTCTCGGTGTACGAACCGCGCGGGGAATATCAAATCATTGTTGATACCATGGATTTTACCGGCACCGGAGATCTGCAGATACAATTTGAGAAGCTCAAGAGAAGGCTTTCAGCAGAAGGTCTTTTTCATAGTGACAATAAAATAGCGATCCCTGCATTCCCTGACCACATAGCCCTGGTCACTTCTCCCACCGGGGCCGCAGTTCGGGATTTTTTAAAAATAGCCTCAATGAGAAAATTTTGGGGAAAAATTTCCATTATTCCCGTAACCGTACAGGGCAAAAATGCCTCCGCTGAAATAGCCGCCGCCATTGAAATGGCCTGTTGTTCAACCGATGCAGATGTCCTTGTTCTAATACGAGGCGGAGGCTCACTGGAGGATCTCTGGTCTTTTAATGAAGAGCGGACTGCTCGGGCAATCCATGAGGCCACCCTTCCCGTTGTCAGCGGAATTGGTCATGACACCGACATCACCATTGCCGATTTATGTGCAGACCTGCACACTCATACACCAACCGCGGCGGCGGAAGCAATTATAGCGGACAGCGGTGCCCTTGCGAAGGTTTTCAGTAATTATAAACAATTTCTGATGGAAAAGATGCAGCGTCGCCTTGGAGAAAATGAAGAAAAAATTAGCAATCTGCGCAGAATAATCGGTGATCTGGATTTATTTCTGGCAAATTACCATCTTAAGCTCGATTATCAGACTATTTCTCTATCCAACTGTATTCAACGCAAGATATCACATCTGACTGCCAAGCTTGAAAATACCGTCGACAGACTGCGCAACCAGGCGCCGCTTCAAAAAATAACCCATCAGGAACAGAAGCTTCTCCATCTTCGCCATCAGCTCTCCGCCAGAATACATCGAACTATTGAACGTAAAGAGGAAAGTTTCATCAGGCAGGCTGCCCTGCTGGATTCGGTGAGCCCGCTTTCTATTTTATCTCGCGGTTATTCAATAGTGAGCAAAGAAGGAGTTCCGGCAGGGGGCAAAGTGATAATAACCAGGTCTGATCAGGTAGAAAGAGGAGCCGTCATCAATGTGCACCTCCATCAGGGGGAATTGGAGTGCGAAGTGTTGAATAAAAAAAATGGCAACTGATTTTTCAAGTGAAAGCTTTTACGAGCCCCTCAATTACCATTTTTTATTCCTGATTACCCTGAATCCTCTGCTCAGAATCGGGACTGCTCTGTTCACGGGTCTCTGCAGCCCGGACGGCTGCAGAGAAGCCCTCGTGTACGAGTTTATGGCTTCCCGCTGAAAGAGCAATCCCGTTCTGAGCCGGGATGCTGAGTTCAGAGGTAATCAGATTTTTATTTAACAACTAGAGCAGTTCCAGGCCGGAAAAGAAATACCCTATTTCAAATGCCGCGGTTTCCGGTGCATCGGAACCGTGTGTTGCATTTTCTCCGACAAAAGTTCCAAATTGTCGCCGCAGAGTCCCTTCCTCTGCGTCGTCCGGGTTAGTTGCCCCCATCAGTTTCCGCCATTTCCCTATGGCGCCATCCGCTTCAAGAACCATGACCACACATGGTCCGCTGCTCATGAAATCGGTAAGTTCGGCAAAAAACGGTCTATCCTTGTGCACATAGTAAAATCCCTCAGCCTCAACCTTACTTAGATAGAGTTTTTTTAATCCCCTTACAGTAAAACCTTCCTCATAGATGCGTGCCAATATTTTTCCGGCGTTGCCGGCACGGAAAGCATCGGGCTTTATAATTGCAAATGTTCGTTCCATAATTCTTCCCTCCGAAGTTAAATCAAAAAAAATTGTGTATGACCGGAAAACCTCTAGCATCCGACCTCCTGGAAGTCAAGCTTAATAACAGGAAAAATGGAGCATCAGGTTAAGGAGTTCTTATGGAGAGTCCGAGGCGATATTTTCATTGAAACCCGGGTCGAGAATATCATTTACTTCGATGGTGATTTTGTTTACCGTATCCGCGAGCTGCTGCGCCCCACTTTTACGTGCCTCACGTAATTTGTCGCCCCAAGTCTGGAGTTGGTCGGTATCTATTTTTCTTTCAGTATTGTCCTTCGACCATTCCGTTCCGATACGTATGCCCAGTGTCTCTAGTAGACGTTGCGCCTCCGGCCTTTCTTCCATGGGAAGGCAGGTAAGAATCTCTTCAGAAATTTCTTTCCAGCCGGAAAAGAACATAAGACCGTTTTGAAACTTGTTATACCACTCCTGCTCTTCCGTGGACAGTTGTTCGACCAGTTCTTTATCAATTTTTGTCACATCAAGACCTTCTTCCTGTAAATCATTTTGAGTTTTTTCAGAAAAATCCTCATTATCCTCAGCAAATACCGAGGGACAGTACATACAAATACAGATGACTATAAATATGCGAAATAATATAATCATGTTAAGAAAAATAAGGAAAACAGGATGAGTGGTAATTCATTGTGGAAAATCTTTCAGGCAGATTAAAGCACCTATATAATTATATCCTTATGGACAAATAGTTCAAAGCTTATGGATTAGTTTAAAATATCACCCAGCTGAACTGGACTCTTTACAGTACCCCGTTGAGGGATATTAAGACCTTTAAACAAATGTTTTCTTGCAAGATGCTGAGTTTACAGAAGATCCAAAAAGGCAACGTGAGAGATAATCTTTCATTTTTAAAGCCCAAATATGCCGCGCATCATAAAACCATCGTTGCCCAAATGCAAATATTTCTACCGAGCAGAAGAAAAAAAATACATACAAATGACGCAGTCAGAATAATCCTGTTCGCCTCGATAATGTGATGCGGCAAAATTCTTTCTGTGTCGTCGCCGATGAATGGTTTTATCACTATCTCACCAAAATAGCTTAAGGGACCGCCGAATTGAAAACCGAGGGCGCCGGCAAGTGCGGCTTCGGTATGACCGGCATTCGGGCTGGAATGATTGTGCCGATCGCGAAAAAAAATTCTGCAGCTGTTTTTTCCGTCATACCCCATCAGAAATGAGGTCAGGACAACGGCCAGCCCACTGAGGCGTGCCGGTATGAAGTTAGCTACATCGTCAAGCCGAGCGGGCGCCCAGCCAAAGTAGAGATATACCTCATTTTTATACCCGAACATGGAATCCATGGTGTTGATCGTCTTATACATTGTCATACCTATTGCGGCCATTGCAATTTCACTCAGGGGTGTGAAGGCGGCGAACAGGGAGAAAACAACGGCCCAGAAAAGAGGCGCGGTTATTCCATCAACCATATTTTCCGCGACCGTCTCGATGCACGCCCTGCACACTTCTTCATTCTGCAGGTATTCAGTATCCCTGCCGACGATACGACCCACTGCATTTCTGGCATCCTCTAGATTTTCCACAGGGGAGAGCGAGGCATAGACCGCCTGGCTGTGCACCAGCAGATCCTTCACCGCTATAAGAGAATACATAATAAGAACGGCAAATACGGCCTGAAGCAGGATTGAATACACTCCAGCAAGATAAAGAAGAGATGTCATCGTCGACAGTGTGACGAGCAGAGTTAAAAACGTAACCGCCAGACCTGCCGACCTTTCATCGGCAATAATCATGCGCAACACTTTTTCCAGGGATTGCGCCAGTGCTGCTATGATTCTGACCGGATGTGGATACCATCTGGGATCGCCGAGAACACCGTCCAGCAGTAGCGCTATAATAAAAAGAATTTCAAAAATCATAAGGTATGAATAGAAAAATATATGTTCAGGCAATTCTCAGAGACCCAATAGACGGTAAACCCTGTCCATATCAATAGAGCTGCGCACTACTTTGGCCAGATTATCAAAGGCATCTTCCAGATTATAAGGAGCAACGATTTGCTCCACCCTTGATAATCCGGCTTTGCTTCGTAAGTTATCAATAAACCAGCGCCTGAAGAGATCGGAATCAAAAACGCCATGAAGATAAGCGCCCCATATAGGTCGTTCACTATGCCGATTTCCACAAATCGATCGATCGTCGAAGCGAAGCAGAGGAGTTACCGAACCGGTTGAAATACCATGGTGGATTTCATATCCATGAACCTCGATTCCCGTAAGGATGTGTTTTCCACTGCGGCGTACAAGTGTCTTTTCGGCGGCAAGGGAAGTTGTAATATCAAGGAGACCGAGGCCCTGTCTGGTCTCCTTGTCTGATTCAACTGAATGCGGGTCTTCAACACTTTTCCCTAATATCTGATAGCCTCCACAGATTCCTACAATCTCGCAGCCCTTTGCGGCTCTTTCTTTAATCTCCTCCGCCAGCCCGGTCGAGTGAAGATATTCGATATCCCCCATCACGTTTTTTGATCCCGGCAATATGATAGCCAGAGGCTCACCGAGATCGTCTTTCGAGTTGACGATGTTAAGAAAAACATCGGGCTCTTCCAGAAATGGTTCGATGTCGGTAAAATTTGATATATGAGGCAGATTAATCAAAGCTATCTCGACATATTCTCCCTGCGGCCGCACTTTCTGCAACTTTCCTTCCTTGAAGGAAACCGAGTCCTCTTCGGGAATATTCAATTCTCTGATGTATGGTATGGTACCCAGAACCGGTTTACCTGTATGGTCGAGCAGATAACGGTGAGCGCTTTCAAGCAGGGAGGCATCTCCACGAAAACGATTCACCAGAAATCCGGCTATCAGTTGTCTCTCCCACTCTTCCAGAACCTCCATGGTGCCGACAAACGAAGCGTAAACTCCTCCCCTGTCAATATCACCAACCAGCAAAACCGGAGCTTGGGCATAATGCGCCATCTGCATATTGACAATGTCATGATGCTTTAAATTTACCTCACCGGGAGACCCGGCACCCTCGAGGATGACGGCGTCGAATTCTGAAGCGAGTTCATCATAACTCCTGCAGGCCGCACTTCCTGCCTCTTTTTTATATGCTACATATTGAGAGACGCTCATATTGCCTACCGGTTTTCCATGAACAATAATCTGGCTGCCGATGTCCGAGTTCGGCTTGAGCAGGACCGGGTTCATGCGCACATCGGGATCCAGTCTGGCGGCCTGAGCCTGGACTACCTGGGCACGTCCCATCTCCAGGCCGTCATACGTCACAAAAGAATTGAGCGACATATTCTGTGCCTTGAAAGGGGCGACACGCACACCATCCTGAATGAGAATTCTGCACAGAGCAGCGACCAGTACTGATTTGCCGGCATTTGAAGAAGTTCCCTGGATCATCAGGGAGGAGCGATGGGGTCTTCCTTTGCGGCCCTTTTTGCTCTTCCCGAAAAACACCTCTAAACCATTTATGAGTTGAGCGTTCTCTTCAGGAGTCTTTACGGCAATGCGAAAATATTTTTTACTTAAACCTGCGTAGTTGCTGCAATCTCGTATAGCAATATTGTGGTATTGCAACAGGTGCTTAGCTAGAATCCGGACGTTGCTTTTCGTCTCGATCCTTACCAGGAAATAATTGACCTCCGAGGGAAATACCGTAATTTCCCTGAAGGTCGAAAGTGTATCGAACAACTCTGTTTGAACACCCCGCAGATAATTTAAAGTTTTCTCACGGTAGTCGGTATCGGCGAAGAGTTTTGCTCCAACCGCCTGGGCAAGTGAATTGACCGTCCATGGAGGCAGAACCTGCCTGAGTTTCTCTGCGATGGATACTGGGAAACTGCCGAAGCCGAGACGCAGTCCCGGAATGGCATAAAATTTAGTAAGGGAGTTCAAGGTAATGATGTTTGCCGATATACCGGCAACGGACGTTCTTCCTGGAACAAAATCCAAAAAAGCTTCATCAATGAGAAACCAGGAATGAGGAAATCTTTCGGCAAGTCTGGCTATTGCCGCAGGCTCGACCAGGCCGGCGGTCGGATTATTGGGGGAGCCGATGATTACAATATCGTCGGGCTGAATGACCTCTGCAAGAGCATTCATATCGAGCTGAAAATTGTTTTTCGGTGACAGGGGAAATTGTAGGATTTCCAGGCCATTCAGTTCCATCACCTTCTGGTAATCGATATAGGAAGGAACCGGGATAACCGCCCTGCGGCACTGCAAAGCCCCAGGCAAGGCATAGAGTAGTTCGGTGGTACCGTTGGCTGCGATGATGCTGTCTTTGCTTATCTGGTGAAAGTCGGCAATTGCTTCTATAAAGGTATAACAGTCAGGATCGGGATAATGAATGATACCGGAAAGCTCTTTACTGATGGTGGCGCGCAGCCAAACCGGTGGTCCTTTGGGGTTTATATTTGCACTGAAATCAATAATCGGATTCTGTCCCGATGCCTGCCGTGACAATAGATGGATATTGCCGCCATGTCCGTTATTCAGGGTGACGGTGTCATTCTTTCCCATTTGATGCTCATTAAAGGTTGAGATATATAGCAAAAAACATAGCTACAGCTGTTTCTGTGAGTTCGCAGACAGCTCCAAGCGTATCACCGGTCGTTCCGCCCAATACTTTTCTGCACCACATTCCAAACAGAAAAACGGTAGACAGAAGCGCAGCCAGAGTCAGAAGCGCGAAAAGAAAATTGCTGAACACACCGGTAACGAGGATGACCAAAATTGCCAATGCCGGAGTAAGCAGGTTCTTCGTGACAGAGAAGAGCCTGCCCAGTCCACCCTCTCGTGCACAGGGGAGATAGGCCATGGAAATTACCAGCGCACATCTTCCCCCAAGCGGCATGAAAAGAACTGCAGCAGCGACCTTCTCAGTGGGGATAGAGAGCAGAGCGGCAAATTTAAAGAGCAGCAGCAGCACCAGGGCGATAACTCCCATCGCCCCGCTTCTGCTGTCATGCATGATAACCAGAATCTTTTCTTTCGGTCGGGCGCTGAGAAAGCCATCAGCCGTATCGGCAAGACCATCGAGATGGAGAAATCCTGAAATAATTGCAAGGTAAAGGATAATTACACAGGAAAAAAGCGGCGGCGGTAAAAATTGGGCCAGCAATGAAGTGAGAATAACTCCGCCAATACCTATGAGCAAGCCGACCAGGGAAAAATAATTACCGCATTTGGCGAAATATTCGCTATCCCTGTCGGCGTACCAGGGCAGCGGCAGGATGGTGAGAAAGCGCAGTGCGGTTAAAAAACAGATCAGATTGCTCTTCATAATCGAGAGACTCAAGATTTCCTACTTGTCGGCATTTGCCACTGCAGCTTCTTCAAAGGTGGAAACTTCCGTCAAGATCGCAACCGCAGCCTCAACCAGGTTCATGGCCAATGCACCACCTGTTCCTTCTCCAAGCCGCAGATTAAGATCAAGAAGCGGTTTGTTGCAGCCAAGATAAGTCTGCATGGCTTCATGTCCAGGTTCTACTGACTTATGGGAAAAAATCAGATAATCCCTGACAAAGGGTTCGATGGATGATGCAATCATCGCCCCGGCTGTAGAGATAAATCCATCGACAATGACAGGTTTGGAGTTAGCGGCCGCCCCCAGGATCAATCCGGCAATCCCGCCAATTTCAAAACCACCTATTTTGGCCAGAACATCCAGCCCCTTCGCAGCGTTGGGATTGTTGATCGCGATGGCCTTCTCTACTATTTTTATCTTGTGGAGAAGCTGTTGGTCATCGAGACCGGTCCCCCTACCCGTCAGTTCGGCCACATCTTTTTTGGTAAACACCGCAGCAATGGCTGTAGAAGGAGTGGTATTTCCGATCCCCATATCTCCGGTGCCGAATATATCGTAGCTTTTCGAAAGTTCATCGGCTATCTCGATTCCGGATTCGATTGCGCGTCTGGCCATGGCATGGCTCATGGCAGGACCCCGGGCAATGTTATCAGTCCCTAAGCCAACCTTTTTATTGATAATCTTTCCGGAACTGGCCAAATTGTTGAGGTCGGCATTTACGCCCATATCGACCACAAAGATGTCCGCGCCTGCCTGGCGGGCAAGAGCATTAATTCCTGCCCCTCCATTGACAAAATTGGCAACCATCTGAGGTGTGACCTCACTGGGAAACTTGCTGATGCCTTCAACGGTCACACCATGATCCCCGGCCATGGTCACAATGGCCTTTCGCTTTACGGCCGGTTTGATCGTACGCGTCATCCCGGCTATTTCAATGGCAAGATCCATGAGATCTCCGAGGGCCCAATACGGTATGGCGAGCTGATCGAGTCTGTTTTTTGCCTCCTCCCGACTAATGCTGTCCTGAGGGAAGATCCTCTTGAGAGTTTTTTCCAGTGTGCTCATGAATCAATCCTGTTCTTAGTATCTTACAGATCTCTTTCTGGTATTTTTTTTGCAAGAAATTAATCTGTCTAAAGGTTCTTGTACCCCAAGGGGGTGCTGTAAAGAGTCCAGCTCAGCTGGGTTTGTATTTTTTCAATGTGAGTGGAAGACCGCAACAGACCAGTACCACTTCATCGGCGCCTTGAGCGATGTTTTGATTGCATCTGCCGACAAGATCCCGGTAGTGTCTGGTCGCGGGAGACTCCGGCACAATACCTGATCCAATTTCATTTGTAACAAAAATAATAGTGGCGGGATGGCTACTGCCTACTCTTAGCATTTCTTCACAGAGAAGGGACATCTGGGCTTCGTCGATGCTCCGGCATGTCTCGCGGTCTTTGTATATAAGGTTGTTGACCCATAACGTCAGACAATCGACAAGAATAACATCAACATCACGATGAGACCGCAGTACAGTGCTGATCTCCACCTCTTCTTCAATGGTAAACCATCCCTTTCCCTGTCTGTCCCGCTTATGTTTTGTTATCCGATCATCCATCTCCGGATCGATTTTGGGACAGGTGGCGATAAACATCCTCTTCCCCTCTATTGCTTCGGCGCGTTGTTGGGCATAAAGGCTTTTGCCGCTTCTTGATCCACCGGTAACGAGAATAATATCAGACACGTATCACTCCATTGTTTAATCCTGTCAAAATTCCGCCATCGCTATGCAGGTCAAGTATGGTAAATTTTCCGCACTCGACCTTAAAGTATAAATACGAGTCAAAAGATAAATTCAGGAAACGGCAAACCAGGTGTCGAATTACCCCCCCATGGGAAATGATAAGAATTTTCCCGGCTTCGGCGGCGTGAACCGAAGAGGCAAAATCATTGATGCGCTCATAAAAATCAGCTAGCTTTTCCCCTCCGGGAAAACAAAATGAACTGCCGGCACAACGCCATTCCTCTACCAGATCGGGCGACGAGCAGGCAATTTCAGAAAAAGTTTTCCCCTCCCATTTTCCGAAATTGATCTCAGCTATTCGTTCATCGTAAATTACATCCCGATGAAGCCCCAAAGCCTCTCTGGTTTGTCGGCATCTTCTCAAGGGGCTGCAGAAAATTATCGGAAAGGAATGCCGGGCAACATATGGAACTTGAGCGAGAATCTCTTCTATTCCATTTTCTGATAATTCTATATCGGAAACACCTACATATCTGTCGGTGAGCGTTGTTGAGCCATGTCGCAGCAGAAAAATCTTTTTCATGAAGAGTTTCTCGTGTCTCAGGAAATCAAAAAAAAATGCACATTTTTGAAGCCGAAAATTTATGATAATAAAGATGACCCCACAAATTATCAAGTGATTTCAGGAATGGGCTTTGAACAGGTCAATAGATGGAAAGGCAGGATTTCATCTTATAATACCTTACATTGCTTGTATTTTCTGTAGCACAGGTAAGTGAGGGAAAAGTCGATGCCATGCCATTTCCCTCACTATCTCATTTTTGCTTTTCCGCTAGAAGCCTATCGAGATAATCCTGTGCAAAATCCAGGGAGGAATCCAGAGTCAGTGCAAGGGTGAAAAATTGTACAGCCTCATTATCTTTTCCTAATTTGGCGTAATTTACCCCAAGATTGGCGTAGTCCATTGCCGAGGTCGGATTAAGATCGACTGCGCGTTTGAAACACTCAATGGCTTTCTCGTACAGTTCTTTTTTAAAGTAACATACGCCGAGAAGATTATAAAGATCGGGGCGTTCATCATCTTCATGACATCCCTTGATAAGAGCGGCAATAGCAGCATCATATTGACCTATCTTGGAGAGACAGTTGCCTTGATAGGAATAGATATATGGCAGATCCTCTTTTTCCGGATCAAGCAACAGAGATTTCTCAAAATGTGGCAGCGCTTCTTCATAGAGCTCGAGGTTAAATAGATTCCGGCCTCGATAAAATTCAACATAGTAGGTATCCGGCGACACTTCGCTCATCCGGTCCAGAGCTTCCTCAATTTCACCTGGATTGTCAATAAGTTCAACCACCAGCTTGGCGGCAAATAATCCCACTGAACGGATCATCGAACGCTCACGAAAATGGGCTCCGGGAATGATGGTATAAAGAGCTGGAATTTCAAGATCTTCATGAGCCACATCAATCATGAAAATGTCCATTCCGATTTTCTCAAGGGCGGCTGTACAGTTTTCAACCTCAACCTTGATATTATTGTGAGAGAGATCGTTCATCCTGGAAACAGTTGTGTGCAGGCCCGGATTGGTCACATATTCAACTTCGGCAAGCGAAAGTGGTTTGGGAAGGCCCGAGGCAACGTAATTTGAATTGGAGTTGAAATCACCGGCAAGCTGGGCAACCTCGGTTATCGCCCTGATTATGGCCTTCTCTGCATCAGGGGTTGTCCCGGCTGTGTAAACTATTTCACTCTTCTCCGGAAATGTCGCAGGATCAACAGCAAGAGCTCCTACCGTACAGATTCCAGTATTCAGTGAAAAATCATTAAGATAAAGCTGAATTCCATTTTTTTCGAATGTGTCAATAAGCTTTCGTGCGACTGGATCTTGCACAGAGTCAGGATCTATTGTCGGTGTCGCCATTTGGTTGTGGGTAATTACCGAGCAGACATGTCGTTCAACGATCTCACTGATTCCCTGCAGAGCCGCCTCTTCGTAAGTATTACCGGCCGAAGGACCGTTAAATTCATTGATCGCATAGAACCAGGAAAAGGGAATCAGAACCTCTTCGTTCTTGGTAATATTGGTGGCCCAGGTCCACTGCATGGGAATTTCGGCAAGAAGTCTTTCCAGGGTTGCCTCGTCGGTTTTTTCATCATGGACAGACTGCAGGAGGTAATGAAGCTCCATCACCGGATATCCCTGAGAACGCATAGCGGCATAGTCCCCTGTGATGAAGTTGGCGGCAGAGTTCTTAAAGGAGAAGAAGGAAAAACGTTCAGCAAGTTCCATACAGGCGGATGCCTTGGCCTGCATAGGGGAGGCCCCTTTGCCCATCTGTTTTTTGGTACCGATTATATTGACCGCATCTTCCCCGCACACGCTAAAGTAAACCGGGATATCAAGTCTGCCGTTATCGATCCGTTTCACTTCACTCAGGATTTTGATATTTGGTTTTTCCAGTTTAGCGTAGAAACGCTTAACTGTTTCTTCAGGCGAAATTGCCTTATCCTGATCTATAGTAAAGGTTTTGAGACAGTCCGAAAATGTAACTTTTTGCTTTTTCATAATATAAAAGATGTAATAAATTTTATGAGAACAGTCACTGAGCATGATGCTTACTGCTCTCTTTTGCATTCAGATTGAGATAAAAATCATTCCTGGTTGAATGATTCGGCCCACCTGAGAGATTCGAGGTAAAATTCTACTACTTTTCCACTATCAATTGCAGCTTTTTTATGGGCATATTTAAAAGCTACCCAATTGCCGGTTTCATAACTTTCCAGAAGGCGCAGAAAAAAGAACAGCTCACCCTGCCGGTGCAGAAGGGCCGACTGGATGTTCCATGACAGAGGAAGCTTGCTGAAAATCTCTTCCATATTCTTATCGAGCATTGCGTCAATGAGGGAGAACAACCCCAACAGGAACATCTCACTGCTGTCTCTACCGGTTTCAATGCCGACCAGTTCAAGGAAACGGGCACGGACGATGGAGAGGCGGATAAGCTCAAGAGGCTTGTTTTCAGCAAGTTTGCTGGTGACGATGAGACTTACGAAAAGCTTGAAACTTTTCTCCCCGAGAAAGCTTATAGCCTGTTTGATCGAAGATATCGGCTGCAGCCTGCTGAAATGAGCAGAGTTGAGATAGTTTAACAGCTTATAAGATATGGAAACATCCTGGATAACCAGTTCTTCCAGTGTGGATATATCGAATTCCGCAGAATTGAGCTGGGCCAGCAGCTGCAGCATTATCAACTGAGATGCAGAGAGTTCTTTGTTTTTGAGGATCTCCGGTCTGGAAAAAAAATATCCTTGAAAATATTGGAACCCCAGAGAGGCTGCGGCGTTAAACTCTTCATATGTCTCTATCTTTTCCGCAAGGATTTTACAGCCTCTGGATAACAGCGAGGTGATCATAGTTTCGATAGTTTCTCTTGAGGTCAGGCGAAAATCTATCTTTACGATATCGACAAGCTCGAGCAACTCATCGAATGATCCGGAATAGACGAAATCATCGAGGGCCAGCATATATCCCTGCTCCTTCAACTCCCTGCAGGCCTGTATGGTCTTTGGATCCGGTGAGACGCTTTCCAGTATTTCAACCACCAGTTTATCTTGAGGAAAGAGGTGCGGCGTTCCTTCTTTAATCAAATCTTCTGTGAAATTAATAAAAGCTGGCTTACCTACGGCAATTCTGTCTATTCCGACGGTGAAAAACGAAGAAGACAACAGGCTGGTTGTCGCTGTATCTCCATCTATGTCCGGAAAAACATTGGAATTTCCTTCCCGGAAGAGAAGTTCGTATCCAAAGAGTATTTTTTCTCTGTCGAATATTGGCTGACGGGCAACAAAAACGTCCATCATTATGACCTTGAGACAGTTTTCAGTAATACAGTAACTCTTTCCTGCCATAAGGCTTCCGGGTATGTACAAACAGCAACTCTTGCATTCTGACCACTGCCGGTGAGAAAAATTGACAATCTGTCCTGCGGCAGAATATCCAAGGCTTTGCCGGCCCATTCAATCACCGTCACACCTGATCCGTAAAAATATTCATCAAGTCCCATTTCCACGACATCATCGCTGTTCGACAGTCGGTAGAAGTCCATGTGATAGAGTGGTATAATGCCTGGATATTCGTGGAATATATTGAAGGAAGGACTGGTCACATAGCAATTTTTGTCAATGCCCATTCCCAAGGCAATAGCTTGGGTCAAGGT